>NZ_RQVF01000015.1:0-252 GCF_003992235.1 Veillonella sp. 3913 | reverse complement strand
GTGGAGACGAGGAGATTCGAACTCCTGACCCCCTGCTTGCAAGGCAGGTGCTCTCCCAACTGAGCTACGCCCCCATGTGAGTCTATCTTGTATTCGGAATCTATCCTTATTAGGAATTTCTTCCATCTTAAGATAGGACTTAATATATTAGCTCTTCTTCATCGAAGAAAGGCACTGGTAGGCCTAAGTGGACTTGAACCACCGACCTCACGCTTATCAGGCGTGCGCTCTAACCAGCTGAGCTATAGGCCT
>NZ_RQVF01000014.1:0-259 GCF_003992235.1 Veillonella sp. 3913 | reverse complement strand
TAGGCCTAAGTGGACTTGAACCACCGACCTCACGCTTATCAGGCGTGCGCTCTAACCAGCTGAGCTATAGGCCTACAAATGAGAGATAATCTCTCAAAACTGAACAATTAAGGTTGGATACAGCTAGCGCATATGCTACGTCTATCCATTACACCAAAGTGTCGACCTAGTGTGACATCTAGCATCTTGTGCTAGTGTATGTCTCCCTAGAAAGGAGGTGATCCAGCCGCACCTTCCGATACGGCTACCTTGTTACGAC
>NZ_RQVF01000013.1:0-419 GCF_003992235.1 Veillonella sp. 3913 | reverse complement strand
CCTTATAAGTTAATTTAGAGAATCTATGTGCTTGGTCTAACCCTTAGAGTCAACTCTAAGAGACCAAATCATAAATTATTATCTTCTATGCAGTTTTCAAAGAACAAGTTCATTTTCTATAAAATCGCGCCTAACTTCGTCAAACTCATTCTGCTTGTCTCACGTAATTACCATTACGCTTCGACTCATTCATTTTCCTTGTTATGCATCGATTTTCTTAGAAAATAGTGCTTAGTAAGTATATAAAGCATTTTACTGCTTGTCAATACTAACTTTTGAGAGTTGACCTCTCAAAACTGAACAATAAAGGTAACCAAAGTGTCGACCTAGTGTGACATCTAACATCTTGTGCTAGTGTATGTCTCCCTAGAAAGGAGGTGATCCAGCCGCACCTTCCGATACGGCTACCTTGTTACGAC
>NZ_RQVF01000012.1:0-1159 GCF_003992235.1 Veillonella sp. 3913 | reverse complement strand
CCACACGTTAACATTGGTACTATCGGTCACGTTGACCATGGTAAAACTACTTTAACAGCAGCAATCACTAAAGTTCTTGCTGAAAAAGGTCAAGCTGACTTCCAAGACTACAGCATGATCGACAAAGCTCCAGAAGAACGTGAACGCGGTATCACAATCAACACTGCACACGTAGAGTACGAAACAGACACTCGTCACTATGCACACGTTGACTGCCCAGGCCATGCTGACTATGTTAAAAACATGATCACTGGTGCTGCTCAAATGGACGGCGCTATCCTAGTTGTATCTGCAGCTGACGGCCCTATGCCACAAACTCGTGAGCACATCTTGTTAGCTCGCCAAGTTGGTGTACCAGCTATCGTTGTATTCATGAACAAAAAAGACATGGTTGACGATGAAGAATTATTAGAATTAGTAGAAATGGAAATCCGTGAATTGCTTTCCAGCTATGAATTCCCTGGCGATGACATTCCAGTTGTGGCAGGTTCTGCATTGAAAGCATTAGAAGGCGACGCTACATACGTAGAAGCAATCAACGAATTGATGGCTCGCGTTGACGAATACATCCCAACTCCAGAACGTGACACAGACAAAACATTCTTGATGCCTGTAGAGGACGTGTTCACAATCACTGGTCGTGGTACAGTAGCAACTGGCCGTGTAGAACGTGGTCAAATCAACGTAGGTGACGTAGTAGAAATCGTTGGTCTTCAAGAAGAACCATCCAGCACTACAGTTACAGGTCTTGAAATGTTCCGTAAACTTTTGGAATCTGCAGTAGCAGGTGACAACGTAGGGGCACTTCTTCGCGGTATCGACCGTAAAGACATCGAACGTGGTCAAGTATTGGCTAAACCAGGTTCCATCAAACCTCACACTAAATTCAAAGCAGAAGTATACGTGTTGACAAAAGAAGAAGGTGGCCGTCATACTCCATTCTTCTCCAACTATCGTCCACAATTCTACTTCCGTACAACTGACGTAACTGGCGTTATCAGCTTACCAGAAGGTACAGAAATGTGTATGCCTGGTGATAACATCACTATGAACATCGAGCTTATCACTCCAATCGCTATTGAAGAAGGTTTACGTTTCGCGATTCGCGAAGGTGGCCATACAGTAGGCGCTGGTGTTGTTACAGCTATCGAAGCATAAT
>NZ_RQVF01000011.1:0-3245 GCF_003992235.1 Veillonella sp. 3913 | reverse complement strand
TTAATCAGCAACTTCCTATCCTCCCAGGCCGTTTCCAGCCAAGTACTTTCGGCGTTTACGAGCTTAACTACTGTGTTCGGGATGGGAACAGGTGGTTCCTCGTAGCCATCGTCACTGAATTTGTCAGGGTGTTCCCTGAAAACTACATAGAAAGATAATATATTAACTTACAAGTTTATTCTTTAAGTAAAGCCCTCGATCTATTAGTACCAGTCAGCTCCATGCCTTGCAGCACTTCCACACCTGGCCTATCAACCATGTCGTCTACATGGGATCTTACTAGCTTATGCTATGAGAAACCTCATCTCAAGGCTGGTTTCACGCTTAGATGCTTTCAGCGTTTATCCGTCCCGAACGTAGCTACCCAACTGTACCCTTGGCAGGATAATTGGTACACCAGCGGTTCGTCCACTCCGGTCCTCTCGTACTAGGAGCAGCCCCCTTCAAGTTTCTTTCGCCCGCGATGGATAGGGACCGAACTGTCTCACGACGTTCTGAACCCAGCTCACGTACCACTTTAATCGGCGAACAGCCGAACCCTTGGGACCTACTTCAGCCCCAGGATGTGATGAGCCGACATCGAGGTGCCAAACCTCCCCGTCGATATGGACTCTTGGGAGAGATTAGCCTGTTATCCCCAGGGTAGCTTTTATCCGTTGAGCGATGGCCCTTCCACTCGGCACCACCGGATCACTAAGCCCGACTTTCGTCCCTGCTCGACTTGTTGGTCTCGCAGTCAAGCTCCCTTCTGCCTTTACACTCTTCGAGCGATTTCCGTCCGCTCTGAGGGAACCTTTGGGCGCCTCCGTTACTCTTTAGGAGGCGACCGCCCCAGTCAAACTGTCCACCTAGGACTGTCCGGAAGGTCGTTACTCTTCCCGTTAGATTTCAATTAATCAAAGGGTGGTATCCCAACAGCGACTCCACTAAGACTAGCGCCCTAGCTTCTACGTCTCCCACCTATCCTGTACATTCATTAACTAAAATCAATCCTAAGTTACAGTAAAGCTCCATGGGGTCTTTCTGTCCAGTCGCGGGTAACCTGCATCTTCACAGGTACTTCAATTTCACCGGGTCCCTCGTTGAGACAGTGCGCAAGTCGTTACACCTTTCGTGCGGGTCGGAACTTACCCGACAAGGAATTTCGCTACCTTAGGACCGTTATAGTTACGGCCGCCGTTTACTGGGGCTTCAATTCAGAGCTTCGGATTACTCCTAACCCCTCCTCTTAACCTTCCAGCACCGGGCAGGTGTCAGCACCTATACGTCAGCTTTCGCTTTAGCAGGCACCTGTGTTTGTGGTAAACAGTCGCTTGCGCCTCTCTTGTGCCACCCATTCATGCTAGAGCCGTTACAAGCTTTCACACTACATGGGTCATCCTTTTCCCGAAGTTACGGATGCATTTTGCCGAGTTCCTTAACGAGGGTTTTCCCGCGCACCTTAGGATTCTCTCCCCGCCTACCTGTGTCGGTTTTGGTACGGGTAGTATGTCTCTACCTAGAAGCTTTTCTCGGCAACTTAGGATCAATTACTTCGCTCTTATGAGCTCGTCATCACGCCTCAGCTTTTAGAGTAACGGATTTACCTATCACTCAACCTACACGCTTAAACATGCACTTCCAATCGCATGCTAACCTACCTGTTTGCGTCACTCCATCGATCAAACAATTCATACTAGTACAGGAATTTCAACCTGTTGTCCATCGCCTATGCTTTTCCGCCTCGGCTTAGGTCCCGACTTACCCTGAGACGACGATCGTTGCTCAGGAACCCTTAGGCTTTCGGTGGAAAGGATTCTCACCTTTCTTTTCGCTACTCATACCGGCATTCTCACTTCTTACCAGTCCACAGCTCCTTCCGGTACTGCTTCAATCCAATAAGAACGCTCCCCTACCCAATGGTATTGCTACCATTGCCACGACTTCGGCTCTGCATTTTAGCCCCGGACATTTTCGGCGCAGAGTCTCTCGACCAGTGAGCTATTACGCACTCTTTAAATGGTGGCTGCTTCTAAGCCAACATCCTGGTTGTTTTGGAAACTCCACATCCTTTGCCACTTAATGCAGCATTGGGGGCCTTAGTCGGTGGTCTGGGCTGTTTCCCTCTTGACTATGGGCCTTATCACTCATAGTCTGACTCCCATGTATAAGTATAGCCATTCGTAGTTTGACTAGGTTCGGTACCCGGTGTGGGCCCTAGCCCGATCAGAGCTCTACCGCCTATACTCTTTACCATGAGGCTAGCCCTAAAGCTATTTCGGGGAGAACCAGCTATCTCCGTGTTCGATTGGCATTTCACCCCTATCCACAACTCATCCCAAAGCTTTTCAACGCTCACGAGTTCGGTCCTCCACACAATTTTACCTGTGCTTCAACCTGGCCATGGATAGATCACTACGGTTTCGGGTCTACTACCACTAACTCCTCGCCCTATTCAGACTCGCTTTCGCTTCGGCTCCACGTTTTCCGCTTAACCTCGCTAGTGACAGTAACTCGCCGGTTCATTCTTCAATAGGCACGCCGTCGACCTGCAATTATACGGTCTTCGACTGTTTGTAGACATACGGTTTCAGGTTCTCTTTCACTCCCCTCCCGGGGTGCTTTTCACCTTTCCCTCACGGTACTATGCGCTATCGGTCCATACTGGTATTTTGCCTTGGAGGGTGGTCCCCCCTGCTTCCCACAAGGTTTCACGTGTCTCGTGGTACTCTGGATACTGCTCCACATATGCAGGATTTCGACTACAGGGCTTTCACCTTCTTCGGCCGACCGTTCCAAGTCGGTTCGTCTATCCCATTTATGCTTGTTAGCAGTCCTCAACCCCGGTCTGGCGAACCAGTCCGGTTTGGGCTCTTCCCCGTTCGCTCGCCGCTACTAAGAGAATCTCGTTTGATTACTTTTCCTCTGGGTACTTAGATGTTTCAGTTCCCCAGGTGCCCTCCTCATACTCTTTGGTATGGGTGACAGAGCTTTACTCTGCCGGGTTCCCCCATTCGGATATCTACGGGTCAATGGTCGCTTGCACCTCTCCGTAGCTTTTCGCAGCTTACCGCGTCCTTCTTCGGCCAGTATAGCCAAGGCATCCACCGTATGCCCTTACTATCTTTACTTGATAGTGACATATGGTTATGTCTTTTGCTTTAGAGTCATCCTTTCGGATGCTCTCACCTTATAAGTTAATTTAGAGAATCTATGTGCTTGGTCTAACCCTTAGAGTCAACTCTAAGAGACCAAATCATAAATTA
>NZ_RQVF01000009.1:0-16722 GCF_003992235.1 Veillonella sp. 3913 | reverse complement strand
AGAAGGTTTACGTTTCGCGATTCGCGAAGGTGGCCATACAGTAGGCGCTGGTGTTGTTACAGCTATCGAAGCATAATCTGACTGAAAGATTATCTATATAAACCGTGCAATCAAGGAGCGGCAAACTTGCCGCTCTTAGGTTGTGTATAAACTATGATATAGAAGGTTGCCCTCGCGAGGGAGAATTTCTATGGAGCAGTTCATTCTGGAAATGGACGAAGGGAGATATATAACAATGGCAAAACAACAAAAAATCCGTATTCGCTTGAAAGCATATGATCACAAAGCATTGGATCAAAGTGCTCAACGTATTGTAGACGTTGCAAAACGCAATGGCGCATTGGTTTCTGGACCAATTCCATTGCCTACAGAAAAAAACATTTTCACGATTCTTCGTTCTCCACATGTTAACAAAGATTCTCGTGAACAATTCGAAATGCGTACACATAAACGCTTAGTAGAAATTATTGAACCAAATTCGAAAACAGTAGATGCAATCACTCGCCTTGATTTGCCAGCTGGTGTATCTATTGAAATAAAATTATAAGAAATAAGGAGGTGCGATTATGTCTAAAGCTATTTTGGGTAAAAAGTTAGGAATGACTCAAGTCTTCACTACTGAAGGCAAACTAGTTCCTGTCACTGTAGTGGAAACTACACCTAGCGTAGTAGTGCAAGTAAAAACTGTTGAATCCGACGGTTACAATGCAGTACAGCTTGGATACGGTTCCATTAAAGAAAAACATTTAACTAAACCTGTAAAAGGCCAGTTCGATAAAGCCGGCGTTGCGCCAGTTAAATATCTTCGTGAACTTCGCCTTGCTGAAGCAACTGATTACACAGTGGGCCAAACTCTGGCAGCTGATATCTTCGCAGAAGGTGAGCTAGTAGATGTTGTGGGTACAGGTAAAGGTAAAGGTTTCGCTGGTACAATTAAGCGTCATAACTTTAGCCGTGGTCCTGAAACTCATGGTTCCAAATCTCATCGTGAACCAGGTTCCATCGGTCCAATGATCTCCGGTGGCGGCGGTAAAGTATTTAAAGGTAAAAAACTTCCTGGACAAATGGGTGGTGGCAGAGTTACTGTACAACGTCTATCTGTTGTAAAAGTTGATACTGAACGTAACCTTTTATTAATCAAAGGTGGCATCCCTGGTGCTAAAGGTAGCCTAGTGATGGTTCGCAACACAGTAAAACCTGTTAAATAACTAATTGTCGAAAGGAGGATACATAATGCCAACAGTAACTAAATACAACATGTCCGGCGCTAAAGTCGGCGAAATCCAGTTGAATGATGCAGTATTCGGTGTTGAAGTAAACGCTGCTGTTATGCATCAAGCCGTAGTTCGTCAATTATCTAACGAACGACTTGGTACACATGCAACTAAAACTCGAGGAGAAGTACGCGGTGGCGGTAAAAAACCTTGGAGACAAAAAGGTACAGGCCGTGCTCGTGCTGGTTCTAGCCGTTCCCCAATTTGGGTAGGTGGTGGTATCACGTTTGGTCCACAACCACGTAGCTACTATAAAGCTATGCCTCGTAAAGCTAGACGCTTAGCAGTTAAATCTGCATTATCTGATAAAGTAAATAACAGCGAATTGTTCGTAATCGACGAATTGAAATTAGCTGCACCAAAAACTAAAGAAGTATTAAATATTCTTAATAACTTCCAAGTAGGTGACGCAAAAGTTCTTTTCATCACTGATGGTGATGTAAATGTGGAATTATCTGCTCGTAACATTCAAGGTGTGAAAGCTCTTCCATACACGAACATTAATATCTTCGATTTATTGCATCACGACAAACTCTTCATCGCTGAAGGTGCTATTGCAAAAATTGAGGAGGTGCTTGGATAATGAACAAATTTGATGTATTAATTCGTCCAATCATTACAGAAAAAACAACTTTGTTAATGCAAGAAAACAAATACACTTTCCAAGTTCCTTTGAATGCGAACAAAGTAGAAATCCGTAAAGCTGTTGAATCTATCTTCAACGTAAAAGTAGAAAAAGTAGCCACTATCCGTGTATTAGGAAAAACTAAACGCATGGGTCGCACAATGGGTAAACGTAGCGATTATAAAAAAGCTATCGTAACTCTAAAAGCTGGCGAAACTATTGAATTATTTGAAGGTGTATAAGAGTCTAGTAAGGAGGCCCAATAATGGCAATTAAATCATTTAAACCGTACTCCGCTGGTCGTCGGTTTATGACAGTGTCTGCCTTTACTGAAATTACAGCAAGCAAACCTGAAAAATCCTTGCTCGCAAAAGTAACTTCTAAAGGTGGTCGTAATAACACTGGTAAAATGACAGTACGTCATCAAGGTGGCGGTCATAAACGTCAATACCGTATTATTGACTTCAAACGTACTAAAGATAATATCCCAGCTCGCGTAGCTACAATCGAATACGATCCTAACCGTAGTGCTCGTATTGCATTGTTAAACTATGCAGATGGTGAAAAACGTTATATCATTGCTCCACATGGTCTTAAAGTGGGTGATGTAGTTTACTCCGGTCCTGAATCCGATATTAAACCAGGTAATGCATTACCATTGGCTAATATCCCATTGGGTACTCAAGTACACAACATCGAAATGAAAATCGGTAAAGGCGGACAAATCGTTCGTTCTGCTGGTACTTCCGCTCAATTAATGGCGAAAGAAGGCAACTATGCATTACTTCGTTTACCATCTGGTGAACTTCGTCGTGTACGCGTAGAATGCCGTGCTACAGTAGGTGTTGTATCTAACATTGACCATGAAAATATCACTATTGGTAAAGCTGGCCGTCAACGTTGGTTAGGCATTCGTCCTGGCAACCGCGGGGTTACAATGAACCCTTGTGACCATCCTCATGGTGGTGGTGAAGGTAAATCTCCAGTTGGTCGTAAACATCCTGTTACACCTTGGGGTAAACCAGCTCATGGCGTTAAAACTCGCGACAAGAAAAAAGCTTCTAGCAAGTTAATCGTTAAACGTCGTACAAAATAGGATATAGGAAGGAGATATAACAGTGTCCAGATCAATTAAAAAAGGCCCTTTTGTTGCAGAATCTCTTCTGAAAAAAATTGATGCCTTAAATGAAACTAATGATAAAAAAGTAGTAAAAACCTGGTCCCGTGCATCTACTATTTTCCCACAATTTGTAGGCCATACGATTGCTGTGCATGATGGTCGCAAACATGTACCTGTATTCATTACAGAAGATATGGTAGGTCATAAATTAGGTGAGTTCGCTCCTACACGTACTTATAAAGGTCATGGTAAGGACGAAAAATCTACAGGCAGAAAATAGGAGGATTTAACATGGAAGCAAAAGCAATCGCTAGACATATTCGTATTGCGCCTCGTAAAATCCGCATCGTTGCAGATTTAGTGCGCGGTAAAAACATCGGCGAAGCATTTGCCATCTTGAAGTTTACTCCGAAAGTTGGCGCCGATGTAGTAACTAAAGTTTTGACATCTGCTATTGCAAATGCAGAACACAATTTTGATATGAATGTAGATAATCTTTATGTGTCCGAGATCTTTGTTGATCAAGGCCCAACAATGAAACGCATTCATCCTCGTTCCCGTGGACAGGCTTTCAAAATTTTGAAACGTTCTAGCCACGTAACAGTAGTTGTTAAAGAAAGAGCTTAATCGAAGGAGGGAAACAGAGTGGGTCAAAAAGTAAATCCACATGGCTTGCGTGTTGGTATCGTAAAAGATTGGGACGCAAAATGGTATGCTGATAAAGATTTCGCATCTAACCTTCATGAAGACGTAAAAATTCGTACTTTCTTGAAGAAAACACTTTTCATTGCTGGTATTTCCCGCATTGAAATTGAGCGTACAAATAAACGTATTAAAGTAACTATCCACACAGCTAAACCAGGTATGGTTATTGGTAAAGGTGGACAAGGTATCGAAGATATCCGTAAAGAGTTAAAACGTTTTACAGATAAACAAATCGATGTAAACATTGCTGAAATTAAACAAGTAGACATGGAAGCTCAACTTGTTGCTGAAAGCATTGCTAGTCAATTGGAACGCCGTGTAAGCTTCCGTCGTGCAATGAAACAAGCAGTAGGTCGCACTATGCGTTTAGGCGCTAACGGTATCAAAGTAATGGTATCCGGTCGTCTTGGCGGTGCAGAGATCGCTCGTAGCGAATCTTACCGTGAAGGTTCCATTCCACTTCATACACTTCGTGCAAATATCGACTATGCAACAGCAGAAGCACATACAACATATGGTTGCATCGGTATTAAAGTATGGATCTACAAAGGTGAAGTTTTGCCAGAAGCTAAACAAACATCTAAAAAGGAAGAAGGTGACAACTAATGCTAATTCCAAAGCGCGTAAAACATCGTAAACAATTCCGCGGTCGTATGAAAGGCCGTGCAATGCGTGGTAACAAAGTTGCTCATGGTGATTTCGGTTTAGTAGCATTAGAGCCATCTTGGATCACAAACCGTCAAATCGAAGCAGCCCGTATTGCTATGACACGTTACATTAAACGTGGTGGTAAAGTTTGGATTAAAATTTTCCCTGATAAACCAATCACTGCAAAACCAGCAGGCGTTCGTATGGGTTCCGGTAAAGGTTCTCCAGAAAAATGGGTAGCAGTAGTTCGCCCAGGACGTGTAATGTTTGAAATGAACGGCGTTCCAGAAGTAGTGGCTCGCGAAGCTATGCGTCTTGCAAGCCATAAACTTCCAATCAAAACGAAGTTCGTTGTTAAGGGTAAAGAATTGGGTGGTGACGTAAATGAAGGTTAATGACATTCGCAATTTGAGCGCTGCCGAGTTGAACACTAAAGTTTCCGAATTGAAAGAAGAGTTGTTTAACCTACGTTTTCAACTCGCTACTGGTCAATTAGAAAATCCAATGCGTATCCGTGAAGTTAAAAAAACTATCGCTCGTATCAAAACTGTACAACGAGAAGAAGAAATTAAAGGTAACGCATAATAACAAATTTTGTTTGGATTGAATAGGAGGCTTAAAGTCGTGGCAGAAGTAAGAAATGTACGAAAAGCACGTGTAGGTAAAGTTGTAAGCAACAAAATGGACAAAACAGTTGTTGTACAAATCGATCGTAAAGTACCTCACGAATTATATAGCAAGCCAATGGTAACAAGCAAACGTTTTAAAGCTCATGATGAAAATAACGAATGCTTAGTTGGCGATATCGTAAAAATCGTAGAAACTCGTCCATTATCTAAAGATAAACGTTGGAGAGTTGTAGAAATTATTGAAAGACAAAAATAATCAGTGATGTAAGGAGGAAAAGTCATGATCCAGCAACAAACAATTTTGAATGTTGCCGATAACACTGGTGCGAAACGCATTATGTGCATCCAAGTGATGGGCGGTTCTTACCGTAAATTTGGCAATATTGGTGACGTAATCGTTGCTTCTGTAAAAGATGCATCACCCGGTGGCGTTGTCAAGAAAGGCGACGTTGTAAAAGCCGTTATTGTTCGTTCTAAAAAAGGCATCCGTCGTCAAGATGGTTCCTATATCCGTTTCGATGAGAACGCTGCTGTAGTTATTAAAGACGACAAAAGCCCTCGCGGAACTCGTATTTTCGGACCTGTAGCAAGAGAACTTCGTGAAAAAGATTTCATGAAAATTATCTCCCTTGCTCCAGAAGTGTTATAAGAAGGAGGAGCTCAACATGTCCCAAAAACTACATGTTAAAAAAGGTGATACAGTTGTTGTTATCTCCGGCAAGGAAAAAGGTAAACAAGGCGAAATCATCGCTGTTGATATCAAAAAAGAACGAGTAACTGTAAAAGGTCTTAACCTAGTTAAACGTCATACAAAACCTAGCCAAGCGAACCCTCAAGGTGGCATCATTGAAAAAGAAGGTACAATCCATGTATCCAATGTAATGGTGTTAGATCCTGAACAAAAAGTTCCAACTCGTACTAAAAAAGTTGAGGGAAATGGTTCTTTAGTTCGTGTAGCTGTTAAAAGTGGCGCTAAACTTTAATTGATAAGGAAAGGAGGTCTTTTACAAATGTCTCGTTTACAAGAAAAATATACTTCTGAAATTAAGAAGGCTTTACAAGAGAAATTCCAATATGGCAACGTAATGGAAATTCCTAAATTAGAAAAAATCGTAATCAATATCGGCGTAGGCGATGCTGTTGGTAACTCCAAAGCATTGGACGCAGCTGTTAAAGATTTAGAAATTATCGCTGGTCAAAAACCAGTCGTAACTCGCGCGAAAAAATCCATTGCGAACTTTAAAGTTCGTGAAGGTATGCCTCTTGGCACAAAAGTAACTCTTCGTGGCGAACGCATGTATGAATTCCTCGATAAATTGATTAATGCGGCATTGCCTCGCGTGCGTGACTTCCGTGGTATCAGCGCTAAAGCGTTTGATGGTCGTGGTAACTATGCATTGGGCCTAAAAGAGCAATTAATCTTCCCTGAAATCGAATACGATCAAGTAGAACGAGTAACAGGTATGGATATTATCTTCGTAACAACAGCTAACACTGACGAAGAAGCTCGTGAATTATTGGCACAATTCGGCATGCCTTTTGAAAAATAATTAGGAGGAAACGATAGATGGCTAAAAAATCTATGATCGAACGTGAGAAAAAACGTGCACGTATCGTTGCAAAATATGCAGCAAAACGCGAAGCGTTAAAAGCAGCAGGCGATTATGAAGGTTTATCCAAATTACCTGCCAACGCATCCCCAACACGCTTGCACAACCGTTGCAACTTAACAGGTCGTCCTCATGGTTATATACGCAAATTCGGTATTAGCCGTATTGCGTTCCGTGAATTGGCGTACAAAGGACAAATCCCTGGCGTGAAAAAAGCTAGTTGGTAATAGGATAACGAGAGGAGGTTTTTAGAAGATGGTAATGACAGATCCGATTGCGGATATGCTGACTCGCATCCGTAATGCAAACTCTGCACTTCATGAAACAGTTGAAATCCCTGCTTCTAAAATGAAGGCTGCTGTTTTAGCTATCCTTAAAGACGAAGGTTTCGTTAAGGAAGTTGAAACAATTGAAAATGAAAAACATGCTACTTTAAAAGTAACATTGAAATATGGTTCTAATAATGAAAAAGTAATTACCGGTATTAAACGTATCTCTAAACCAGGTCTACGTGTATACGCGAAAAAGGAAGAACTTCCTCGCGTACTTGGTGGTTTAGGTATTGCAGTTATTTCTACATCTAAAGGCATTATGAGCGACAAACAAGCTCGTAAAGAAGGCTTAGGTGGCGAAGTAATCGCTTACGTTTGGTAATCATAGCAATAGGAGGTAGAAAGAATGTCACGTGTCGGTAGAATGCCTATCGAGATCCCAGCTGGCGTAACAGTATCTCAAAACGAGAATACGTTAACGGTTAAGGGTGCAAAAGGTGAATTAACTCGTACTTTCCATCCGGATATTAACATTGCTGTTGAAGAAAATGTAATCACAGTAACTCGTCCTAGCGATGGAAAAGAACACCGTTCTTTACACGGTTTAACTCGTGCTCTTGTTGCAAATATGGTAACAGGCGTACATGAAGGCTTTACTAAAACTTTAGAAATCAATGGCGTTGGTTACAGAGCGGCTAAGCAAGGTAACAAACTTGCTTTAACATTGGGCTTCTCCCATCCAGTAGAGATGGAAGCTCCTGCTGGTATTACAATCGATGTCCCAGCTCCTAATAAAATCGTTGTTTCTGGTGCTGACAAAGAAGTTGTTGGTGCAGTAGCAGCTGATATTCGTAAATGGAGAAAACCAGAACCTTACAAAGGTAAAGGTATCCGTTACGAAGGCGAAGTTGTTCGTCGTAAAGCAGGTAAAGCTGGCGCTAAAGGTAAGTAATAACAGTTTACATTAGAAAGGAGTGGACATCTTGGCAGGAACATCCAAACGCAAAATTGCTCGTGCAAAACGTCATTTACGTTTACGTCGTCACATTTCCGGTACGGCTGCACGTCCTCGCTTGAACGTATATCGTTCTTTAAGCAATATTTATGCTCAAGTCATTGATGACGTAGCTGGCAAAACATTAGTATCTGCTAGCTCTCAAGATAAAGAATTAAATCTTTCCTACGGCGGTAACGTAGCTGCTGCTAAAGCAGTTGGTGAAGCTGTTGCGAAAAAAGCAATTGCTGCAGGTATCGATACAGTAGTATTTGACCGCGGTGGTTACATTTATCATGGTCGTGTAGCAGCCCTTGCAGAAGGTGCTCGTGAAGCAGGCTTAAAATTCTAAGAAGGAGGAACTATAGACATGGCAAGAATTGATTACACAACTCTTGATCTTAAAGAAAGAGTAGTATTCATCAACCGCGTAGCCAAAGTTGTTAAAGGTGGTCGTCGTTTTTCCTTCAGCGCCCTTGTAGTTGTTGGTGACGGCAACGGTCATGTAGGTGTTGGCTTAGGTAAAGCTGCGGAAGTACCTGATGCAATCCGTAAAGGCATTGATGATGCTAAGAAAAACCTTATTCATGTTGTTATTAAAAATGGTACAATCCCTCATACAGTTACAGGAACATTCGGCGCAGGTCGTGTATTCTTGAAACCAGCTGCAGAAGGTACTGGAGTTATCGCTGGTGGCCCAGTGCGTGCCGTATTGGAATTAGTTGGTGTTCGTAACATCTTGACTAAATCCTTAGGATCTTCTAATCCTAACAACATGGTTCGCGCAACACTAGAAGGTTTAGCTCAATTAAAACGAGCTCAAGACGTGGCTGCACTTCGTGGCAAAACTCTTGAAGAAATTTACGGTTAATAAGGAGACCAATAATGGCACAAGTTAAAGTAACATTAACAAAAAGCTTAATCGGTCGTCCTGCAGATCAACGTGCGACTGTTAAAGCTCTTGGATTGAAAAAAACTAACTCCCAAGTAGTTAAAGAAGTGACACCTCAAATCGAAGGTATGCTTCATAAAGTTAGACATTTAGTAAAAGTAGAAGAAGTATAATAGATAAGGAGGTGCACGAATGAAACTTCATGAATTAGCTCCGGCTGCAGGTTCCAAAAAAACTCGTACTCGTGTAGGTCGTGGTCTTGGATCCGGTTTAGGTAAAACTTCCGGTCGTGGTCAAAAAGGTCAAAATTCTCGTAGTGGTGGCGGTGTGCGCACTGGCTTCGAAGGTGGCCAAATGCCTCTTTATCGTCGTTTACCAAAACGTGGTTTCAAAAATATCTTTGCACTTCAATATGCAGAAGTTAATGTATCCCAATTGAATCGTTTTGAAGACGGTGCAACTGTAGATCCAGTAGCTCTTATTGAAGCTGGTATTTTGAAAAACGTACGTGATGGTATCCGTATCCTTGGTAACGGAACTTTAGAACGTAAATTAACTGTTATCGCTAACGGATTTACAAAATCTGCAGTAGAAAAAATCGAAGCAGCAGGTGGAAAAGTAGAGGTGATCTAGGGTGCTAGATGGCCTCTTGAATATCACAAAAGTAACGGAATTACGCAACAAAGTAGTTTATACATTACTTATGTTCATTGTCTTTCGCTTAGGTATCCATATTCCGGTACCTGGCGTAGAGGCATCTGTTATTGAAAGCTTATTCACCAGTGGTAACTTATTTGGTTTGCTAGATTTGTTCGCCGGTGGTGCGTTAAGTAAGTTCTCTATCTTTGCAATGAGTATTACTCCTTATATCAATGCATCAATCATTATGCAATTGTTAGGAGCCGTAGTACCAACATTTGAAGCATGGAGTAAAGATGGAGAAGAAGGGCGTAAAAAAATTGCTAAAGTAACACGTTATGGTACAGTAATTCTTGGCTTTATTCAAGCCTTTGGTATGACTTATGCATTACGTGCTAGCAACGCACTTATTGATAATAGCTTCATGTCTGTAATTCTAATCTCTATTATTTTGACAGCAGGAACATGTTTCTTGATGTGGGTAGGAGAACAAATTACAGCTCATGGCATAGGTAATGGTATTTCTCTCATTATCTTTGCTGGTATCGTGGCGCGATTCCCTGATGGGGTTCAAACCATTTACCAGTACCTACAAGTAGGTACAATTAATGTATTTCAAGCGATTCTATTTGCTATCATTGCGGTAGCTATGATCGTTCTTGTAATTGCTGTGACACAAGGCCAACGTCGAATTCCTATTCAATATGCTAAACGCGTAGTAGGACGAAAAATGTATGGTGGTCACTCAACATTCCTGCCGTTGAAAGTCAATCAAGCAGGGGTTATCCCAATTATCTTTGCGTCATCCATATTGATGTTCCCAGCCACATTGGCACAATTTGTACAAGTACCTTGGGTACAAACAGTTGCAAGTTATTTCCAATGGGGAACGCCGATACAAACTATTTTGTATGCTGTGTTGATTTTATTTTTTACATACTTCTATACAGCTATCTCAATCAATATTACGGATATGGCAGATAATATGAAAAAACACGGTGGTTTTATCCCAGGTATTCGCCCAGGAAAACCGACTGCTGACTATGTAGACCGAGTAATGACTCGAATTACATTAGTAGGTGCATTTTTCTTAGCTTTCGTTGCAATCTTACCAAATATGATTGGTGGATTGACAGGTATTCAAGGTGTGTACTTTGGTGGTACAGCACTACTTATCGTGGTGGGCGTAGCATTAGATACAATGCAACAAGTAGAATCTTTAGTATTAACACGCCAATATAAGGGCTTTGTGAAATAGGAGATTATGATATGTATATTTTATTAATGGGACCTCCAGGTGCTGGTAAAGGCACGCAGGCAGCTCGTCTGATTGAAAAATATGGTATCCCTCAAATTTCTACAGGTGACATGTTCCGTGCCGCTGTAAAAGAATCTACTCCATTAGGATTAGAAGCTAAGAAATATATGGATGCTGGACAATTAGTTCCAGATAGCGTTACCATTGGCATCGTTCGTGAACGCTTGTCCAAGGATGACTGTAAACAAGGTTTCATTTTAGATGGCTTCCCTCGAACAACAGCACAAGCTGTTTCTTTGGATGCGATTTTAAAAGAAATGAACATCGTTCTTGATGCTGTACTTAATTTAAGTGTTCCCTCTGAAGAGTTGGTTCGACGCATCAGTGAAAGAGCACGTCTTGAAAATCGTGATGATGACAAACCGGAAACAGTACAGAAACGTCTTGCTGTATACGAAGAGTCTACTAAACCATTGATCGATTACTATCGTAATAGTGGTCAATATGTAGAAATCAACGGCTTACAGGATGTGGACACAGTATTTGCAAATATCGTTACGGCTTTGGAGAAATAATCAATGATTATTTTTAAATCGCCCGAAGAAATTGAGCATATCCGAAAGGCATCTCAACTGACAGCAGCAACGTTAACCGAGCTTGCTAAACTAGTTAAGCCGGGTGTTTCAACGCTTGAGTTAGACCAATTTGCCGAAGAATATATTCGCAGTCATGGAGGAGTTCCAAGCTGCATTGGTTACTATGGGTATCCAGCAACTATCTGTGCTTCCATAAATCATGAAGTGGTACATGGGATTCCAAGTGCATCTCGTATACTAAAAGATGGCGATGTCATCAGCATTGATTTAGTATCATCTATTAATGGATATCATGGGGATTCTGCTATTACTGTTCCAGTAGGAGAAGTAAGTCCTAAAGTCTATGCATTACTAAAAGTTACAGAGGAATGTCTTTTCAAAGGGATTGAACAAGCTGTAGCGGGTAATCATGTAGGAGATATTTCCCATGCCGTACAATCTCATGCAGAACGTCATAGATATGGTGTTGTGCGAGATTTTGTAGGACATGGTTTAGGAAAAAGCATGCATGAAGATCCACAAGTTCCAAATTATGGTACTAAGGGCAAAGGTCCAGAACTTAGACCAGGAATGGTCATCTGTATTGAGCCAATGATTACTATGGGCACGCACAAAGTAAGAGTTCTTGAAGACAACTGGACTGCGGTCACAATGGACCGTAAGCCAGCTGCTCACTTTGAACATACCATTGCCATTACTGAAAATGGTACTGAAATACTTACTATGCGTGATACACCGAGGTTAATACAATAACCAGTAACCGGAGGATAAAAGATATGTCAAAAGAAGACGTTATTGAAGTGGAAGGTACGGTCGTTGAGGCACTACCAAATGCTATGTTCCAAGTTGAATTGGAAAATGGTCATGTGGTTTTGGCTCATGTGTCAGGTAAAATGCGTATGAATTTTATCCGTATCCTTCCTGGTGATAAAGTTACTATGGAACTGACACCATATGACTTAAGCCGTGGTCGCATCACCTATCGCTTTAAGTAAGCATAGGATCCACAAAGGAGGTACTTATGAAGGTTAAACCATCAGTTAAAAAGATATGCGAAAAATGTAAAATTATTAAACGTAAAGGCCGTGTAATGGTTATTTGCGAAAACCCAAAACATAAACAAAAACAAGGATAATTGATAGGAGGTGGATGAATAGATGGCACGTATAGCCGGTGTAGATTTACCACGTGACAAACGTGTGGAAATTGGTTTAACTTATATTTACGGTATCGGTCTTACTCTTTCTAAAGAAGTATTAGCAAAAACTGGTATCAACCCAGATACTCGCGTTCGTGATTTAAGTGAAGATGAAGTAGCTAAAATCCGTGAACTTCTTGATGCAGAGTATAAAGTAGAAGGTGATCTTCGTCGTGAAGAAGCACTTAACATTAAACGCTTAATTGAAATCAACTCCTATCGCGGTAAACGTCATCGTATGGGACTTCCATGTCGTGGTCAACGTACGAAGACAAATGCTCGTACTCGTAAGGGTCCTCGTAAAGCAATCGCAGGTAAGAAGAAATAATAAAGGAGGGATATTGTGGCTAAGAAAACAGTTAGATCCAAAAGAAAAGAAAAGAAACATATCGAATCTGGTGCAGCGCATATTCGCTCCACTTTTAACAACACTATCGTTACAGTAACAGACGTAAACGGTAATGCTCTTTCTTGGGCATCTGCTGGTGGTCTAGGTTTCCGTGGTTCCCGTAAATCCACTCCATTTGCAGCACAAATGGCAGCTGAACAAGCGGCAAAAGCAGCTATGGAACACGGTCTTCGCACTGTAGAAGTATTTGTTAAAGGTCCAGGATCTGGTCGTGAAGCAGCGATTCGTGCGTTGCAAGCAGCTGGTCTTGAAGTAACAAGCATTAAAGATGTGACTCCAATTCCTCATAACGGCTGTCGTCCTCCAAAACGTCGTCGCGTATAATCTGAGCTATATACTTAGAAAAGTGACAAGTTTTAGAGGAGGGTATACCTGATGAGCGAAGAAAAAAAACTTAGAATCGAGAAAGTAGTAATGACTGAAGATGGCCGCTACGGTAAATTCGTATGCGAGCCATTGGATCGTGGTTATGGTATTACTCTCGGTAATAGCTTGCGTCGCATTTTGCTTTCATCCTTAGATGGAGCAGCAATTACTTCCATCAAGATTGACGGAGTACTTCATGAGTTCTCTACGATTGAAGGTGTTCGTGAGGATGTATCCGATATTATTCTGAACCTTAAACAGTTGTGCATTCGTCTTGAAGATGAAGCACCTGTACCGATGGATGTACATATCGATGTTCGTAAAGATGGAGTATTAACAGCAGGTGACTTGATTCAATTCATGCCTCCTGAAGTCGAAGTCTTAAATCCAGAATTGGTAATTGCTACAATGGATGAAGCAGCTCATCTTGTAATGGATGTGCGTATCGAACGCGGTAAAGGATATGTACCATCTACTAAGAATAAACGTGAAGATGATATGATTGGTCAAATTCCAATTGATTCTATCTTCTCGCCAATTCTAAGAGCAAAATATGAAGTCAGCGATGTCCGCGTGGGCAACGAAATGGACTTTGATAAGCTTACTTTAGAAGTTTGGACAAATGGTTCTATTACAGCATCTGATGCAATTGCTAAATCTGCAGCAATCATGATTTCCTATCTAGGAAACTTTACTCGACTAGCTCATTCTCATGATATGATTAATGTAGGGGAAAGTGAAGCAGAATTAACAAGTGCAAATGGTCAAGAAGGTGGCGATATTGATGCTGAACCTAAAGGACCAACGACAATTCCTATTGAAGATCTTGAGTTGTCTGTTCGTGCTTTCAATTGTTTGAAACGTGCTAACATTCATACTATCGGTGACTTAACTGGTAAAACAGAAGACGAATTAGGAAAAATCCGCAATTTAGGGAAAAAATCTGTAGAAGAAATTCTAGAGAAATTACAATCTTACAATGAGAGTAATGATTCCTTAACATCTCAAAGCGAATAAGAGGAGAAAGACTAATGGCATACAGAAAATTAGGCCGCAACAGTTCCGCTCGTAAAGCGTTGTTCCGCGGTATGGTAACATCTCTCTTCGTACATGAACGCATTGAAACAACAGAAGCAAAAGCAAAAGAGCTTCGCAAATATGTTGATGAAATGATTACATTAGGCAAACGTGGCGACTTACATGCTCGTCGTCAAGTTCTTGCTTTTCTTATGAACGAAGATGCAGTAAAAAAATTATTTGATGAAATTGCTCCAAAATATGCTGAGCGCAACGGTGGTTACACTCGTGTAATCAAACTTGGCCTTCGTAAAGGCGATGCAGCTCCATTGGCTATTCTTGAGCTTGTATAATCAACAGCAATCTGGTTGTGATAGGATGAGTTTCACTCATTCTGTTGCAGCCTTTTTTGCTTTTCTATGGAAAACAGCGACTCTGTCCGGTGGGATGGAGTCGCTGTTTTGGTATTAATTAAATTGTGTTTCGTCCACTTCAAAGAAACCAAAGTATTCCATACGTCGAATCATTTCTTCGTAGAAAGCAAGGATCATAGTGTATTTGTTGGATTGTTGTAAGGCTAGAGGGCTAATGCTTTCTTCTGTCATAGCCTCGTAGATTTTGCACATCACATCATGTTTTGTGGTTGGCTTACTGAGGAGTTTCATGAACTCTAAATCTTCTTCGTTGAAATCGGAGATAGGATCATTGTAGCGGTTGCCAGGGTAGATGTAAGCGTTCACACCTTCTTGTGGCATAATCTCTACGAATGGAATATATCGCTCAGGGATGTAGCTTTTCTTTTCTTCAAAAATATGATGTTTGAAAGGATGCTCTGCTTCCAACACAGACAGGCTGATACCACCTTGGATAATGTGTTCCACCAAGAATTGATAGAACAATGGTAAGCACATGTCAGGAATGGTATGCTCTCCTGTATAGGTCACTAGTGTGTTATCTTTCACATAGAAGTGAGGGCCCTCCTGTTGGAATAAGTTTGCTAACCCTTTTATGATAGTGGTATCTTGTATGTCAGAGATTGGCATCCGTTTTGCCAAGTCTTCAAAGATGGGTTCTAAGTGTTCCGATGGAATACGTAGTGTGAATAGGAATTGCTCCAAGTTATGTTGGAAATCTGTATCTGTGAGAGATGTTTCGGTAATGCGTTTTGGCGTAGCCCCTTTATGAGTGAACAAGGATTTGCGGAATGCTGTGTTCAGCATGAAATCGATGTACTGTTCTCGTGCCAATGGGTCATGAGGGGCAAGTTCTTGTAATTTAGTGCGCAATGTTTCGTCATACACATCAGGGAATGATAAATTTAGATCACAGTCGCAGAGGTAGGTGAATCCATGCTCTGTCATATGGTCTATGCATTGGTGAAAGTACACCGGCGAGTTCACTGGTTCTAAATGGTCATGACCTACATAGCAATCTTGTTTTTGCAATGTTTGACGTAAAGCTTGTAAAAACGGACCTTGTTGGTTTTTTACTGTGTCGTATTCGAGCATGAGAGCACCTAGCTTACTTGCCACCGTTTTACCATGGCGCACTTTTTCACGATGGTTTAATGTGTCTACATCTTTGTTAGCAAACTCTAAGAGAGCACGTACACTATCCATTTTATGCCAACCTGGGTAAGTATTATAGGACATGTACAAGATACCATTCTCTGCTAGATGCTCTTTGCAGAGGCGAAGAAAATTATCTTTCGTTTCCTCGTCCACCCAAGAATAGAAACCATGAGCAATGATGTAATCGTAAGTACCGAGGTGCTCGTGACTTTCATTTACGTCGCCTTCTAGCAAATCTAGATTAGTGATACCTAGTTGATCGATATAGGTTTTGCCCACGCTCACTTGTGTCGGGGCAATTTCGATGCCTGTGAAAGTAGCCTGTGGATAGAACAGGGCCTGAGAAATTAAGTTACCGCCGTAGGAAGATCCGATTTCCAAAATGTGAGCAGTGCTTGCAGGGGCTGGTGAAAGTCCTAATAGACGAGCATAACTTTCTAGGAACGGAGCTGACGCATACGGGAAAGGTTGGGAAAGATACCCTAAGTCAGCATAGATTTCCTTGGCTTGCTCTTTAGTCATTCGTGTGTTATATCGCATAAAAACTCCTTTATTTTCTGAGGTATCGTAGACTGACTCAGAAAGTTTTGTAAATGGTTTATGTAATCTACTTATCGTATCATAAGTATAACAGAAAAGAGATAAATTACA
Source organism: Veillonella sp. 3913 (assembly GCF_003992235.1). NCBI lineage: Bacteria > Bacillati > Bacillota > Negativicutes > Veillonellales > Veillonellaceae > Veillonella > Veillonella sp. 3913. The sequence goes on along the minus strand of NZ_RQVF01000009.1, from coordinate 248 downwards.
TACTATGAACTATGGTGACTATATGCTGGAATTATTTTGTAGAGAAAATGAGTGTATTCTATTGTAACCGTTAAGGTATATATGGATGTAAAAAAGAATATACTACAGAATACGTCAATGAGAATAATTTTGAAATAAAAAATAGTTATATGTAGTATAACCAATGGAAATGCGGGGGGGGGGGTGTTTTTTTTTTTATTTTTTTATATTATTTTTATTATTTATTTTTTATTTTTTTAAAAAAATAT
>NZ_RQVF01000008.1:0-34062 GCF_003992235.1 Veillonella sp. 3913 | reverse complement strand
AGAACTTTAGTGATTGCTGCTGTTAAAGTAGTTTTACCATGGTCAACGTGACCGATAGTACCAATGTTAACGTGTGGTTTATTACGTTCGAACTTTGCTTTTGCCATTGTTAAAATAGCCTCCTTCATTACAAAAAAACTAATTACCTTTATTATATATGATTAAATAGAGAAATACAAATACACTTTACTTATTTTATAGGAATTACAGGTGCTTTCATTCCACTTATCGGATATTTCTGTGAAAGTCTAACCTCTGTTCCTCATTACATTTTATATAAGTAATTCAACATATATTCCGAGAACATACTATATAGGCGGCACAATATAGTATTCTAGCGCATAACTTACAAATATCTCAGCATATATTCTAAAATAATTTGCACAATACCAGTACCTAGCAATAATAAAAATGCTTTCATTAGGGTACTTTTAATAATACGAGCCATCAGGGATAGATTCATGTAGAAAATCCAGATGGCCACTGCAAAGAAAGCCCCTAAGAAGAGCCAAATAAGTTCCATACCGTAGGATGTTGCTAGGAAAAAACCTGTCCCAAAAAACGGCAACAAGAGCAAGCCTAAAACTACGCCATATACATTGGTGATGACCTTGCCGTAGATGAATCCTTTCACCACATCTGTCCAAGTCGCCTCACCTGTTGTCAATTTGTATAAGCCGAAGAAAATCGCACTGTTAAACAAAATGGACACCGCTTGAAATAGGAAAAAGACGATGGCCAAACCTATGATAATGGCCGAGCCTAAGGCATCAATCTCACGATAATAGGCAGGCATGAAAAAGCCTACCAACGGCAGTACTAAAGTAGCCACCAATAAACAGAATACCACTTCCAGACCAAAATAGGTAAGTAAACCTTTTTTTATCGTCCCATGTTCTGCAATTTGATCAAATCCCCTACTCTTAGGGTGCCAAATTAATTCTTTTAAATCATTAAACCATGTTGTCATATGTACCTCGTATTCTTAATACATAATGGTGCAACTCTATCTCATTTCACATAGAGTTGCCATATTTCTATATCTTCATTATACAAAGTCAAACTAGGAATTTCAATGTATATCTAATTTCGGACATAAAAAAATCCCCACCTAAGTGAGGTTATTGGTGGCGGCACACGGATTTGAACCGCGGACACACCGGGTATGAACCGATTGCTCTAGCCAACTGAGCTATGCCGCCAAGTATATGGAGCTAGTGACCGGGATTGAACCGGTGACCTTATCCTTACCAAGGATACGCTCTGCCGACTGAGCTACACCAGCACTATTCAATCACTAACGAATTAACATGGTTGCGGGGACAGGACTTGAACCTGCGACCTTCGGGTTATGAGCCCGACGAGCTACCAACTGCTCCACCCCGCGATGAAAATGGTGGAGGGAGAAGGATTCGAACCTTCGAAGTCGAAGACGGCAGATTTACAGTCTGCTCCCTTTGGCCGCTCGGGAATCCCTCCAAAAAAATGGAGCTGGCGATAGGAATTGAACCCACAACCTGCTGATTACAAGTCAGCTGCTCTACCGATTGAGCTACGCCAGCACATTTACATACATATTATATATGTCTTTATGTAGTTTGTCAAGAACTTTTTTCTACTCCGTAGTCCTGTTCTTGACTACTTTGATATAATACCACATTTATGATTCCTAACGCAAGTGTTTTATAAAAAATTTTTTAACTTTTTTCAGAAAATTTTGTCATACCTCTCAAACAATACATTATAACACCACTTTGGATAGGAATAGGTTCGTTCTTTATTACATTTATTACTGACATATCAAAAAATTTACCCTTATTATATAGAGCTTGCTGTTACAACAGTAGTATTTCACAACAAAATATGGTATACTAAATATACAAAAAGAAGAGCCATCAACGTTTGATCGGCGTTAGGCTCATCTCAAGAAAGTTTGAAATGAAAATGTGCCTAACGTATTAAGGTGACCAGACCTTATTCGTTAGGCTTTTTCATTACTTATATAGTAAATCTAAACGTGCTATGATCAGCATAGCAATTTGTATCAGTAAAGATAATATTGCAAGCCTCTTCATAGTATCACCTCCCTCCTACAATGTAGGAAGAGATGAACCTAACAATACGTTAATAGCCCTTCTAATAATATTATTATACCATAAATTCCTCAAATCGTTAATTTTTTAATAGATCAAAATCTCTAAGGAACGCAATTACGAGTAGTAGCCTTATGGCGTTGCTATATCAAATTTATACAAACACAAGAAGAGCACGGCGCACCCCCCAAGCGACGCAATTTTGCGTAGTAGCCTTGTGGCTTTCTCTTACTGACTATATCACACAAATGTAAGAAGACCGTAACACACCCCTGAACAAGCATAACCAGTGTATAGCTTGAGAAGGGTGTGTTACGGTCTTCACTTTATATAATTTAATTAAGAAAGCCACAGGCTACATAGCCGAAACAAGTTCGCTTTTCTTTTGGTTGGATAATAATATTTCTCTAATAAATGTATCATCCAATGTAAACAACAAATAGGTATGTTCTAGTACTGGATGACGATAGCCATACACTACACTTTTACTACTATCATGATGATTAGCAGGTTCTTCAAAATCTGGCACTCCGTAGAGATAGAGCAGTAAATATTTAGAATCTCCTAATGAAATGCCGCGTTTCGTCGTACCAAGCGATGAGTTGATCATGACACGAGTGATTTCGTGTTCCTTGTTATATGCGATAACTACATCCTTATACCCTAAAAATTCCTGACCGTACAGCTTTCCCCTTTCTTCCCAAGATCGATTAGGATCATTGGTAAATGTGTCACCTAATCGGTAACCCATCAAAGAGAAATCTGACTCCGTCATTGTATTAGGCTTAAACCTTTCTAATGTAGTGGCTGGTATAGCAAAACGAGGCCAGTCTTGACCCGTAATCATTCCCAAATGTGTCACTTTCCCATCTTTCAATGAAAGCCACACATAACCCACAGAACTGTTAGAACCTGCTAAAGAGTCACTAGTATAAGTATTCTTCACCAAATGTGAAAACTCCTCCCTTTGCATAGAACTTTTTTTTGTATTTGTTATAGTTTTTTCTTTATCAAGTTCACCAGCATATAGCCATAGCAATGAACCATCTTTGTTATCACGCCACATAGCCTGTGGTGCGCCCCAAGCAAAGAGCACTTCTCCACGTGTAGCGCCTACATGTACGTCCTCGTGTAAGAAGATATTCACCTTATCGGTCCATAGTAGGTTGATAGGATATTTTGGAGCTGAGGCTTTTTTCTTATCTTTTTTATCTTTCGCTACTGCTTTAGTATCATCACCCCTAGAAGAGGTTTCACCAGATGGCTTATTATCTTCAAAACTTCGGAAACCCTTGGAATCTCTAGACTTCTCAGATTCTGCAACTTCGGTATCAGGGGCATCGCCTACACCACTAGTATCAGCACTATCTGTCACCTCCCGGCTCTCAGCATCCTCACTGCCCTCAGCATAGCCCTCATCTAGCTCTTCTTTCACATCACTCTTTGCATCAGATGCGACATCATCTTTCACCCTTGCCTCTGTAGGTTTCTTCTTACTAATGGCCTCTAGTTTTTCTTTCAATAAATCCACGTCTGGGAATGTCCACGGTTCACGTTGTTTTGCATCCATGCGTGCTTTCGCCTCTGCTTCGAGTTCTTTAACAAATGCATCGGTAATAACGAGCTGTGGTATACGATTCGCCGTATAGGAAGTACCTACTAGTTCTAAGTTTTCTTCTTCCCCTTCTACAAAAGATGCTTTTTTCTCTTGTAAGAACTTACGCAACGCCAACTCTTCTGCCACCTGTTCTGGTGTTACAGTAAAGGTCGATGTCCCTAGGGACACCTTCCGTAGTACAGTGGTACCATTATGCTTTGTCTCTAATACAGTTTTTCCTTCCGCAGCATCTACTGTTGCTACATTCTTTTCATCCGAGCCTTTCTCCTTGGCAATCGAGTCAGTTGTCTTATTTACGGCATTTCCACTACCATCTTGTTTAGTAACAACAGACCCCACCTGTTTGTTAATTGTATTTTCACTAGTATCTTGTCCTAGCACAATCTGCGGCTGTACCCCCACCATACCTACTACTGCCATAGCCGCTAGGGCAACTTTCCAATTAGTTTTCATGGTTACGTCGCTCCTCTAGTTGTTCTTTCACCCAAGTAATCCATGGTGAAAGCCCTTCTGCCTGTGTACAGCTCACTTGGAAAATAGGTACACCTGGTTGTAAAGATTGAATATCTCGAATGGCCTCATCCATTTTGAATGGCACGTAGGGCAATAAATCAACTTTATTTAATAGAACTGCCGAAGATTCTTTGAATATCAATGGATATTTCAACGGTTTATCTTCCCCTTCCGTGATAGAGAGAACCGTTACTTTCATATCTTCACCTATGAAAAATTCTGCTGGGCATACTAAGTTGCCTACATTTTCAATGATGATGAGATCCAAGGCATCCAAATCTAGTTCAGCGATAGCCTTGCGAATCATATCCGCATCTAGATGGCAACCACCGACAGTATTAATTTGAATCACTGGTACGCCTGTGGCATGAATGCGCTCCGCATCCTTATCTGTGAACAAATCGCCTTCAATAACAGCAATACGATAATCCTTGGACAACGTTTGCAAAGTCGCCTCCAATAGGGAGGTTTTCCCCGCCCCTGGAGAACCCAATAAGTTCATTACCAAAATATGTTTATCTTTAAATTGTTCTTGTAGTGTTTCTGCAATGGCATCATTTTTAGCCAATACATTTGTCATTACTTGTACTTCCATAGTACTCCTTTAATCCATATCAATGGATGCCACACGCAATTCCCTGCCTTGTAATTCTTCTACGGCAAAGCTTTCACAGTGCGGGCATACATGACGATACTGTTCCATTGAAAATTCTTGGTGACAATCTAAACAACGTCCTTTCATAGGGATTGTTTCTATGTCTAGCTTCGCTCCCTCTGCCGCTGTTCCTTGTGTGACCGCATCAAAACAAAAATGTAATGCCTCTGGCTCTACCCCAGACAACGCACCAATCTGCACTTGTATAGCATGAATGATGGTGCCTTCATTCGCTTTCAATGTATCTAGCGCCACATCTACAATTCCCTCAGCGATGGCCATTTCGTGCATAATACGCCTCGTATAATCCTTCTAACATCATGGTAGTCGTCACAGACCCAACACCACCTGGCACAGGAGTGATGGCAGACGCCACCTCACTGGCAGAGGCGAAGTCCACATCCCCTACGGTTTGTCCCTCTAGGTCGTTAATACCTACATCGATCACCACACAGCCCTCTTTCAGCATAGAGCCATGCACCATATGTGCTCTACCAACCGCCGCAATAACCACATCTGCCTGTGCTAATTCAGCTGCTAAGTTTTGTGTGTTAGAATGGCAAATTGTCACTGTCGCATTACGTTCTAGTGCCAACAATGCCACTGGTTTACCCACCACTTGGCTACGGCCTAGAACAACCACTTTTTTGCCTGCTAGTTCAATGCCATAATGGTCGATTATCGCCATGCACGCTTTCGGTGTACATGGCACGTAGCCACCTTTACCAGAGCTAACCAATCCAATGTTATAGGTCGTTAACCCATCAATATCTTTTGCTGGGTCTAATCCACCAATCACCGCTTCACTGTCAATGTGTTTTGGCATTGGCATCAATGGCAAAACACCATAGATACGTTCATCTGTATTGAATCTATGAATCACCACCTCTACCTCTTCTTGCGTAGCAGTTTCTGGCAATTCTACTAACTCAGTGCCAAAGTTTGCCCCTTTCGCCACTTTTTCCATGAACGTAGCATACATTTTGGCTGCACCATCATCACCCACTAATAAAATACCTAGAGTGATCGTTACACCTTGGTCCACTAGTACTTGCATCTTCTCCAGTAGCACAGCCTTACGAGCCTGTGCTACTGGTTTTCCTAATAATTCTATCATGATATCCTCACATTCATATTCTCATAGCGTATCCCTATGTCATCTCTATCTCTATGTACCTACACAGCCTACGAATCTTACCGGCTAAAATGAACGGTAATCGATTCACCTTGTTCCAAGGTACTGCCTACCACCTCATCTTGTGAAATGGCATAGCCCGTACCGGTTGGTTTGAACGTTAATCCAGCTTCATGAACCCAATCACGGACCTCCCCATAGGCATGTCCCACGAAGTTTGGCACAATGACAGAGCCATCTTTATTCCGATGCACCGTCAATACCTTAGTTTCAGCTTTTGACTTGTCTTTATCACCGTGTTTACTACGAGTCGGCGAAAGCTTATAGTACCGCACTAATTGTGACATCACATCTTGGAATACAGGAGCCACAATTTGACTACCATAGTAAGTACCTGCTGGATCATCAATCACAACTAATGCTACAAATTGGGCATCTTCTACCGGTCCATAACCAATAAAGGACGCAATATAACGACCGTTCAAATAGCCTCCATGTTCAGCATCTAGTTTTTGCGCCGTACCAGTTTTACCAGCAAATTGATAGCCTTCTACATACGCCTTATGTCCACCACCTTCGGAGACTTCTTTCTCTAAAATATCCGTAATCTGTTTGGCAATACTTTCAGGTATCGGTTGACCTTGCTCCACATCTTGTGCCTCTTTATAAATCGTTCCATCTGGGTTCACGATGGATTTAATAATATGAGGTTTCATCATTTTGCCCCCATTTGCCAAGGCCCCATAGGCTTGTACCATTTGCAATGGTGTTACCGCACTCCCTTGTCCGATGGACATAGTCGCCGTATCTAGTTTACTCATCGTCTTCGGATCAAAAAGGATACCATCCCCCTCAGCCGGTAGTTCAATGCCTGTGGCTTTACCAAACCCAAATCGTTTGACATAATCTGTCAAAATATCTCCACCGGTAGTCGTACCCAAGTACACCATGCCCGTATTAAGGGAATATTTTAGAATATCTAGTAAGCGAACTTTACCTCTGCCTTTACCGTCCCAGTTTTTTATCGTATGCCCATCGATTAGAATGGTACCCGTATCATTGTACACTGTATCTAGTTGCCACTTTCCAGCTGCCAGAGCGGAGGCGGCAATAATCGGTTTGAACGTAGATCCTGGTTCATAAATACTTACCACCGCATTGTTCCGATAATCCTCAAGTTTCAGTTTATTCACATCCGTAGACATGCCTCGATTTTTGTTCGCCATTGCCAAGATTTCCCCTGTTTTAGGGTCCATAATAATCATGGCTGCACTGCGAGCCTTTGTATCTGCCATCGCTTTATCCAGTGCACGCTCTGCAATAAACTGCACCGTTGTATCAATGGTAAGATTCACCGATTTTTCTTGATCTGGTAAAAACTGAGATTGTACGGACTCAAAGACGGGGCGACCAGCTGTATCGTTGTAAATGCTGACTTTCACCTCATTACTGCGAATCACATCATCTAACGCTGCCTCAAGCCCTGCCTTACCTTCTGCATCCGCTTTGCCATCTTCATTGAATCCTACAAATCCAAGGACCTGCGCTAACAAAGTATCATTCGGATAATAGCGGCGGCTCTCTTTATGTAAGGTAATAAAGTTGAACTTTGCTTCCTTGATAGCTGCTTCTATACCATTGGAGTTCGGCACATCTAAGAGTCGATCAATCCATACAAAGGCCGTATCTTCATTTAATTTTTTAATAATCTCTTCTCTAGAAATGCGCACATAAGGAGCTAATACATCTGCCACTTCTTCTGGCGTTTTTTTAGCTACTACTCGCATCATAGTTGGGTCTGCGCTAACAGAGTTAACTGTTACACTCAATGCCAAGGGATTGCCATTGCGGTCAAAAATAGTTCCCCGTGGAGATTGTAAAACTCTATCCGTTAAAAATTGATTAGAAAACCGTTCAGAATAGGTATCTTTTGCCACAATCTGTACATAGGTATATCGCAATATAATTCCTAATGATATAAAAAATAGAACTAAGAACCACGAACCGGCATTCAAATTTAATCGTTTTCTTGCTGCTTGCACTTTCATGCATGGTACTCCTTTTTCTTTACTCGTTCGTATTTAGCCATTCCTGCCTTATGTAAGGCTTCTGGTGTATTGGGAATATCTCCCGCTTGTACTCTCTGTAAGAGAGTCTCCATTACTTCCTTCGTATAAGGTGCTACTAAATTGGGCAATGTGCGATCATAGCACAAATCCTTCGTGTGTACAGGCATCTGTTTTGCCATATCCATCATGCGTGTTCCATACTGGACTGTAGGTTCTGCATCTTTCGTGCCTCCTCCTAATACATCTGCCACACCTAGGGTTTTTAGATAGTCCACAGCCTCCACTAGATCCTTGGTTTCTCTAAATAAATTTTCATGAGATTCCTTCTGCAACCATTTACGTAAATCTGCAGAACCATTGGACACATAAAAGTGAAACCGCATATGTCGCTCTACAAGCCATACCACAAGATTTACAAATTCTTTAGCATAGCCTAAACGGGTCAAGATATTTCGTGCCATAGTGGCACCCACCCTATCATGATTACGATCCGTAATGCGCCCATTGTGAAAGCCTCGAACTCCTTCCATACCTTTCCCTACATCGTGGAGCAAAGCAGCCCAACGCAATACTAGATTCGGCGCCACCCTTTTTACTACTGCTAAAGTGTGGCACCATCCATCATGTACGTGGTGCTCTGGTGCTTGCGGTAAATCCACTAGATGAGTTAGCTCTGGCAATATAGGAATCCGTCGAGACTGACCCTCTATCGTTTGTTGGCAACATTGCTCATTTAAATGACTGCGCACCAACGCATCTAAAGCGAGATCTACATACTCACTAAGTAACATTTTTTCAATTTCTATACGCACTCGTTCTAAAGATAATCCTTCCACACGATATAGGTTCGGCTCTATGCCCGCCCAGGTGGCAGGATCAATAGAAAAGCCTAATTGTCCTGCAAATCGACATAATCGGAACATGCGCAACGCATCTTCTTGAAATCGCTCTTGGCTAGATCCAATGGTACATAAACGGCGTGCCACAATATCTCGTAAACCGCCTACTTCATCACGGACCTCACCACTTTCAGTAAGAGCAAGACCATTGATCGTAAAATCTCGCCGCTGTACATCCTCTAAAAACGTAGAAGGAAATTGTACTGCCACTGGTCGATGACTATCTTCACCATATTGTTCACTTCGATAAGTTGCTACTTCATAGGTATCATCACCCTCTGTAACCACAACCACCCCAAAGGAGGCGCCTACTACATTCGTCGTAATAAAGCCCTCAGTTCGTAGTACGTCGATGACCACCTCCGGCATAGCGGAAGTGACAATATCATAATCGTGAGGAATCCGTCCCATCTGTATATCTCGCACCGCACCACCCACAATATACGCTTCATAATGCGCTGCTTGTAAGGTCTGCAAAATGCGCAGAGCTCCTTTGTAGATAGAAGTCTCTTTGTATGCTTCCATGCCCATACTTACACCTCTCTATTTCTGATGGGCCAACCGATTTGTGATATCCACACCTGTTTTAGTTTTCGCCAAACCGCCTTCGCTCGTTTCACGAAGCGCTTCTGGTAAAGCCCGTCCAATGGAATCCATCGCTCCAATCACTTCATCTGCAGGAATGCGACTGCGCAAGCCTGCCATTGCCATTTCTGCCGCTGCCAACGCATGGACTGCATAAATACCATTCCGCTTTACACAAGGTACTTCTACGAGACCTGCCACGGGGTCGCAGACCAAACCCAGTACATTTTTCATGCACAAAGTCATAGCCGTCACCACTTCTTCCGTAGTACCGCCCATCATCGCCACTGCACACGCTGCTGCCATCGCCGCTGCTGTACCTACTTCGGCCTGGCAACCGCCCACCGCACCTGCTACGCAAGCTTGGTTTGTCACCACATTACCGACCCCAGCCGCCGCTAAAAATCCATTGATATACGCTTGGTCATCACAGTTGCACACTTCACCAACCGCTTGCATGACCCCTGGTAAAATACCACAGGCACCCGCCGTTGGACATGCCACAATGCGGAACATCTTCGCATTCGCTTCATTTACAGAAATGGCATAGCGCAAGGCACGATGCGTTAAGTCACTCAAAAAGATAGGCTTCCGCTCGTCTAATTGTTTCGCTTGTCCGCCAGACATGCCACTTTTACTTTTTCTTCTATCTGCTATGCCGTCATGAACAGATTCTTTAAAAATCTGAATACGACGACGTATTTCATCTAGCACAGCCTCTTTCGTAGCGTCCGTACTTTCTATTTCTGCCCGCAAGACCACTTCGGAAAAGGAAATACTTTCACGATCTGCCAGGCGTACAATATCTTCAATAGTATCGTATAAATAACTCATAGTATCCTCTATTCCAATGGTTCAAAATACATCACCGAGGAAATGCCCGCCACTTCCTTAATCTGTTGCAATGCCACTGCATCTACATCGGAATCCGTGGAAATGAGCATCACCGCTTCCGACCCTTTTCGTTTGCGGAATACACGCATGCTAGAAATATTGATACCCGCTAAGCCTAAAATATGCGTTACCCCTGCAATGACACCTGGTTGATCCGTATGGAACACAATAATTTGATGCTCTTCTCCGGTAATCTCTACATCGATACCGTCAATGTTGGTCACCGCCACTCTGCCACCACCGAGAGAGGACCCTGTCACAGACATATGCTTGCCGTCTTTGCCATACATATTGAACCGAACCGTATTGGGATGACCTGCATCCACTTCAGACTCGATGAAGGTATACTGAAAGTTCTCCTGCTGTGCAATTTCCAAGGAGTCGCGGATGCGCGCATCGTCGGCATCCATACCCAGCAACCCTGCCACCAAAGCACGATTCGTACCATGACCACGATAGGTTTTCGCAAAGGAACCATATAATGTCATAGTCACACTATCAGGACGCTCACGAAAAATAGACAAAGCCATCTTTCCCAAACGCGCCGCCCCTGCTGTATGTGAACTAGATGGACCAATCATAACGGGTCCAATAATATCAAATATACTACTCAACGTAGGTACCTCCTATTATCTATGTAGGAATATGTTATGTATCATTATCTGTACCTTATATCATACCATATTTGGGTCCTTCTCGTAAAAGAATAGTACCATAGAAAAAGCCTAATGCATTAAGGTGTACAAGATCTTATGCGTTAGGCTTTTTCATTAATTGTTTATAAGCAACTGCTTTTCAATTTCTAATATATTTGGAAAAATTAATCGTATCCCTTTTCTTTGTAATGCCAAAACTTTACGAGCTTTCTTTTCTAATTCTTTCTCTAGTCGCCCATCAACTCTAACAGGCTTATGATAAATAGCATCTATATATTCATTTTTAACATATGAAATACTAACTGGACACATATTTTGAATTAGAAACGCTTTTTCATGCCCTAGTACTTTTCCAAATAAAATGGTATCACATTTTCCATATTTATTAATTTTCGTATCATATATTTTTTGAAATTTATCTATTTGTGAAGAAAAGGGTATCATCCAATATAAATTAGTCGACACATCTAAAAAAGCATAAAAACATGGTCTATCATGTGCTTGACCATCTATAGTTTCCTTATTTTTCATTAAATATGGATCTGGAAAATCTACAAAATATTGATCGTTTATATAATAAAAGTGACCTGTTTTCATAAACCCTCCCTAAAAAATAGACTCCATTCTTTCGAATGGAGTCTACATATTTGAGCTCGAATACTTATTGAGTCGCATATCGAGTAGCGACAACCATTTGAACTTAATCTTATTTTAGTTGCTTATTAAGTAACAACAATGATTTGAGATAGTACTCTCTACACCCATAGTATACTCGTTAAAAAAGGTGAAGTCAACACTAACCTTTTTTCCAAAAGAAATGCATTTAGCATTATCAGTTTTGTTGCGTTCCATTCTATCTATATCACGAAAACACAAGAAGAGCACGGCGTGTCCCGAACAAACAGAATATAATACTGTTTGAGAGGGAGATACCGTACTCTTCCTGTTACATTATTCAGTTAGCAACGTCTATATAGCCACATAAAATCTTATGCTTTTTCGTTTAAACGTTTAAACAATTCAGCAATTTGTGCTTGTTGCGTTGCTGCTAATGCTCGCAATTCTGCAATTTCATCTTTTTGAGCACTATTTTGTACTTCCAATGCAGATACTTTATCTTGCAATGTGTAAGATGCACTGATTGGTCCTTGACGGAATGTGTCTTTCACTGCTGTTTCATCTGCACGAGAACCAAATTTCCAAGTTACGCTAGCATTTGCCATCGTTTCACTACTACGTCCATTGAAAGATGCACCTACATGGAATAAAGTAGATTCATTTTTATAATGGTTCACACCTAATGCTAAAGCACTAGATCCTTTGTAATGACCTACACCTGCAGAAATTTGAGTTGGCTCCAATGGATCGTATTGGATTGTTTGTAAACCAGCCAAGGCTGCTGCTTGAGCTCCAGAACGGTTCACGCGATTACCTACTTCAGCTACTGCATTCGCTACTCCTTTTAATTGAGATACATTCACTGCATCTGTATCACCAACACCTGGTGCTACATTAGTAATTCTGTTATTGCCATTATCTAAACCATTATTTGTCAAGGAAACAGGTTGTTTAGTTTTATCAGCTGGAGTTACTTTGATACCATTTCCATCCATTTTAGTAGAAGAACCATCTTTACCAGTAGTTGTTACACTATCCAATTTCAAGTCACGATTCACGTCTACTTTTACATATGTAGTAGTTACTGTAGCACCATCTCTATCTGGTTTAGCATCTACTACCATAGATACAGTGGTATTATCACCGTTCGCAAATTTTACGTTATCCTTAGGGTTCACTCGTTCATACGTTTTTTCCTCAGTGCTGAAGGCTTTATCTGTAGAGCCGATACCGATGTCCCAACCAGATTTTTGGATAGCTGTAGCTACAGAGTTACCTGTTACATACCCATCACCATCATTTCTTACTGTGTCTGTTGGTTTGATTGGAAGCTCTTCTTTCATGGCTTTGCCAGTTTTAGGGTCTTTTTTATAGATTTTACCATCTGCACCACGTACACCCTTAACTTCTTTACCATCTGCACCAGTAATGATTACATTATTTGTTACACGACCTTCTTTTAAAGATACATTAATTTGACGAGTACCATCTTCTAATGTTTTACCAGTTACTTGTACACCATTATCACCTTTGAACTCTACCTTATTAGCATTACGAACTTGTTCTGTATAACCATTATCTTTGGCAGCTACTACGAAGCCCATGTTTTGTAAATCCCCAACAGTAGCTACATTATTAGGATTAGAGTTTGCAAAGTTTACAAGACCTGCTTTATCAGCATTCTCTGGTTTTGCCACAGGTTTTTGTTCATCTACATTAGGTTTTGGCTCACCATTTACTAAATCATCAGCTTTATACCAGTTACCATCATTACCCTTTTCAAGAATATCACCAGCTTCATTTTTTGTAACCAATGGGCTTGGTGCAGGTGTGGCATCCTTTTTTGGTTGTCCATTAGGTTCTACTTGATTTGCTGGGTACCATTTACCATCATTTGCTAATTTTACATCATCAGCCGGTTTAAAAGTCTCTGCACCATTAGCTACATTACCTAATTGTGTTGGGCTATTTGTAGGTGTTTTACCTTTTTCAGGAGCTGGATTTACCAAGGATGTTTTTAATGGATTTGCTTTTGGATCAATTGGTTTAATTACTGTACCATCTTCTGTAATAGGTTCACCTTTATCATTTGTTCCCACTGCTGGTTTACCCTCTGAAGTAATAGGTTGACCTTTTTCATTTACTGGATAGAAGTTATCACCAATTTTAGATACTGGTTTTCCATCTTTATCTGTGTATGTAATGGGAAGGCCTGTTACATTGTATGTTACATCGCTAGATTTACCATCTTTAGACGTCGTTACTACTGCTGTTGTATTGGCACCATCTACAAAGTTAACAGTGTCATATGGTTTCACAAAGTCACGTGCTTCACCATTGTTTTTCAAATTCCAGCCTGCATTTAATACGTCACCTACAGTAGCTGCATTGTTAGCAATTTTCGGCAATTCTTCTGCTGTTGGGCCTTCAGAATCTGTAGTTGGAGCAGTTGTACCTGGTTTCGCACCTGGTAAATTGCCTGCTACATTCGTGATATTAACTGGATCATTATTGTCGCCTTTACCTACTTTTAAGCCATCTGCTGTTGGAGCTAAGTTAACTTTATTGCCAGCCCCATCATTTAAATCAAGAGTTTTAAACTCTGGGTTATCTACTGTTTTGAAAGTAAATTTATTTGGAGTGCTGTGATCAATTTCAATATTTTTACCAGCATCAAACGTTACTTTTGTACTAGGTTTAACGTTATCATCTGCACCAATTGTTTTACCATCTTTTTCCGCAGAAGCAATCCAATAGGAATCATTAATAGCTTTTGCCACTGTATCTACAGTTGCCACTTTACCTTTATCTGCATCTGCAACTTTTGGCGCACCATTTTCATTAGTAATATCGCCTGCATCTACCGTGATATTACCTTTGTCATCTTTTTTCAAACCTGTACCAAGTTTTACATCAAATTTTACAGTAGATACTTTATTATCTGTTGTTTCTACTACAGCTGTTGTACCTTCACCATTGATAAAGTTTACAGTGTCATATGGTTTAACAAAATCTTTAGCATCTCCATTGTTTTGCAAGTTCCAACCTGCATTTAATACATCTCCTACAGTAGCTGCATTATTTTTAATGTTTGGCACGTCAGCTGGCGCTGGACCTTCAGAAGATGTAGTAGGAGCATCTGTACCTTCTTTTGCACCTGGTAAGTTGCCTGCTACATTATCCAATGTAGTTGGAGATTTTGTTCCTTTTGGTCCATTAATACTTGTTTTGATTGGACCTGTTACAGGATCACCAGAACCATCTGGATTTTTGCTGAAAATTGGGTTCCCTTTGTCATCTTTTTTACCAGTAGGATATACACGGTCACCATTTTCATCTGTATACACAACAGGAGCCGCTGCATTATTGGCCACTGCTTGATCATTCACATCGACAGTAATTGTACGTACACCATTTTCATCTGTTTTACCAGAAACAGTAGCACTACCTGTACCTACAAATTTCACTTCATTAGCATTTTTTACAGCTTCAGAGTATGGTTTACCTAAATCACCTGTTGTTTTATCAGCAGATACAACCCATCCCATGTTACGTAAATCACCTACAGTGGCTGCTGTATTATCACTTACTGTTGGAGCAGATCCATCTTTTGGCTTAGATAAATCAACTAGACCTTTTTTAGCATCTGGAGAATCTGGTGTTGTTTCAGCATATGGTTTTAAACCGGATGTTACATTCGTAATATTAGCAGGTTCGTTATTATCGCCTTTACCTAATTTTAGACCATCCGCTGTTGGAGCTAAGTTAACTTTATTGCCATCTTTATCTTTTAAATCAACACCTGTAAACTCTGGCTTATCTACTGTTTTAAAAGTAAATTTATTTGGAGTGCTGTGATCAATTTCAATGTTTTTACCAGCGTCAAAAGTTACTTTACCGCTAGGGTTAATTTTATCGTCTGTACCAATTACTTCGCCATCTTTTTCTGCAGATGCTGTCCAATAAGAGTTATTAATAGCATCTGCTACATTACCTGCAGTAGCTACTTTATCTTTATCTGCATCTTCCACTTTTGGGGCACCATTTTCATTTGTAATATTGCCTGCATCTACGCCGATATTACCGTCTTTATCTTTTTTCAAACCTGTGCCAAGTTTTACATCAAATTTTACAGTGGATACTTTATTATCTGTTGTTTCTACTACAGCTGTTGTACCTTCACCATTGATAAAGTTTACAGTGTCATATGGTTTAACAAGATCTTTAGCGTCTCCATTGTTTTGTAAGTTCCAACCTGCATTTAATACATCGCCTACAGTAGCCGCATTCTTTTTGATATTTGGCAAATCTGCTGCCGCTGGACCTTCAGAAGATGTTGTAGGTTCTTCAGTTCCTTCTTTTGCACCTGGTAGGTTACCTGCTACATTCATAATTGGTTTGTTATTCATGTTAATGCCATCAGCATTAGTTACAATACCACCTACATTAGTGCTGTCCAATCCTTTTAAATCTTTTGCCAATTTAAATGTTAAAGTGTTGCCATTTTCGTAATTTACACCGATATTATCATTAGATAATTTAGTTTTATCTGCACCACCTAACAAGTTCAAACGGCTTTCTTTCATACTTCTGCTTACAATTTTCTTTTTATCTGCATCCGCTTTTTTCGCATCCGCATCAGCACCTGTTACCTCGCCTTTATCAGCATCGTCACCAGCATATAAGAATGTTGGATCTATTGTCATGTTATTCAAAATGCCATATAACTGAGAACCATTGATACCATCAGTGGAAGTTTCAGATACTTCACCAGCGGCTACGTTCTTTAACTGACGTTCATAACCTGCTTTACCAATAGATACTACGTCACCTTTACCAGTTGTGGAACCACCACTCCAATTGTATGTATGTCCATTAACCGTTACAGATGTTTGTTTCGTACCTTCTTTATCTGTTACTGAACCACCACCTAGTGCTACAGAGTTATCAAATGTTGCTGTCGCTCCAGAACCAAGTGCAGTAGCATTGACTTTCTCTGCAGCCGCACCTGTACCAAGAGCCACAGAAATATCTCCAGCTTGCGCTTTTACACCGATGGCAATAGCTGCTTCACCAGATTTAGTATCTTTATAACGACCACCATCTGTATGTAAGTTTTTACCTGTAAGGTCAGTATAAGCAGCACCAACAGTACCTGTTACTTTATTTCCATCAGAGTTTGTATATGTCGTAGTGGCTGCAACTGCTCTATCTACGTCATCATTACCAATAGCAATGGAAGAGTTACCGTATGCCATTGTATTAGCACCTAATGCAACAGATTGATCTCCAAAGGCTTTAGCCCCTTCATGTCTCGCATTACCAGCACCAATTGCAACGGATTGAGAGGATTTTTTCTCATTACCTCTACCGTCAAAACCTGCGAAAGCATGTCTACCAATGACAATGTTACCTGCTCCATTAGCGTCAGTTTCATCACCAATAACAACATTGTTACCTTGTCTACTTGCATTAGCATCCCTACCAATAGCAATACTACTGCTATTAGTTAAAGCAGTGCCTTTATCGATTGTATTATCCGTAGTACTACCAATAGCAACCCCTGCTTCTACTGTATCTACACCTACTGCCATAGGACCCACCACCATAGCCATAGCTGCTGTAGCAACTACCACAGCTTTTGTTTTGTTGCGGCCTACTCGTTTTGCTAATTCAGATACTACTACGTAACATCCTTTTGTTTTGCTCCAAACTACTTTGTAAATTTGATTTAATCCCATTTGATTCCCTATCCTTTCTTAATTACTTTACATATACTCCTATACTTGACAACTTACTATTAATAAAACGAAAAACTATAATGTATATACTTATTTACATATTACAGTTTTCCTCATACATCACACTATATTAATAGTAATGTCATTTTTTTCATTTCTATACATCGAATTATATCGAAAAATATAGAATTATACAATATATTTTTGCGTTTATACGCATTTAGTATAGTTTAAACGTATTTTATACCATTTTTATTCATTCTGACTAATATAGTAAAAAATGAATTTTTATTCTTTTTTAAATGAAAAAACTTTTATAAAATACTTATTTTTTTAGATATATTCTCAAATGCTCTCAAGTTTTACACTATCTGTTTACAATTACATTATTTTATTTCCATTCATGTTTATTGTTTAATTAATCGTAAATACCGAACTTGTACATACATTACTAAAACTCATAGAAAAAGATAAGTTTTATTTTTACTTCATCTTTTTTTCATGAAGGTGTGGGCAAATATTTCTGCATCAACAGCAGTATCTATTCCCATTCATGATCCATGGCGAATAAAAAAGAACCTGAATCTCATCTCACTGAGATTCAGGTTCTTCTATTACACTGTATTGTTCTAGTATAACTGTCTACAATGAACGATAGTCTTCATTATCATTCAGTTTAACCTTTCAACAGTTTATACAGTTCTGCTACTTGTGCTTTTACAAGAGCCAATTCTTCACGTTGTGCTTCATTTTCTGCTTTTTGAGCAGCATTGGTAGCACGCAATTCATTTAATTGGTCTTTTTGGATTTGGTTTTGTGCTTCTAAGGCAGATACCTTATCTTGTAATGTGTAAGAGGCACTGATTGGTCCTTGACGGAATGTGTCTTTCACAGCTGTTTCATCAGCACGAGCACCAAATTTCCAAGTCACACTAGCATTGGCCATCACTTCACTACCATATCCATTAAAGGAAGCACCTAGATGGAATAAAGTAGATTCATTTTTGTAGTGGTTCACTCCAAGAGCTAACGCACTAGCACCTTGATAGTATCCTAGGCCTGCAGACACTTGAGTTGGCTCCAATGGATCATATTGAATAGTTTGTAATCCAGCTAATGCAGCCGCTTGTGCGCCAGAACGATTAATACGATTGTTGATATTGATCGTTGTACCTCGTAATTGAGACACGTTAACTGCATCCGTATCTTTCGTACCTGGTGCAAGATTGTGCATTTGTTGCATACCTGCAGAGATACCTTCTGTCATAAGCGGGTTACCATCTGGACCGGTTACAGGGTTACCCTTTTCATCCAATACTGGTTTATCCATACCGAAGGAAATAACTCGAGTATTATCTACTACATTTGGTTTTAAAGCTCCTACAGCACCCGCATATTTCTCGCCTGGTTTTCCATCTTTACCCATATACACAAAGTTACCATCTTTGTCTTTCATGACAGGCTTATTATCTTTATCTACATATGTAAGATTTCCATTTGCATCACGAGCTACTGTACTATTTGGAATGACTTTCAATCCTTCGTTCGTATACTCCGTAGAGTTACCAGGATTTTTAATCACTTCTTTTTGCTTTCCAGTAGTAGGATCAATAACTGGTTTACCATCTTTATCGAATACTTTTTCCATTTTTACTACTTCTTTTTGTTTTCCAGTAGTAGGATCGATAACTGGTTTACCATCTTTATCGAATACTTTTTCCATTTCATCAGTTGTAGTAAAGGCTATCTTATCACCAGATACATGCGATGTTTTTTCTACGCCAGTCTTCGGATCCGTTGCATTAAAAATTAAATCTTTATTGGTGAATGATGCCTTATTATCACCAGATTTATCTGTTAAAGCAATTTCCTTAGGTCCTACTACAGCTGTATTGTCATCTTTATCTTTGTAAGTAGTTCCTGCAGCATTAGAAGTATTCGTATTTCCATTTGTATCCTTCAATACATTAGTTGTCGGAGTACTTGTATTGGTATTACCAGCTTTGTCTTTTAGCTCAATTTTGTCTGCTGTAGATGTATTGGTATTTCCCTTAGTATCTTTCAACTCATTAGATGTTGGTGTACTTGTGTTAGTGTTACCATCTTTATCTTTGATCGTAATGGTATCACCTTTTATGGTTGTAGTAGCACCATCTTTACCATTCACACCGATGGCACCTTGTCCATCTTTCGCTGTCATGGAAATGCCGTCTTTACCATCTTTGCCTTTGACTGCGAAGGCACCGCTACCATCTTTACCAACTGTTGCAGACACTACATCTTTGCCGTCAGCATTTTTCACGATCATCGCACCATCTTTGGCCGGTGTCACATCAGCTTTTGGAACTGGTTTTGCATTAGGTTTTGGTTGTTTTGTCACTGGATCAATGTCGGACTCTTTATAGTAATCATCGCCCACTTTCACAAGGTTGTTACCATTTTTATCAACTGCTGTGCCACCAGTTGTGACAGAATCAATTTTAAGATCTCTATTCACATCTACTTTGACAAATGTAGTTGCTTTCTTAGTACCATCCTCATTAAGAGCGTCCACAGTCACCATAGATACATTCGTGTTAGCACCATTTGCGAATTTCACATCGTCATTTGGATTTACCTTGTCGTACACTTTTGCATCTTTACTGTAGTCTTTATCAGTAGAACCAATACCTACATTCCAACCAGAATCTTGGATTGCATTCGCCACTGTATTACCTGTCACAAAGCCTGCGCCCGCATTCGTTACTTTGTCAGTCTTAGGATCAACCTTCAATGGAGTACCTGCTGGTTTACCATCTGGACCTTTTTCGAATCCTATTGGTTTACCATCTTTGTCTACTTTGTAGTAGTTATCTCCAATTTTAACTGCATCAGTTTTTGTACCATTTGCATTAGTTATCGTTACTTTATTCGTAACTTCCCCTTCTTTGATACCTACCGTAATTTCACGAGTGCCATCAGTCAATGTTTTACCAGTAATTTCAATACCCTTACCGCCTTTGAAGTCAACTACATTTGCGTTTTTCACCACATCTTTGTAGCCATTACCATCTTTGGCAGATACAACCCAGCCCATATTTTGTAAGTCACCTACCGTAGCTGCTGCGTTTTTATTCACAGGCGCATCGGCTGTACCTTCCAAATCAACTAAGTTTGTTGGTGTTGTGTTAGGAGTAGCACCTGGCGCTGTACCTTGTGGTGTAGTATCTACAGATTTAGTGTTCAACGTGGAACCTACACCTGTAATTTGAGTTGGTTTACCATCCTTAGATGTGACATTTAATGCGGAAGATGGTTGTGCATCTGATGCATTATTCGTAGCTGGTTTTGCCGCTTCTGCTTTCATTGTCACAGGGCTCACTGGTGTAACAGGCGTTGTTGTTACATCCACTGGTGTTGCACCTGATTTTGGAGCGCCATTCACTACATCAGCTGGTTTGTAATAGTTGTCGCCCACTTTCGTGTACGTATTACCTTTACCATCTGTATAAGTATTTGGGCTACCTACGTTCAACGTGCCTGTATCCACATTTGTGAAAGTCACATTATCTTTCGTAGCGTATGTAATTTTACCATTTGCATCCTGTTTCACAGTCAAGTTATTTCCTGCTACCATTTCCACAGTATTGCTTGGTTTAATTAACTCTCCGTCATCCTTAGTTCCAGTAAGTTTTTCTCCCCCGTCAGCAGATGTTTTCAAGTTGAAGCCCGCATTGTTGATGGCTTCCGCTACATTTTGTACGGTAGCCACTTTGTTCAATCCTGCCTCATCATGCGCTTTCTGTGCTGTATCTACTGGTGTTTGTTTAGCAGCTACATCAGCTTTCTTATCTGCCACCGCTTGTTGTAATGCTGGATCTTTTGGATCTGCCGCTAATGCTTTTTCTGCTTCTTTTAAAGCTGCTCTTGCTGCAGACAAGTCTTTTTCAGCAGCTGCTAAGGTGTCTTTTAATTGCTTAGCTGTAGCTGGATCTGCAGGGGTAGCAATAGCTCCTGTTTCCTTATTATCCGTACCTACTGCTGGCTTCATTTCACCAGTAGTTACTTTTACACCATTTTCGTCAACCGTTACAGAACCATTAGCTGCTTTTACATTAAATGTAACATCACTTGCCGTGTTATCCTCACGAGTTGTTACCACTGCGGTGGTACCAAGACCATTGACAAAGTTCACTGTATCATATGGTTTTACAAAATCACGAGATTCTCCATTATTTTGTAAGTTCCAACCTGCGTTCAATACGTCAGATACTGTGGCTGCATTGTTACCAATATACTTCGGATTTGTTTGTCCATCTTTTGTTTTTGGATTTGCTAATGCTGCTGCTTCTTCTGCTGTTAATGGCGCTTTGTTGATGTTTTCTACATCGCCTGTTTTTTCTGTACCATCAGGATTTGTAATTGTTTTGGAGCCATCATTTACATTTGGAATGTTGTTTTTCACATTTTTCAATGTAGTTGGGCTTGTTGTCCCTTCTGGTCCGTTGATAGATGTAACCACATCTCCTTTTGGAACTTCTGCACCAGATCCATCTGGATTTTCAAAGAATTTAACTTCTTCTTTACCTGTTTTTGGATCTCTCACAGCCTTAGGATATACCTTAGTACCATCTGCTTTTGTGTAATTAACAGGTGTAACTGAGTTATTCGTAGACGTTTGGTCATCTACTTTTACAGTGATGGTACGTACACCTTTGTCATCTGTTTTACCAGATACGATAGCTGTACCTTCGCCAACGAATTTCACTTCATTTGCATTTTTCACTGTATCTGTATAGGCCTTGTCTGTTTCACCTGTTGTTTTGTCAGAAGATACAATCCAACCCATGTTACGCAAATCGCCTACTGTAGCAGCTGTATTGTCGCTTACTTTAGGTTTTGACCCATCTGTTGGTGTAGATAAATCTACTAAACCATTATTAGCTTTTGTAGAACCTGGAACTTCTTTTCCATCTACTGTATCACCATATTTTTGTAAGCCAGATGTTACATTTCCTAATTGTGTAGGATCTGTAGTTTTCTTATTTGGTTCAGTATCTGTATTTTTAACATTTGGATTCACCAAAGAAGAGGTTAATGGGTTTGCAGTTGTATCGATTGGTTTGATAACATTTCCATTTTCATCCACAGGTTTACCATCTTTATTCACCTTCGCACTTGGCTTACCATTTGCATCAATTGGTTGACCTTTATCATTCACTGTATAATAATCGTCTCCAATTTTGGATACTGGTGTACCATCTGCTGTAGTGTATGTCACAGGCAATCCTGTTACATTGTATGTCACATTGCTTGTGGTTCCATCTTCAGATGTAGTCACTACGGCTGTCGTATTCACACCGTTTACAAAGTTCACAGTATCGAATGGTTTCACAAAGTCACGGGCTGCTCCATTGTTTTGTAAATTCCAACCTGCGTTTAATACGTCAGATACTGTAGCTGCATTGTTACCAATGTACTTAGGATTTGTTTGTCCATCTTTTGTTTTTGGATTTGCTAATGCTGCTGCTTCTTCTGCTGTTAATGGCGCTTTGTTGATATTTTCTACATCGCCTGTTTTTTCTGTACCATCAGGATTTGTAATTGTTTTGGAGCCATCATTTACATTTGGAATGTTGTTTTTCACATTTTTCAATGTAGTTGGGCTTGTTGTGCCTTCTGGTCCATTGATAGATGTAACCACATCACCTTTTGGAACTTCTGCACCAGATCCGTCTGGATTTTCAAAGAATTTAACTTCTTCTTTACCTGTTTTTGGATCTGTCACCGTCTTAGGATATACCTTAGTACCATCTGCTTTTGTGTAATTAACAGGTGTAACTGAGTTATTTGTAGACGTTTGGTCATCTACTTTTACAGTGATGGTACGTACATTGCCATCTGTTTTACCAGATACGATAGCTGTACCTTCGCCAATGAATTTCACTTCGTTAGCATTTTTCACTGTATCTGTATAGGCCTTGTCTGTTTCACCTGTTGTTTTGTCAGAAGATACAATCCAACCCATATTACGCAAATCGCCTACTGTAGCGGCTGTATTGTCGCTTACTTTAGGTTTTGCCCCATCTGTTGGTGTAGATAAATCAACTAAACCATTGTTAGCTTTTGTGGAACCTGGAACTTCTTTTCCATCTACTGTATCACCATATTTTTGCAAGCCAGATGTTACATTTCCTAATTGTGTAGGATCTGTAGTTTTCTTATTTGGTTCAGCATCTGTATTTTTAGCATTTGGATTCACTAATTTAGATGTTAATGGAGTATCTGTAATATTAACTTCAGAAATTGGTTGTCCATCTTCACCAACAGGCACTCCATTTTCATTGATTTTTGTAGCTGGCTTACCATTGGAATCCAATGGTTGACCTTGTTCATTAACTTTGTAGTATTTGTCTCCAATTTTGGATACTGGTGTACCATCTGCTGTAGTGTATGTTACAGGCAATCCTGTTACATTGTATGTCACATTGCTTGTTGTACCATCATCAGATGTTGTTACAACCGCTGTTGTATTTAAACCGTTCACGAAGTTTACAGTGTCATATGGTTTCACGAAGTCTTTCGCAGTGCCATTGTTTTGTAAATTCCAACCTGCGTTCAATACGTCAGATACTGTGGCTGCATTGTTGCCTACGAAGTTAGGATTTGATTTGCCATCTTTTGTTGTTGGTTTCAACAAGTCCGCTGCTTCTTCTGCTGTCAATGGAGCTTTGTTAATGTTTGCTACATTACCTGCATCTGGTTTATCTGTTCCATCAGCATTTATTACTTTTTTATCAGCATCATTCACTGCTGGAATGTTATTTTTCACATTGCTTAAGGATGTTGGGCTTGTAGTTCCTTTTGGTCCATTAATTGTTGTTTTAACAGGACCTGTTACATCCTCGCCTTTTCCATCTGGTTTAGTATTGAAGATTTGGTTACCATCTTTATCTGTTTTACCAGTTGGATACACTTGTTTACCATCTTTATCTGTGTACACCACAGGTGTTACCGCATTGTTTGTAGACGTTTGGTCATCTACTTTTACAGTGATTGTACGAACACCTTGGTCATCTGTTTTACCAGATACGACAGCTGTACCTTCGCCTACAAATTTCACTTCGTTAGCGTTTTTCACTGTTGCAGAGTATTCATCAGTAGTGACTGCACCATTTTCACCTGTTGTTTTGTTAGAAGATACAATCCAACCCATGTTACGTAGATCACCTACAGTAGCGGCTGTATTATCGCTTACATTCGGTTCACCTTGTTCTGGTTTAGACAAGTCTACTAAGTTATTACGAACTGGCGCTTTACCATTAACTTCTGGGTCACTATAATTTGTTAATTTGCTAGTTACATTATCCAAAGTTGTTGGACTTGTTGTGCCAGTTTTATTAGTTTCCGGTGCTGGGTTTACCAAGGATGTTTTCAATGGTTTTGCCGCTGTATCAATTGGGTTGATCACATTGCCATTACCATCGATAGGTTCTCCATTGTTGTTCACTTTCGTGCTTGGGTTACCTTGTTCATCTACTGGTTGACCTTTGTCATTTACTTTGTAGAATTTATCTCCAATTTTGGATACTGGTATACCATCTGCTGTTGTGTATGTCACAGGCAAGCCTGTTACATTGTATGTCACATTGCTTGTTGTACCATCATCAGATGTTGTTACAACCGCTGTTGTATTTAAACCGTTCACGAAGTTTACTGTGTCATATGGTTTCACGAAGTCTTTCGCAGTGCCATTGTTTTGTAAATTCCAACCTGCGTTCAATACGTCAGATACTGTGGCTGCATTGTTGCCTACGAAGTTAGGATTTGATTTGCCATCTTTTGTTGTTGGTTTCAACAAGTCCGCTGCTTCTTCTGCTGTCAATGGCGCTTTGTTAATGTTTGCTACATTACCTGCATCTGGTTTATCTGTTCCATCAGAATTTGTTACTTTTTTATCAGCATCATTCACTGCTGGAATGTTGTTTTTCACATTGCTCAAGGATGTTGGACTTGTGGTTCCTTTTGGTCCATTAATTGTTGTTTTAACAGGACCTGTTACATCCTCTCCTTTTCCATCTGGTTTAGTATTGAAGATTTGGTTTCCATCTTTATCTGTTTTACCAGTTGGATATACTTGTTTACCATCTTTATCTGTGTACACCACAGGTGTTACTGCATTGTTTGTAGACGTTTGGTCATCTACTTTTACAGTGATTGTACGAACACCTTTGTCATCTGTTTTACCAGATACGACAGCTGTACCTTCGCCTACAAATTTCACTTCGTTAGCGTTTTTCACTGTTGCAGAGTATTCATCAGTAGTCACTGCACCATTTTCGCCTGTTGTTTTGTTAGAAGATACAATCCAACCCATGTTACGTAGATCACCTACAGTAGCAGCTGTGTTATCGCTTACTTTTGGTGCATCTCCATTTGCTGGTTTGGATAAATCTACTAAGCCATTATTCGCTTTTGTAGAACCTGGAACTTCTTTTCCATCTACTGTATCACCATATTTGTCCAAGCCAGATGTTACATTGCCTAATTGTGTAGCTGTTGTTGTATTAGGTTTATCTCCTGCTGGTGTTGGATTAACTAACGCAGTTTTTAATGGTTTTGTTGTATCAATTGGTTCAATTACATTGTTATTTTCATCAACCAATTTACCATCATTATTTTTGCCTACTGCTGGTTTACCTGCATCACTGATAGGTTGACCTTTATCGTTAACTTTGTAGTATTTATCTCCTACTTTAGATACTGGTGCACCATCTTCTGTTGTGTATGTCACAGGTAATCCTGTTACGTTGAAAGTCACATCGCTTGCAGTACCTGCAGCATTCGTTGTCACTACAGCTGTTGTATTACCACCGTTCACAAAGTTTACTGTATCATATGGTTTTACGAAGTCTTTCGCTGCACCATTGTTTTGTAAATTCCAACCAGCGTTCAATACATCGGAGACTGTAGCTGCGTTGTTGCCTACGAAGTTAGGATTTGCTACTCCATTCACAATAGGTTTCAACAAGTTGGCTGCATCTCCTGCTGTAATTGGCGCTTCTGTATTGTTTTTGCCACCAATTGCAGTTCCATCTGCCTTATGAGCTGTTTTATCTTCATCATTTACTGTTGGAATGTTGTTTTTCACATTGCTCAAGGATGTTGGACTTGTTGTACCCGTTTTATTAGCTTCTGGTGCTGGGTTTACCAAGGATGTTTTTAATGGTTTATCTGTAATGTTCACATCAGGAACTTCCTGTCCATTTGCATCAAGTGGTTTACCATCTTTGTTGAACTTCGTAACTGGCGCACCTGTACCATCTAATGGTTGACCTTGATCGTTAACTTTATAGTATTTGTCACCAATTTTAGTCACTGGTGTACCATCTTCTGTTGTGTATGTCACAGGCAAGCCTGTTATATTGTATGTTACATTGCTTGTCTTACCATCCACAGTAGATACTACAGCTGTGGTGTTCAACCCATTTACAAAATTAACTGTATCATATGGTTTCACAAAATCTACGGCTGTACCATTACCTTGTAAGTTCCAACCTGCATTCAATACATCAGATACTGTAGCGGCATTATTTGGATTGATATATTTGTCGCCATCTTTATTTGTTGTATTTGGTGCTGCTTGAGATTTCGTCGCATTGCTTGGCGCATCTGCTGTATTGGCAGTATCACTATTTTTAGTATCAGGAAGGTTAGATTTTACGTTAGACAATGTTGCTGGAGTAGTTGTTCCTTTTGGTCCGTTCACAGAAGTAATGACTTCTGTGCTTGGAATTTCCTTACCCGTACCATCTGGATTTTCAAAGAATTTAACTGTCTTAGTTCCATCTCCATTATCCACTTCTTGAGGATATACTTTAGTACCATCTGCTTTCGTGTAATTCACAGGAGTCACAGTTTTATTGAGACCTGTTTGACTATCTACTTTTACAGTGATTGTACGTACACCTTTGTCATCTGTTTTACCAGATACAATAGCACTGCCTTCACCGACAAATCGTACTTCATTGGCATTTTTCACTGCCTCAGAATATTCAGTGGCAGTTGTTGTTCCATTAGCACCTGTTGTTTTATCGGAAGACACAATCCAACCCATATTACGGATATCTCCGACTGTTGCTACTGTGTTATCCGTTACATTTGTATTCGTTAAATCTCGCAAACTATTTTTAGCTGGTTCTTTACCATTCACTGGATCAGCTTTATAATTCTCCAACTTGCTTGTCACATTATCCAATGTAGTAGGACTTGTTGTGCCTGTTTTATTAGCTTCAGGTGCTGGATTCACTAAGGATGTTTTTACAGGATTATTAGTTGTATTAATCGGATCGATGACATTACCTTCATCATCTACTGGTTTACCATCTTTATTCACCTTCGTGCTTGGATTGCCTTTAGCATCTAATGGTTGACCTTTGTCATTAACTTTGTAGAAATTATCGCCAATTTTAGATACTGGATTACCATCTTTATCAGTATAGGTAATCGGTAAGCCTGTGACATTATATGTTACATTGCTTGTTTTACCATCCACAGTGGATACAACAGCTGTCGTATTCACACCGTTTACAAAGTTCACTGTGTCATACGGTTTTACGAAATCCACCGCTGAACCATTACCTTGTAAATTCCAACCTGCGTTTAACACATCACCAACAGTAGCTGCATTTGCTGGATTTACTTGGTTAGCGGATGTTCCCAATGTTGGAGCTGCTTGTGATTTAGTAGCATTACTTGGGTTTGTCGCTGTGTTCGGAGCATCGCTATTTTGCGTATCAGGCAGATTAGATTTCACATTCGTAATATTGACTGGGTTTGTACCATCTTTGTCAGACACTTTGATATTACCATCATCTGTTTTAGATAATTTTGGTCCTTGATCTCCACCTACTTGAATAGTGTTGAAAGAAGGATTCTCCACCGTAGCAAATGTGATTTTACCATTCGCATCATGTTTTACATCTAGGTTTTTGCCAGAAATCATTTCTATAGTACTGCCTGCTTTAATGGATTCACCATCGGTAGTAACACCACTGCCTGCATTTCTTGTACCACCATTAGCACTTGCTTTCAATGTGAAAGCAGCATTATTCACAGCCTTGGCAACTGTATCTACAGTAGCAATTTTTCCTGCGTCAGCAGTTGGTACTTCCACGGTACCTTTTTTATCGCCTTGTTCAACAGCATTCACAGTACCTGTATTAACAGTAAGACCATCTTTACCTGTAGTAATTGTTTTATTATCGGTTTTAACTTTTAAGCCATCATCAGTTACTTCTAAAGACTGATCTGCTTTTTTTACTGCAACACCAGCATCAGTTACTTCTAAAGACTTATCTCCTGGTTTTACAGTAATTTTGTTATCTGTAGTTTTTTCTAAACCATTACCAGTGTTTACATTGTATTTAATTTTAGAGGTTGACTGATCTGTTGTCGTTTCTACGACAGCTGTTGTACCCTCACCATTAACAAAGTTCACAGTGTCATATGGTTTCACGAAATCTTTCGCTGCATCATTATTTTGTAAGTTCCAACCAGCGTTTAATACGTCACCTACTGTGGCTGCATTATTTTTGTTTACTTGGTCAGTTCCTGTTCCCAATGTTGGTGCTGTTGCGCTAGTTGTTGGTGCATTTGTACCTGTTTTAGCACCATCTAAGTTGCCGCCTACATTAGTAATTGGGTTACCACCATTATTTAAACCATCTTTTGTTAAAGATACTGGTTGTTTACCATTAGTAACAGGTGTGATTGTTACACCATCACTATTGATTACAGTTTTATCACCAGCTTGGTTTTTAAATTCAGCGCTTGTTAGACCAGTTAACTCTTTTTGCAAGGAATAGATAAAGTTTTTACCATCTTGTTTAACAGCTAAATTATCACCAGCTTTGAAAGTTACTGTATTACCTGCTTTGATTAACTCTGTAGCAGCGCCAGACACAGTACCAGAGCCATCTTTATCTGCTGTCGCTTTCCAACCCATTTCTGTTAAGGTATTCACCAATTGATCAGCAGTAACCAATTTGCCATTTGTCGTATCCGCTGTTGGCACGCCATCAGCTCCTGTTGTTAGGGTCGCTGTTTTTGGAGTTAATGTAATCGTGTCGCCTTTTGCCGCTACATCTAACAATGTGCCATCGCTAGATTTAACAGTAAATTTAATACCACCTTTTTTATCTAGTTCTTGTTCATCTGTTTCAGTAGCAGCATTATCACCTGTTTGGCCTTTTAATTGGATAGTATTATTCGCTAGCTTATGGAATTGACTACCGTTAATAGCATCTTTGGAATCTGCAGAGATATCGCCATCTTTTACATTTGTAATTTTTACAGGTTCTGTACCATCTTTATCGGATACTTTAATAGAACCATCAGCTGCTTTAGCAAATTTAGGCCCTTCACTACCACCTACTTGTACAGTATCGAAAGATACATTATCTTTTGTAGCAAAAGTAAACTTACTACCTGCTTGTGTAATCTTAATGTTTTTATCTGCTTCAAAAGTAACTTTGTCGCCTGCTTTCACAGATTGATCTGTTGGTGTTGCACCTAACTCACCATCGGCTGTTTTCTCAGAGGTCGCAATCCAAGCAGCACTATTTACAGCATTAACTACAGAATCTACGGTAGCCACTTTACCAGTATCGCCATCTTTTACTTTCACAGTACCAGGGTTAGCACCAGTAGTAACAGATTCAATTTCACCGGTATTTACTTTTAAACCCTTTTCATCAGTAGTTAACGTTTTATCTCCGGCTTTGACCTTTAAGCCAGCATCTGTTACTTCTAAGGATTTATCAGCTGTATTGACGGTTAAACCAGCATCTGTTGTTTTTAATGACTTATCTCCTGGGTTTACCTTAACTCCATCTGTTCCAACAGTTAAAGATTTGTCAGCTGCGCTCACAGTGATTTTGTTGGTCGCATCATCTTTTTTCAAGCCATCGCCAAGGTTTACGCTGTATTTCACAGTAGATGTTTTACCATCTGTACTTTCTACAGTAGCTGTCGTGCCATCTCCATTGACAAAGTTCACAGTATCATAAGGCTTCACAAAATCTACAGCTTTGTTATTACCTTGTAAATTCCAACCTGCATTCAACACGTCAGATACTGTCGCTGCATTCGTCGGATTTACTTGATTAGCAGCATTCCCTAAAGTTGGCGCTGCTTGGGATGTAGTGGCATTACTTGCCCCTGTAGTAGCATCGTTATTTTTAGTTTCTGGTAAATTACCTGCCACATTAGAAATCGCATTACCACCATTATTCAAACCTGCAGTCGTTAACGAAACAGGTTGTTTCCCCGCAGTTACTGGATTGACTGTCACTCCAGCACCATTGATAGTAGTCGTATCGCCTGCATCATTTTTAAACTGAGCACTTTTTAATCCCGTTAATTCTGGATTCAAGGAATAGGTGAATTTAGACGTTACACGTGTTCCCGTTTGACGCTCTGGATTATCTGGATCTTCATAGACTGGTCTAGATGCATCTTCTTGATGTAACACCAAGTTATCGCCTACACGAATTTTTACTTCATCATTAAGACGTACTTTATCTATATGACCTGTAGCCGTACCTGGATTTTCTCGTGTTGTTGTTTTACCATCAGTAGAATGCACTTCAGTTCCCGCTGTAGCAACAGTACCATTTAATTTCAATACACCTGAACTAGTTTTATCTTTTTCAGCTTCTACAGCCCAACCACTGGACATACGTTTTGTAACGGAATTCAACTGAGAACCATTGATAGCATCTGTAGAATCATCTGCAATACGGCCAGCTGCTACGTTTTTCAATTGACGTTCTGCCCCTGGTGAACCAAA
Source organism: Veillonella sp. 3913 (assembly GCF_003992235.1). Taxonomy (NCBI): domain Bacteria; kingdom Bacillati; phylum Bacillota; class Negativicutes; order Veillonellales; family Veillonellaceae; genus Veillonella; species Veillonella sp. 3913. The sequence continues at coordinate 2,755 of NZ_RQVF01000008.1, read as the reverse complement.
AGATACTACGTCACCTTCAGACGTATTTGTGCCACCTGCCCAATAGAATGTATAGGCTACTTTTTTACTATCAAATGGTACAATTTTACCTTCTTTATCATAGGAAATATCTGTTTGTCGAGTACCAATAGAGCTCTTATCCGCTCTAGAACCTGTACCGATAGCCACCCCATTTTGTAGTTCAGAAATAGCACCTGTGCCTAGGGCCACACCACCTAATTTCGTGACACGTGCACCAGTACCAATAGCAGTTCCTAGATTACCAGTAGATAGGGAGTGAATCCCCATGGAAATAGATCCATGACCATTTTTATTCTCCGCCAAGGAATAATTTAAGGTAGCTGTGTTCAAAACGCCACCATTCGTTAATTCTCCATAGGCTTGTTGGATAGTACCACTAGTGTCTTCCATTTCTACAGAACGGATGGTACGCTTAATTTGTTCTCCGCCAACGGTCTCTGTTTTTTCAGTGGATTTGATGACCGTACGACCTTGCGCATCCTTTTTCTCTTTTTGATAGCTCACAGTTTTTGCTGCTACTTTATTAATTTCAGAGCCACCAATCATGATGGAAGAATCACCTTGTGCCTGTGTTCCAAGACCCATAGCAATGGCACCTTGTTCACCAGAAGCAACCGCGCCTTGACCGACCGCAATATCTGCTGTTTTTTCAGCTTTTGCCAATTGACCTACTGCAACGGAGGATGCAACTGCTTTAGACTCATCACCAACAGATACAGCAGACACACCAGCATCTGCTTTATAACCAGTAGCTACCGCAGATTGCTCTGCCCTTGAAGCAGTACCTGCAGCTACGCCAAACTTGCCATTTACCCAAGAACCCATACCGATGGCTACTGCAGCTTCCGCATTTGCTTGTATAGCAGAACCAGATCCAATAGCCGTGGCACCATAGGCTCCCTTACGAACTAATGCATTCGTACCGATAGCAACCCCCAATGGAGTAGTAGAATGAGCTTGCATACCAATGACAGTAGATCCATTTTGCGCATATGTAGCTTGATATGCTGTATTTAACGCAGCCCCAACAAGTTCTTGGTACTTTTGACTAATGTTTTTACTCGCTAACGTTCCACTTTGATCATGATCAGATACGTCTCCCACGCCAAAATTATCTCTATTTGACATAAAATATCTAGCATTCGCAAATTGAGTAATATCATTACCCCCAATGGCAATCGCACCTTGACCAGCTATCGACTGAGCACCTAAGGCTACCGCTTGGTCCCCGATAGCGCGGGTATTACGACCCACTGCAGTACCTTCATTAATATCTACTCCTTTATAGTTAAATCGATTTGCTGCATCTTTATTTCCTGCTTCTGTCGATGTGTTACCAAAAGCCTTAGCTAGTACAGTTGCATTATCATCAGGATCAGTGCCATTTCCTGTTGGTATACCATCTGTATTGATTGCACGAAACCCCGCGCCAGCACCAGCACCAATAGCTACGGAAGAGTTAATAGCAGTATTATTCCTATTAACCCCCGTATAAGATGATACCCCGATTGCCACGCCACCTGCGGCAGTATTTTTCCCTGTGCTTGTTACATCAGTAGCTGCTCCCGCTTTATCAGAACCTGCTGTGGAATTATAGCCTATAGCAATACTATGTCCATTTCCTTCAGCACGGCTTTGGGCTTCTTTACCAATGATAATATCATTGTTTTTCTTCGCTTCGCTAGATGAACCAAAAGCAATTGTATCATTCGCTGTAGCCTTTGCCTCATTACCAAATGCCATTGAGCGCTGCCCAGCCGCTTGTGTATTTCTACCAAATGCTACTGTATATAAATTTGTAGACTTTGAATTTGTACCTAGAGCAATCGCATCAGCTCCGTTTGTATTAGAATTTTGTCCTATAGCGAGGGATCGATCTCCCTGTGCATTACTGTTAGCAGATATAGCCACTGCTTGCACGCCACTTGCTTTAGCAGCAACACCAAGCACCTCTGACAAGTTCCCTGATGCTTGCGCATCAAGCCCTATTGCAGTAGCACTATCTCCTGTAGCTTTTGATTTTCTACCTACCGCCACTGCATTGTTCTGAGTAGCCTGAGATTCGGTCCCTACAGCCACTGCATTATTACCACTAGCTGATGAAGTTCCTCCAAAAGCGACACTGGTATCGCTACCTGTGCCTGCATTATTAATGGCCGCCCCTACTGTGTTTACCATCACAGGACTCACCGCCATAGCCATAGCAGCAGAGCTAATGACAATAGCTTTCGCCTTATTACGACCTACCCGTTTTGCTAATTCAGATACAACTACGTAGCAGCCCTTTGTTTTACTCCACACAACTTTATAAATGCGATTTAATGCCATTTACTTCCTCACCTTTCATTTATCATCTATACGCATATGATTTTAATATTATTACTGTCTTTTATATAGAAAACACAAAAAACTATAACTTCACCTATATTTTTAAGTTATAGCTCATAAACTATGGAATTGTTATCTTCTACTGATAAAATCATATAAAATATATTAGCCTATTAGCAAACTTAAGTTAGCACTCCAGTTTCCTTCATTGACTAATATACCTATATTACATTATGCATAAAATTATATACAACAAATAAAAAGAATACAAGCTACTTATAGTAAGCATATTAAATTAGTATAGATTGATTTTATCTTAGAAATACAAGTATTTCAAAACAGTACTCTATGTATGTATTTTTATTCCTAATTATATATTTTATTACAAAAAAGAGAATTAATTTAT
>NZ_RQVF01000007.1:0-80027 GCF_003992235.1 Veillonella sp. 3913 | reverse complement strand
TTCTTCTACGTTTGAGATTTTTTTGTTTGTGTTATTGTGTATATCAATATGTTTATATTATTTATGTATTGTTTAGTTTGAGAGTAGTGTGATTCTGTAAATGTCTCAAACTATTATAAAGTCTTTAATGCAGAACATTTTGTTTGAGAGTAGTGTGATTCTGTAAATGTCTCAAACGGAAGAAGATTTAAATAATCCAGAGTTATTGTTTGAGAGTAGTGTGACTCTGTAAATGTCTCAAACCACTACTTACATCGCAGAACCAGCTGAATAGTTTGAGAGTAGTGTGATTCTATAAATTTTTCAAGCTAAAATTTCTAGGGTATAGCCATATTCTTTACTTATAAGTAATTAAATGTTAATAATAACTATCGAATGTTTTTCAAAATATGATATACTATCAGTAGCTGATATATATTTCCAAAAGGTATCAACTAAATACATATAAAGTTTACGTGTTTTGCGATATAGCAAGCTTCTAAACTTTAGCTGAAAGTGTGGTTTGAGAGTAGTGTGATTCTGTAAATGTCTCAATCTCTTAATTATGTGGGTAACCACATGTAACTTGTGCATGTATAAAGGTTAAATTAATAGTATGTTTATAATAGGAAGAACGCCAAACATGCATTTTATGAAAATGGTACGTTTGAATATATTAGAGGCTAGATTAGACTGAGATTACATAGTCTAATCTTTTTTTTATAAACTTTCACGAACCATTATCAGTAAATTGTATTTCCCTCTCCACTCGTGTATAATAACAACTATAAAGATTTTTAAGGATAAAGAATTAAACAGGAGGCATGGAATGAATCGATTCCAAATGGAACTTGCTGGTCGCACGTTATCAATCGAAACTGGCGAGTTAGCAAAACAAGCAAGTGGTTCTGCATTAGTACAATATGGTGATACGGTTGTATTGGTTACAGCAACGGCATCTAAAGAGGCAAAAGATATTGACTTTTTCCCATTAACAGTAGATTACGAAGAAAAAATGTATGCTGTTGGTAGATTCCCAGGTGGTTTTATTAAACGTGAAGCACGTCCACCAGAGTCTGCTATTTTGAATAGCCGTTTGATTGACCGTCCAATTCGTCCTTTATTCGATAAAGGTAGCCGTAATGAAGTACATGTAGTAGCTACTGTATTATCTGTTGATCATGACCATGCACCTGAAATCTGTGCGTTGATTGGTGCTTCTGCGGCATTATCTATTTCTGATATTCCATGGGCAGGTCCTATCGCTGGCGTGCGCATGGGCCTTGTAGAGGGCAATATTGTGGTGAACCCAACCAAAGCACAATTAGAAGCAACTACATTAAATATGGTAGTAGCTGGTACAAAAGACGCGATCTTGATGGTAGAAGGGGAAGCGAATGAAATTCCTGAAGATGTCATCTTAGAAGTGATCATGACGGCTCACGAAGAAATCAAAAACATCGTAGCTTTCCAAGAAACTATGGTAGCTGAAATTGGTCATGCAAAACGCGCGTTCCCAATTAAAGAAGTAGACCCAGTGGTAGCAGAAGCAGTTCGTGCCTATGCACATGACAAATTAGATGCAGCTGTACGCTGTGCAGATAAAGTGCAACGGGAAGAGCAACAACAAGCTGTGTTCGAAGAAGTATTGGCTCATTTTGCGGAACAATTCCCAGAGCAAGCAGGCGATATTTACGCTACATTAGAGAAAATGGTGAAAGAAATTGTGCGCCATATGATTACGGTAGAAAAAATCCGTCCAGATGGCCGTCAATTAGATGAAGTTCGCCCTATTTCTTGTCGCGTTAGCGCCTTGCCACGTACGCATGGTTCTGGCTTGTTCACACGTGGTCAAACACAAGTATTAAACATTTGTACCTTGGCTCCATTATCTGAAAAACAAACTATCGATGGCATTGGTCTAGATACAGAAAAACGCTACATTCACCATTATAATTTCCCATCTTTCTCTGTAGGGGAAACTCGTTCCTCTCGTGGTCCTGGACGTCGTGAAATTGGTCATGGTGCGTTGGCTGAAAGAGCATTATTAGCAGTTCTTCCAACAGAAGCAGAATTCCCATATGCTATGCGTTTAGTATCTGAAGTATTAGAATCCAATGGTTCTAGCTCCATGGCCAGCGTATGTGGTTCTACTTTATCCTTGATGGATGCAGGGGTACCGATTACAGCGCCAGTAGCAGGGGTGGCAATGGGTCTTGTAACGCAGGATGAACATTACACAATCTTAACAGATATCCAAGGTATGGAAGATGCTTTAGGTGATATGGACTTTAAAGTAGCAGGCACTACAAAAGGTGTGACTGCCATCCAAATGGATATTAAAATTTCTGGTTTATCTCGTGAAATCTTAGAAGAAGCATTAGCGCAAGCTCACAAAGGTCGTATGCACATCATGGGTAAAATGATGGAAGCGATCCAAGCACCACGTGAAGAAATGTCTAAATGGGCTCCTCGCATCGTAACGATGAAAATTGATCCAGATAAAATCCGTGACGTTATCGGTACAGGTGGCAAAGTTATCCGTGGCATTATTGAAGAAACTGGTGCTAAAATTGACATCGAAGATGATGGCACTATCTCCATTGCTGCCGTAGAAGCGGAAGCGGCTGAAAAAGCAATCCAAATCATTACGAACTTGACAAAAGAAGTAGAAGCAGGCGAAGTGTACATGGGTAAAGTCACTCGTTTGATGAATTTTGGTGCTTTTGTAGAAGTATTGCCAGGTAAAGAAGGCTTAGTTCATATTTCTCAATTAGCAAGAGAACGTGTAGAAAAAGTAGAAGATGTAGTCAATGTAGGCGATGAAATTATGGTTAAAGTTATCGAAATCGATGACAAAGGTCGTATCAATTTGTCCCGCAAAGAGCTATTAAAATAATTGAGGTGCACTATGGATATTCGTGGATTTGAAGTAGTTTCTGCCTTTGAAGGACAAGGTATCAATTTACCGAAGCGTAAGACTTCTGAAAGTGCAGGCTATGATATTGAATGTGCAGAATCTGTTGTAGTAGGCCCTAAGGAAACAGTATTGATTCCTACAGGATTGAAAGCGTTCATGCATTATGATGAATATTTAGCGATCCACGTTCGCTCAAGCATGGCTATCAAACGAGGTTTGATGCTTACCAATAGTACAGGGATTATTGACTCTGATTACTATAACAATGAAGATAACGAAGGTCATATTATGATTGCTGTGTATAACATTACAGACGCTCCCGTTGCCTTAGAAAAAGGAGAACGAGTAGCACAAGGTATCTTCTCCAAATACTTACTCACAAATGATGACGATGCGCGCGGTATTCGTACTGGTGGTATTGGTAGCACAGGCAGTAAATAACAACATATACTAAGGAATGTAACCACATTTCTTTCACTAGAGAGTTTTAAGGCTTAGTCTTAGAACTCTCTAGTTTTTTGCATATCATTGAATTTCATTGTTGAAATGGAGTATAATATAGTTTGATATAGTCTATCCTAAGGAGGATGTACCGTGTTTACATATGCAAAGCAACAATGGGAATTAGGTAAAAGAATATATGGATACCATAGCTGGCGTGAAAAACGACGTATTTTTTTATTCACTGCCCGTTCCTATAAAAATAAATCTCAGTTGAAACAATTGGAAGCCTATTTTGAACACTATCATAGCTATCCAAATTTGTTACAAGATCAAGAGGGTATTTGGGAGATTATTAATCGTGTATTCTTCTACAAAGAATCTACAGCCCAAGAACGATTAACCTGTATTACACAACATTTTGATATGCTACCGAAATATGTGACAGACGATGCGATTCGATCCTTGTACAGTCCCTCTGAAAGCGGCATTCGATTATGGCATTCTGAAGAATTAGCTTTAGAGGCGACCTTACGTTTTATGACTGGTCAACGGAAAGAAGGCTTACTTAGTTTGCTCTTAACCTACGAAGGGGATGGAATCTATCATATCAACTTCCGATTAGGTGTGGATCCATCGGGACAACCATGTATTTGGGTTGGTACTATACAAGGATATAAAGAGGGCTTAGATAAGGCGAAGAAGCTAACGAAAACAATGCATGGCTATCGTCCTAAAAATTTTATGTTTTTTCTATTACGCCAATTAGCCACTTGCTTAGGTATTGAGACCTTGTATGCAGTGTCCGATGAAGGGTTCTATACGAATACGCATTTGATTCGTTTCAATCGTCATAAATTAGTGAAATTTGATGACTTTTGGGAAGAATTAGGGGGACATGTATGGGAACAAGACTCTCGATTCTTTGTGATTCCTTTAGAAGAGGAACGGAAAACCTATGAAACAGCGAAAACACATAAACGAAATATGTATCGCAAACGCTATGAAATGTTAGATACTTTTATAGAAGAAATTCAACAGCAAGGAAAGACTTTCTTGCGCAACCAATAGGAGGATACGGTATGAAATGTCCTTATTGTCATCATGATGAAATTAAAGTGACAGATTCACGGTCTACTGACGATAATAATATTCGTCGCCGTCGAGAATGTATGAGTTGCGGAAAACGCTTTACGACCTATGAAGTCATTGAAGATTTACCAATCATGGTGATTAAACGAGATCAGAAAAAAGAATTATTTGATCGATCTAAATTGATGAATGGCTTGTGGAGATCTTGTAGTAAACGAGGCATTTCCACAGATCAATTGGAATCGATTGTAAATGAAACAGAAAAACAAATTCGCATGGAAGTAGAGCAAGAAGTGACTACGGAGCGAATTGGTGAAATTGTATTGTCCTTGTTGAAAGATGTAGACCAAGTTGCCTATGTGCGATTTGCCTCTGTCTACCGACAATTTAATAATGTAGAAAGTTTTTTAAAAGAATTACACGAATTATTGGACAATCATGGAAAGGATACAACACATGAGTGAGTTACATCCAATTGTTAGTGCCCGTTTTTCAGATCATGTAGATACATTGAGTGCTACTTATGAAGTAATGGGTGTTATCGAAGCCATGGCGGAGCGTTGTAAGGCAGCGCTAGCAGCAGGCAATAAAATTTTATTTTGCGGTAATGGTGGTTCCGCTGCAGATTCTCAGCACTTAGCAGCAGAATTAGTGGGACGGTTTCAAAAAGAACGCCGTTCTTTGGCTTCTATTGCATTGACTACAGATACGTCTATTTTGACAGCTGTAGGCAATGATTATGGGTATGATGAAGTATTTGCCCGACAAGTAGATGGCTTAGGCCGGTCTGGAGATATTTTGATTGGTATTTCTACATCTGGAAATAGTAGAAATGTGGTAAAAGCCGTAGAATCTGCTCGTAATATTGGTATGCATACCTTTGCTTTTACTGGTGAAGGTGGCGGAAAGATGGCAGAGTTATGCGAGTTAACTTTTGCAGTGCCATCTAAAGTGACAGCCCGTATTCAAGAAATGCATATTTTAGCTGGTCATATTTTATGTGAATTGGTGGAAGAAGACTATGCCTAATCGTACATTACAATCGTTTTTGCTTCGTGATTTACCACAATTACAAGTAGGGGTTATTGGTGACTGCATGTTAGATCGCTATATTTTTGGCGATGTAAGTCGTATCTCTCCAGAATCTCCAGTGCCTGTGAATTTAGTGCAACGTGAAACGGAAGTGTTAGGCGGTGCTGCCAATGTAGCAAATAATTTAGCTCAATTAGATTGCCAAGTGCATATGGCATCTCGTATTGGCGATGATGCACATGGTAAGATTGTACGCCAATTATTAGAAGATAATGGTATCCAAAGTACTGGCGTCTTTACTGAAGATTCTATTCCGACTACCACGAAAACACGCATCTTAGGTGGACAACAGCAAATGATTCGCTTAGATTATGAAGTGAATCAGCCTGTGTCCAGTGCCAGTGAAACAGCTATCCTTACTTGGCTAGATGAGTTGTTGCACAAAGGATTGCAAGGCCTTGTGATTTCTGACTATGGTAAAGGTATTTGCCAACCATCCTTGTTAAGTCAAGTATTCAGTAAAACTCGTGCTGCTGGCATTATGACTATTGTGGATCCGAAAGGTTCTGACTGGTCAAAATATAACGGTGCTACTTGTATTACTCCTAATGTGAAGGAACTCAGTGAAGCTGTAGGCTATGAAGTGCCCAACACAGATGAAGCGGTTGTGAAAGCAGCACGTCATATTTTGGATAACATGGAGCTAGACTTTATCATTGTTACGCGTTCTGCTAAAGGGATTACCTTAGTTCGTAAAGATGGCAATGTGTGGCACAATGCAGAAACGAAACAGCAAGATGTATTCGATGTGAGCGGTGCCGGCGATACGGTAGTGGCCATGATGCTCACTACATTAATTGCGGGCTTATCTATCCGAGCCGCTTTAGTAGCAGCCAATGCAGCAGCAGGTGTGGTGGTATCCAAAGTAGGTACCTATCCAATTCACCGTCAGGAATTATTAGATTTATTGTCTTCTATGAAAGCAAAAAAAGAAGATAAAGAAAGCATCTATTCTGTAGATACATTAGCCCAAAAGATACGGTTGTGGCAAGATCGTGGTGAAGTGGTTGTCTTTACGAATGGTTGTTTTGATATTTTACATCGTGGTCATTTGACCTATTTAAAAGAGGCAGCAACACTGGGTGATCATTTGGTGGTGGCCCTCAATTCAGATAGCTCTGTGCGTCGTTTAAAAGGGGATAGTCGTCCTATCAATCATGAACTAGATAGAGCCTTATTGATGAGCTCTTTAGGCTTTGTAGATGGTGTGGTTCTATTTGAAGAAGATACGCCAGCAGAGGTGCTTTCACAGTTGCGACCAAATATATTGGTTAAAGGTGGAGATTATAAGCCAGAAGACGTCATTGGCAAGGAGTTTGTAGAGGAAGTACAAATCTTGCCGTTCCAAGAGGGATATTCCACAACAGGAATCATTGAACGTATTCAAGGATTAATAGAGGAAGGAAAACTATGATTATTGTTACTGGTGGTGCTGGCTTTATCGGCTCCAATATTGTAAAACAGTTGAATAATAAAGGTCGCAATGATATTTTGATTGTTGATGATTTAACGGATGGTCGTAAAATCCGCAACATTGAAATGTTGGATTTTGCAGATTATATCGATTATGAAGATTTTGATACTGCGGTAGAACAAAATACCTTTGATTGTGGACCTATCGAAGTGGTATTCCACGAAGGTGCTTGTGCAGACACTATGAATTATGATGGTAGATATATGATGAAAAATAACTATGAAGGATCTAAAAATCTCTTTCATTATTGCCAAGAACGTCGAGTTCCTTTCATCTATGCATCTTCTGCATCCACCTATGGACATGGGACTAATGGATTCCGCGAAGACCCATCTTGCGAACAAGCTTTAAATCCATATGCGTATTCTAAACTACTATTTGACCGCTATGTAGCAAAATTTAGAAACCAATTACAATCTCAATGTGTGGGCTTACGCTATTTCAATGTCTTTGGACCGAATGAAACACATAAAGATAAGATGGCATCTTTGGTGCGTCAAATGTATTATAAATTGATGGAAACTGGTGAAATTACACTCTTTAAAGGCATCGATGGATATGGTGACGGTGAGCAAACCCGTGATTTTATCTATGTAAACGATGTGGTAAATGTGAATTTCTATTTCTGGGAACACCCTGAAATTAGTGGTGTATTCAACTGTGGTACAGGTCATGCTCATACATTTAATGAGTTTATGAAAGCAGTTATTTCCTATGCGGGAAAAGGCTCTATTCGCTATATTGACTTCCCAGAGGTGTTGAAAGGTAAATACCAAAGCTACACCCAAGCTGATACAACGAAGTTGTTGGCAACTGGCTATGACAAAGGATTTACACCATTAAAACAAGCAGTTCATGAATATTGTGAGTTATTAGCGACTAATGAAGGATATGTAAAATAATGGAAACTAGACAGGTATTATTTTTAGATCGTGATGGAGTTATTAATGTAGATGTAGGATATTTAAGTGATCCTGCGAAATTGGAATTTATTCCAGGTGCTATTGAGGCTATGCAAGAGGCACAACGCCGTGGGTATGACATCATTGTAGTGACAAACCAAAGCGGAGTGGCTCGCGGATACTACACAGAAGACGATGTGCATCAGTTACACGAAGAAATGTCTCGCCGATTAGAGGCAGAAGGTGTGAAAGTATTGGCCTACTATTACTGCCCACATCATCCAGAAGGATCTGTGGCAGAGTACACGAAAGACTGTGATTGCCGCAAACCAAATCCTGGTATGTTGACGAAAGCAATTCAGGACTGGAATGTAGATGTGGATGGTAGCTTCCTAGTCGGTGATAAACCATCTGATGCGCAGGCTGCTGAGTCCATTGGCATGCGTGCGTACCCATTTGAAGAAGACAACTTAATGACATTCTTAGAGCCTATTTTTGCCTGGGAAGAAGGCAGAAAGCTATTGGGGCTGTAATGGTAGAACGAACACTTGTATGAGGCACCTCATAAGGTGTTCGTTTTCTTGTAGTGTAAGAAAAGTTACATTTTATGATTGACGGAATAGCTGATTTGTACTACTCTATACGAGGAACTAACTGTATAGTCTGTATCAAGAAGAACAGAACTGAGTTCCATTTTTTAGTATTGGTTCGACTTATATCCTAAGGGAATAAGAACGGAGGAAAACATGGAAAAAGAAACAGCGTTGCAAACACAACCATCGCAAAAATTTACGGTACGTCAATTAACGATTATTGGCTTATTGGCAGGGATTACGATTGTACTTGGCATGACAGGATGGGGCTTTGTGCCAATCCCACCAATTAGTGGGACCATCTTGCATATTCCAACCCTTTTAGGTGGTATCGTAGAAGGTCCTAAAGTGGGGATGTCAGTAGGGTTCTTATTTGGTGCTTACAGTATGGTACGAGCGTATATGTCACCGAATGTTTTATCTTTCGTGTTTATGAATCCAATCATTTCTATATTACCAAGAATGTTGATTGGTTTAGTAGCAGCGTTGGTATATATGTACTTGCCAGTTAAGGTAAGAGCTATCCGTATTGGTGTAGCCGCTTTCTTAGGAAAAGTCACAAGTACTATCCTTGTATTGACTGGTATTTATACAATCTATGGTGTAGAATTTGCAAAGGCAACACACATTTCACAAGAAGCTGTATTTGATGTGGTGATGGGTATTGCATGGTCTCATGGTATTCCAGAAGCACTATTAGGAGTAGCCGTTGTAACACCTGTGGCACTAGCTGTCATCAAAAAATTTAAATGATAATGAAATTGAGTGTATAGACTGCTCATGCATTCAAGTACGGATTTTTTAAATCGGATATAATCAAGAAGTGAATTAGCAAAGACTGATCACTTCTTGTTTTTTTATGTGTTAGGAGGAGTATACTCATGAATTGGAAAAACGATTAATCTACTTTGTGGGTGATAAACCTTCTGATGTACAGGCTGCTGAAGCGATTGGAATGCGTGCCTATCCATTTGAAGAAGAAAATTTAATGACATTCCTAACACCTATCTTCGCTTGGGAAGAAGGCAGAAAATTGTTAGGGCTGTAATGGTAGAACGAACACTTGTATGAGGCACCTCATAAGGTGTTCGTTTTCTTGTAGTGTAAGAAAAGTTACATTTTTTGATTGACAGATGAGCTATTTTGTACTACTCTATACGAGGAACTAACTGTATAGTCTGTATCAAGAAGAGCAGAACTGAGTTCCATTTTTTTATTAGTGGTTCGACTTATATCCTAAGGGAATAAGAACGGAGGAAAACATGGAAAAAGAAACAGCGTTGCAAACACAGTCATCGCAAAAATTTACGGTACGTCAATTAACGATTATTGGTTTATTGGCAGGGATTACCATTGTACTTGGTATGACAGGTTGGGGCTTTGTGCCAATTCCACCAATTAGTGCTACTATCTTGCACATCCCAACTATCTTAGGTGGTGTTGTGGAAGGGCCTAAAGTAGGTATGTCAGTAGGTTTCTTATTCGGTGCGTACAGTATGGTACAAGCTTACATGGCGCCTAATATTTTATCCTTTGCATTTATGAATCCTATTATTTCTGTATTGCCAAGAATGTTGATCGGTTTAGTGGCAGCGTTGGTATATATGTATGTACCAATTAAGGTGAAAGCCATTCGTATCGGCTTAGCTGCATTCTTGGGAACAGCTACTAATACAATCCTTGTTATGACTGGTATTTACACAATTTATGGTGTAGAATTTGCAAAAGCTACACATATTTCACAAGAGGCAGTATTTAATGTTGTGATGGGTATCGTATGGTCTCATGGTATTCCAGAAGCCTTGTTAGCAGTAGCTGTTGTAACACCAGTGGCAATTGCGGTGATTAAGAAGTTTAAATGATAATGATATTGAGTGTATAGACTGCTCATGCATTCAAGCACGGATTTTTTAAATCGGATATAATCAAGAAGTGAATTAGCAAAGACTAATCACTTCTTGTTTTTTATGTGTTAGGAGGAGTATACTCATGAATTGGAAAAAACGATTAACCTATTTTGTATTAGGAGCTACTATGGTGGCTACTGCAGTAGGTATTGCTGGGTGTGGCAGTGATACAAAACAAGCAGCACCAGCTGAAAAAATGAAGGTCGTTACTACCGTGTTCCCTGTATATGATGTAGCGAAACAAGTAGGGGGAGACAAAGTTGATGTGACTTTATTAGTGCCTCCAGGAGCAGAACCACATGATTGGGATCCAACTGCAAAAGATTTAAAAGAAATTGGTACTGCTAAAGTGTTCTTATATAGCGGTGCAGGTTTGGAACCAACAGAAAAGATTTTAGAAAAAGATGTGCTACAAAAAGCGCAACCTGTAGAATTGTCTAAATCTGTTACTTTGTTGCCAGCTCCAGATGAAGATGAAGACGAACATGATCATGACCATGACAAAGATCATAAAGACGACAAAGATAACCATAATAAAGCTCAAAAAGAAGATAAACATGAGCACGAACATGAACATGGCGAGTTTGATCCACATGTATGGTTAGATCCAATGAATGTTGCTAAAGAAGTAGATGCCGTTGTAGAAGCCTTCTCTAAAGCAGACCCTACGAATGCAAAATACTATGAAGCTAACGGCAAAGCATACAAAGAAAAATTACAAGCTTTGCATGCTAAATATGAAGAATTTGGTAAAACACAACACGACAAACATTTAGTGGTTAGCCATATGGCATTTGGTTACTTAGCAAATGCATACGGTTTTGAACAATTGGGTATTATGGGCGTATCTCCAGATGCTGAACCAACACCAGAACGAATGGCTGATATTGTGGCGTTCATCAAAGAACATAATGTAAAAGCAATCTTCAGTGAAGAATTGGTAAGCCCTAAATTGGCTAATGCTATCGCTGCTGAAACTGGCGTAAAAGTGTATGTATTAAACCCTGCAGAAGGTTTAACAGAAGAACAAGCACAAAAAAATGTGACATACCTTGACATCATGGAAGAAAACCTTAAAACATTGAAAGAAGCGTTAGCTCACTAATTCCTATGCCTTTTGCTTGCTTGAAACGGTATTAGATGATAATATAATAGAGTAAGTTTGTGCTTAGGAGGAATGAAGATGTCTAAACGTATTCGTACAATTAACACTGAATCCCTACAAAAAACTGCTAAAACAGGCGGCTGCGGCGAATGTCAAACATCTTGCCAATCTGCTTGCAAAACTAGCTGTACAGTAGGTAACCAAGTGTGCAAACAAAAATAATCATTCGATTAGCAATAAGCTGTTCACCATATGGTGGGCAGCTTATTTGCTTTATATTACTTCTAGGATTATACTAAAAGTGTTACTATAAAACATACAAAAATCCCCCTAGATGTACCAGATCTAGGGGGATTCTGTATGCTAACCCTTTATGTCTTTAGCTTGTCTAAATTATAATATCTGTACTTCAAAAGTACAATTTTTTGCATACTATAATTTTAGAAAAAGTATACTCTATATTGATAGCTTTCTATACGTTACGAGTATAAAGTGATATAATATACGGTAGACTTTAGTAAGTTAATGGAGGTATGAATGTTAGAATTACAACCGATGATTCATAAATTTAAAATGAAAGATAAGTTCTTTCTATTGGATGTAAATAGTGGAATTATCCATGTGATCGATGAGCTCATTGATCGTGTATTAGATATCTATAACGGTACCAACCGTGATGCTGTACATAGTGCGTTAGATGCTACAGAGGATGCAGCGGAGTTAGATGAAATTATGGATGAGTTAGATGAACTCATCAAAGAGGAAATGCTCTTTGCTCCTATGTCTGCAGAGTTCAAACTAGTGGTAGATGAAAAACCAATTGTAAAAGCTCTTTGCTTAAACATTGCTCATGATTGCAACTTAGCTTGTAAGTATTGTTTCGCTAGTCAAGGTGATTACGGCGGAGTAAAACGAGAATTAATGAGTTTTGACGTGGCGAAACGTGCTGTAGATTTCTTGATTTCTATGAGTGGTCCACGCCAGCATTGTGAAATCGATTTCTTTGGTGGTGAGCCATTGTTGAACTGGGATGTAGTGAAACAAACCGTAGAATACATTGAATCCATTCAAGAAAAACATGGAAAAATCTTTAAATTGACATTGACCACTAACGGCATGTTATTGACACAGGATAAAATCGATTATGTGAATGAGCATAACATGAGTTTGGTGCTGTCCCTAGATGGTCGTGAAGATGTGCATAATAGTATGCGCCCAAGTTCTGGTGGCAAAGACACTTACAATACAGTAGCGAAGAACTTAGTGAATGCTGTTAAACAGCGTGAGGGCCGTGAATATTATGTACGTGGTACCTATACACATAATAACTTGGACTTCTGCAAAGATGTAGAAGCTATGTCAGATTTAGGGTTTGAACATTTGTCTATGGAACCAGTGGTTGGCGAAGATGGAGCTTATGTGTTACGTCCTGAGGATATGCCGATCATCGAAAAAGAATATGAAAAATTGGCAGACTTATATTTAGAACGTCAACTAGCAGGTTGGGGTGAGAAATTTAACTTCTTCCACTTCCGTATGGACTTGTATCGCGGACCATGTATGGCAAAACGTTTGCGTGGTTGCGGAGCGGGTCATGAGTATATGGCGGTCGTACCGAATGGGGATATTTACCCATGTCACCAATACGTAGGTAAGGATGGCTATGTGATTGGTACGGTCTTTGATGGTTTGAAAAATTATGACATACCGACACAATTTAGAAATACTCACGTATTTACGAAAGAAACATGTGCCAACTGTTGGGCAAAATTCTTCTGCTCCGGCGGTTGCCATGCGAACAATGAAACATTAGGTGGAGACCTTAGCACACCATACGAAATGGGATGTAAATTACAGAAAAAACGTATCGAATGTGCTATTATGATCCAAGCTGAACTGGATGCAGCGGGGATCCGACAAGAAAATCACTAAAATTTTATAACTGAAGGGAGGCGGGTTCTATGAAAGCATACACCATACATGTAACAGGCATTGTACAGGGCATAGGATTCCGCCCCTTTGTGTCTAAACTAGCCCATGAATTAAGACTAGTGGGGACAGTGAGAAATGACACGAGCGGTGTGGAGATACATATACAAGGTGTAGAGGCAGATTGTCGACTGTTTATAGAGCGATTGCAATCTGACTTGCCTATGCATGGACGCATTGATACTTTGCGTGTAGAACCAAGCACAGTACAATCATTGCACTCGTTTACGATAATCCTTTCCCAAGGTGCTCAGGGCAATGCCTTTATTGGCGCCGATATGGCACCTTGTGAGGCATGCTTGCAGGACATACAAGACCCTGAGAATCGACGCTTTCAATATGGGTTTACAAATTGTACAAATTGCGGTCCTCGATATACGATTATTGAAAGTACACCCTATGACCGTGACACAACGTCTATGAAAGTATTCCCTATGTGCGAAGATTGTCAGAAGGAATACGAGGACCTCGAGGGCCGGCGATACCATGCCGAGCCCAATGCTTGCGAGCACTGTGGACCTATGTTTACTTTGAAAGGTGCAGATGGAACGGTGCTCGCTAGTGGACAGGATGCCATAGAGCAGGCCAAGCAGTTGATACAACAAGGTGCCATTGTGGCATTAAAAGGCGTTGGTGGCTACCACTTGGTCTGTGAAGCATTACAAGAAAGAGCGGTACAAACCTTGCGTCAGCGTAAAGGACGGCCTAGAAAACCCTTAGCGGTCATGGCAGGATCCTTGGAAACGGCAAAACAGTATGTATACATATCTGAAAAGGAAGAAGAACTATTGTTGAGCCCAGCAAGGCCTATTATGTTGTTGCGAAAGGTAACAGAGCATAATACGGTGGCACCAAGTGTAGCTCCTGGTATGGAAACCTTAGGCATTTTGCTGCCCTATGCTCCATATCACTACAGTTTAGTACCGTCTAATGCTCTATGGGTTATGACTAGTGCGAACCGAAGTGGTGATCCTGTATTATATAATGATGCCCAGGCATTGGAAGAATTACAGGGGATAGCAGACTATATATTGACTCACAATCGGGAGATTATCTCTCCTGTAGACGATTCTGTGGTACAAGTGGTGCATGATACATCAATCATGATTCGCCGTAGCCGAGGATACGTACCTGTATCCATTCCTGTAGTAGCATTAGAGAAGAGGTCAACTATGCTAGCTATGGGTGCAGATATGAAGGCAGCATTTGCGATGAATCGAGGTTCTCATGCTATCCTTAGCCCCTACATGGGAGATATGGAGCATCAGCGAGTACAGGATTTGTTATGGTCCACAACAAAGCGCTATGAAGACTTATTTCAATTACAACCAACAGAGGTCATCGTGGATGCCCACCCGAATTACTACACATCACAGTGTGGTAGAAACTATGCAGAGAAACATCAATTACCTGTCATAGAAGTGCAGCATCATCATGCCCATGTGGCAGCGGTACTGGCAGAGTATAATATTCAGGAACCAGTGTTAGGTATTTGCTTTGATGGGACAGGATATGGCACAGATGGCACTCTATGGGGCGGTGAGTTTTTATATTGTCATCAAGAGCATATGGAACGTATGGCACATTTGAGTTATGCCCCCTTGCCAGGTGGTGAAGTGGCAGTACGAGAACCATGGCGTCAAGCATTGTGGTATGTGAATCAGATCTATCCATCAGGGGTACCCACAGTCATAGAAGAGTGGAAGAAAACACTACCTAAGGGATGGGAACTATTAGAGAAAATGATGCCTCATATGCAGATGATACAGTCTTCTAGCGGTGGTCGTTTATTTGATACGGTAGCGTCTTTGTTAGGGGTAGGCCATGAGCATCTCTATGATGCGCAACTTGCTATCGAGTTAGAACAACTGGCGCTTTCAGAGAGGGGCACTATCCTAGACATGAAGCTGGACGGAACGGTATTAGATACAATGAGTTTAGTACGATCTGTGATAGAACAATTAGAATGTGGTGAAAGTGTAGCAAAAATCTCAGCAAACTTTCACAGAACTTTGATATATTATTTAGGACAGATGGCGAAACAATGTTGTAAGGAGCGACAAATTTCGCATATTGTCTTGTGTGGAGGAGTATTCCAAAATCGCATTCTCCTAGAAGGAGTGATACGGGAATTAGAAGAGTACCATATCCACATTCCTAACCAAAGCCCTTTGAATGATGGTGGTATCGCTTTAGGACAATTATGGTTGGGAAATTATATGAATAGATAGGAGATACTATGTGTTTAGCAGTACCTGCACAGTTGGTGCATATTAATGAATCCATCGGTACCGTAGAATTAACAGGAGTGCAACGGGAGTGTAGCCTGTTATTGGTGCCGGAAGCAAAAATTGGAGATTGGCTATTAGTCCATGCGGGCTGTGCCGTACAAATTGTAGATGAGGAGGAAGCTCGTTTGACCCTTGAGGCATTCCGCGAGTTAGAAGAACTTGAACAAGATTACTTTAACAGAAAAATCGAAGGTCGCTGCTAGTCTACTAGAGCGCATTCGTGAATTACATAATCCGGAAGAAAGGGTGCGGTTTATGGAAGTCTGCGGGACCCATACCGTGGCTATCTTCCGTGAAGGCATCCGTCAAATGCTACCAAAAGGCATCGAGCTGATTAGTGGTCCTGGATGTCCTGTGTGTGTGACAGATCAACAATACATGGACCAAGCTTTGGCGTATGCAGCTCAAGATGACGTAGTGATTGCCACCTTTGGAGATATGCTAAAAGTACCTGGTACGACAGGTAATTTATGGCAATCTAAAGAAGAGGGTGCCCACATTGAGATTATCTATAGCCCAATGGAAGTGCTTTCCTTAAGTGAACAATATCCAGATAAGAAGATTATCTTTTTAGGCATTGGCTTTGAAACAACTATAGCTGTCATAGCAGCTACAATACAGGCGGTTCATGCAAAGGGACTCAAGAATGTATTTTTCCTGATTTCTCATAAATTGGTGCCTCCTGCATTACGCGCTTTATTAAGTAATCCAGATCATCAAATTGATGGATTCTTATTGCCAGGTCATGTAAGCGTTATCATTGGAGAACAGCCGTATCAATTCTTAGCTGATGAATATCATATGCCAAGTTGTATTGCTGGCTTTGATGGTGTGGAAATTTTAGCAGCCATTGTAAATCTCTTAGAACAACGTAAAGAAAAGAAATTTTATGTAGGAAATACATATCGGTCTGTGGTGGCAAAAACGGGAAATCCAGTAGCACAACAATTAATGGATACCTTGTATGAGCCGTCTGATGATGGTTGGCGTGGTATTGGTACCTTACCTGCATCAGGATTAAAGTTGCGAGGTGAATGGTCTGCTTATGATGCATTAGTACAATTACCATTGCCTCCGTTTACCACTAGTGATGGACCGAAAGGTTGCCAATGTGGGTCTGTTATCCAAGGGATGATTCATCCTGATGCATGCCCTTTATTTGGCAAACTTTGTACGCCAGAGCATCCAGTAGGAGCTTGTATGGTATCCGTAGAAGGTAGTTGTTCAGCTTGGTATAAATACGGTTTTTCCAGCGGTGGAATGACCTGGGAGGAATAAATGGAACGGATTCGGTTAGTCCATGGTAATGGTGGTAAATTTAGCCACGAACTAGTGGACAAATATATTGTGAAATATTTTTCTAATCCAATATTAAATGAATTACATGATGGGGCTGTATTTCCCGTTACTAATGGGCGTATGGCTATGAGCACAGATTCCTATGTAGTGACGCCGCATATATTTCCTGGTGGTAACATTGGTAAGTTAGCTGTATGTGGTACAGTGAATGACTTAGCCATGATGGGTGCTATTCCTCAGTATTTGTCTTGTGGACTCATTTTAGAGGAAGGTTTGCCTATCCCTACGTTAGAAGTGGTGCTACAAACCATGTCTGATATGGCACAACAAGCAGGTGTTTCTATCATTACAGGAGACACGAAGGTGGTAGAAAAGGGTTCTGTTGACGGAATCTACATCAATACAGCCGGTGTAGGTATTGTACCGGACTATGTACAGTTAGGCACTCCCTATATTGAAAGTGGTATGAAAGTTATTGTATCCGGCACCTTGGGTGACCATGCCATTGCTGTTATGGGAACTCGGTATGGATTAGATTTGCCAGACACAATTCAGACAGATTGTGCTCCCTTACATACTATGTCCCATGCCTTATTGGAAACATTTGGAAAAAATATTGCTTTTTTTAGAGATCCTACTCGCGGTGGATTGGCTACCACATTACAAGAAATTGCAAATTCTGCTCAAAAAGGGATTCGATTGCAAGAGTCTGCCATTCCTGTCCGTGAGGAAGTGCAAGCCGTATGCCAAGTATTAGGGTATGACCCATTGTATTTAGCCAATGAAGGTAAAATGATTGCCATTGTACGTGCTGATGTGGCAGATGATGTAGTGCAGATGATGCGGACTTTTACAGAAGGTTGTGATGCTGTCATCATTGGTGATATAGTGAATGGTAATGCTGGTAAAGTAGGTTTACAAACGGCAGTAGGCGGAATTCGTTTGTTAGATATGCTCGGAGAAGACCAAGTTCCACGGATTTGCTAAAAAATATAAGATTTCATGAAAAAATCATGGATATCTCATATACTTTGTATAGAATAAAAATTTATTTTTTGATACAATGGAAAGGAAAAGGAGGATATTACGATGAAAAAACAAATCGTAGCTGCTATGGTAGCATTCTCAGTAGCCACTGTGGGTGTTGTTGGAGTGCAACAAGCTCAGGCGTTCAATTTAGGAAGTTTATTAGGAGGCGCCTTGAAAGTGGGAGGCGTGGGCTTTCTAGTAGATAAATATGGAGACTCCATTAATAATTTTTTGAACAATTTATTAAAGCAAAATAATTTGAGTACTACCTATTCAACAAAAGTAGTTCCTATTGTTAGTCTTGGTAAAGGCGGACATATTGGTGCAGCACAGATAACAGGACCTAGTAGTGAAGTGGAACGTGTGGAAGCGGTAGCACAAATTGAGGCTAGTTTTAATTCCGTAGCTCGCGTAAAAGGACTAGTACCGATTGACAGTACGAACCCAACGACTGCAAACCGCATTCAAGGGGTTGGCGTATCCGCAATTATAGATTTGAAGATTTAATGGATTAGCACGGGCTTGCCCGTGCTATCTATGTGTTAGTAGAGATGAGGAGATACTATGAAACGTTCTGCTGTATTAGGAGCTGTATTTGCTCTTTTAGCAACAAGTGTATGGGCTGCACCAGACACAGTATTAGAAAAAACAGAAGCTTTGGAAAGTACTGTGTATGGTAAAGTACAAGTAGGTGCATTAACAGATCGAGTACATCAATTACAAGATACTATTTATGGTACAAAACAACAAGGTAGTATTACAGGGCAAGTGGAATCTTTGTATACATCTGTGGAAGGTCAAGGAACAAAGGTAACATTGCATCAAGAAGTCAATGCTTTGGAATGGATGTATTATGATGAAGTTCATAGTGGCTCTCTCGTAGAACGCATTGGCGAAATGGAACGCAGTGTGAATGGACTAGAAGCAAAAGGTTCTTTACAAAGTCGTGTACAAAAATTAAAGCAATCTATTTTTGGAACACAAGTAGCATTGCGAACAAAACTAGGAACTATTGGGGCTGATCAAGTATTTACTCTAGAATTAACAGAACCAGTAACATCTCAAAAAAATGTGAAAGATGATGTAGTTCATGTCAAAGTAGCAGAAGATGTAATGGATGGGGAAACTCTGTTGATTCCTAAAGGAACAGTAGGTACTGGCCATATTACGGAAATTACAAAAGCAAGATCTTTTGGACGTAATGCAAAATTAAACATTGTATTTGATAAATTACAAGGTATTGATGGTACAGTTTTCACAGCCATCCAAGGTGAAGAAGCTAAGTCTAAAACAAAAGGAGAACTAAAAGCGGCTGGTGCGTCTGTAGCAGGGGCTGTTTTATTAGGACCTGTAGGCCTTGTAGGGGGCTTCTTTGTAAAAGGTAAATCTATTGATTTACCAGTAGGAACTCTTGTGTATGTACAGCCTGAATCCTCTGTTACTATTTCTGGGGTGGAAGTGCATGGTGTAGATACGGGAGCTGTGCAAAAAGCTCCTGTGGAGCCAGTGGTAGCACCAAAAGCAGCAGCAGAACCAGTAGCAGCATCAAAAGTAGTAGCTGAATCAACGCCAGCTCCGGCTGTAAAAGCAAAAGAAGAACCTGTACAAGTGGTACCAGATGATTCTTTAACTGAAAAACCTGTCATCATTGTAAAACGTGAGAAAGACTAGGAGATGAGCATGAAAAGATATTCTGTAACAGCCGCTGCTATTTTGACGGCATTGGCATGTACACAAGGCCATGCCCAAACAGTAGATGCTACGACCCCAGTATTCGAAGCCGCTCCAAAGGTTGCCGAAACTCAGTATGTGCAAATGCCTAAGACTTCCACAGTATCTACAGATACACAGTATGCGCCAAATTTGCAGGTTAAAGCAATTGAAAAAAAAGGCAAACAAGTGGTAGAAAAACCGGCTGTACCAGTTCGTATTGATGCAGATAAAATGTATTATAACGATACTACTGGTCGTGTATGGGCCAATGGCGCTGTAGAAGTAGAACGGGGCAATCAACAACTATTGTCAGAAAGACTAGAAGGTAATACGAAGACCCAGCAATATGAAAGTGTATCGGACTATCACTTTTTAGAAGATAAAGGGGATACAAAGGACTTAAAAGGTTCTCATATTACCTACAATGCTACTACTGGAGCAGCTCACACAAAAAATGTATTTGGCTATGCTGATCCCTATTGGGTAAAAGCAGAAGTAGGTGACTTTGATGGTAAAACAGGGCGCATTGAAAAAGGTTGGTTAACGACAAAACATGCCATTGCTTTTAAAGGGGCACCTGATTATCGTGTGGAAGGGGACTATATAGAGGTATTCCCTGGAGATAAAGCAGTCATTCATAATGCAAGCTTTTATATTAAAAATAAACGGATTATTTCTGTAAATAAATATACGGTGTCTTTGCGTCAAGATAAACAAGGACAAGTGAGCGTATTTTCCTTTGTACCAAGACCGAAATATAATTCTTCTGATGGATTGAGTTTAAATGGTAAAATTGACTATCCAGTATCTAAACATGGGGAACTTTTCTTACATTATACTTGGGGAACTCATATTGGGTTTAAACCATCCTTTGGGTATGTTCATTTCTTGCCTTGGGGGGAAGCAAAAATAGCGTATAGTCGCGAGTCAGCTACATTAAATGCGAAAAAAGTATGGGTCGAGAAGAAGCCTGAATTATCGGTAGATACGCATGCGTATCATCTTGGTAGCACTCCTGTGACTATTCGTGGTGGTGTTAGCTATGGTAAATGGTATGAAGGTCATATCAAGGGAACTCATGCTAAGATGTATGGTGAAGTATCTCATGACCCAGTTCATATAGGGCCTAATACAGAGGTTACCTTCTATGGTGGTTACCAACGTGACTACTACGGATATAATTCGTCGGTTCGTTCTATGCCATATTGGGGTGTAGCTGCTAACACCAACCTAGGACCTCGTGTGAAAGCTTGGGCGGGATATCGTCAAAGTAATGTATCTGTCTCAGCCGACTCTCCATATCCATTTGATCAAATTGATGTGAAGTATAATTTATACTATGGGCTAAGTGTACAAGCTACTCGATTAGATCGCTTTAGTGTACAGATACAACGAGATATGCAGACTCATGAGTTACGGTATGTAGATCTTACATGGCATCGTGATTTACATTCCTTTGAAGGATCCTTGACATATCGTACAAAACAAAAGAAATGGGAATATACATTGGTAGCGAAAGATTTTTAATCTAAGGGGAAACCATGAAAAAAGTTAGAAAAGCAGTGATTCCAGCGGCAGGCTTTGGTACACGCTTTTTACCAGCCACTAAGGCACAGCCGAAAGAGATGTTGCCTATTGTGGATACACCAACAATACAATATATTGTGCAAGAGGCTATCGATTCAGGTATTGAAGATATTCTAATTATTACGGGACGCAATAAGCGTGCGATTGAAGATCATTTTGATACTAGTGTGGAGTTAGAGCAATTATTGCAACAACAAGGTAAGCAACAACATCTTGATATGGTGAGAAATTTGGCGAATATTAAAGTTCATTACATTCGTCAGAAAACAGCCCGTGGATTGGGTGATGCTATCTATTGTGCGAAGTCTTTTATAGGGGATGAGCCATTTGCTGTTCTATTAGGGGATGATGTGGTCTATAACCCACAAAGACCATGCTTGAAGCAATTAATCGATTGTCATTATGCCCATGATGGCGTAACAATTTTAGGAACTCAATTTGTAGCTCCAGAAAAAGTTAGCTCCTATGGTATTGTGTCAGGTAGTGAAATCGAACCGAATGTGTATGAAGTAGCAGGTTTGGTAGAGAAGCCACCACTTGAGTATGCTCCATCGAACTTGGCGGTATTAGGTCGTTATATTCTGACGCCAGATATATTTGATGAATTAGAAAAAACTCCCCAAGGGGCGGGCAATGAAATTCAATTGACCGACGCGATTGCTAGACTTTCCTCAAGAATTTTAGCTTACTCTTATGAAGGAGTGCGCTATGATATAGGCGATCGATTAGGATATTTAAAAGCGACTGTAGAATACGGTTTACGAAATCCACAGTTGGCTGAGGCATTTAAATTGTATTTGCAAGACTTAGATATTGATTGTATTATGAATCATAGATCTTAGTTGTATAGAATCAACGGATATTGTGAGGTGAATGCCTTGTGATATCCGTTTTTTCATAACTATTCATCGCATAGTAAAAATACATTGTGATACATATCACAGAGGCCTGTATTTGCTAGACTGATGCAGTAATATATGATTGGTCTCATATTGTGAAATACTTAATTAAATGTTAGAATATAAGAATATGCATAAGTATAGTAAGTTAGAATTAATGAGGAACATATGGCAACAAGATTAAAATGGAAACATTCCGAAATTAAAGAGAATCCGCTCTTTTCCAAATTAAGAAGTACCATAGAAACTGCTTTTTATGGAAATAATGTAACACCGGTGAAGTCTATTGCACAGGCTTATGAGTTAGCCACGAAAGAACCTGGGGTCGTTGTATTAGATATGCCCGTATACCGTGCGGAAGAGCAAGGTTTACCGCAAGATGCCAAAGTATTAGTCACAAATAATGGTAAAACAACAGGTCGTTATGCAAAAGCTCGCCGTATTATTGGCGATGAAGGTATTAATGAAGTAGAATTATGTGATATTGCACGAGATGCAGTATATGATAGCCGTCATAAAGAATGGATTTCAGCGCAAGCTATCGTAGGCTTGGATGAAGCTTTTACTGCTCGTGCGCACTTGATGATTCCAAAAGAGCATGCATCGATCCTATACTCTTGGGCTATTAATTTCCAATTTTTCAATGAGGAAGTGAAAGCCTTCTATAGAGGTAGTAAAGAGATTCCAGAAGGGGATATTTTTATTTACTCTGACCCAGATTATGTGGTAGAAGGTCATCCAGGTGGACTGGCTATTTTTGACCCTGCTCATAACTGTGCTATGATTTTAGGTATGCGTTATTTTGGGGAGCATAAAAAAGGTACTCTTACATTAGGATGGTCCTTGGCAAATCGTTATGGTTATGTGGCATGCCATGGTGGCATGAAACGATACAATTTAAAAGATGGTTCTTCTTATACGATTGGCGTATTTGGGTTATCAGGGTCTGGTAAATCTACATTGACTCATGAACAGCATGGTGGACGATATGATATTTCTGTATTACATGATGATGCCTATATCATTCATACAGAAGATTTGTCTTCCATTGCCTTAGAACCAACATATTTTGATAAAATGCAAGACTATCCAGTGGAACATCCTGCTAATAAATACCTATTAACATTGCAAAATGTGGGTGTTACTTTAGATGAAGATGGTAACAAAGTTGTGTTAGCAGAAGATGTGCGCAATAACAATGGTCGTGCTATTAAATCACAATTCTGGACAGATAATCGTGTGAACTTTGTAAAAGATCCAGTGAATGCTATCGTGTGGTTGATGAAAGATAAAACATTGCCACCAATTTTAAAAGTGGATGATCCAATTTTAGCGGCTACTATGGGTGCTACTTTGGCAACACGTCGTTCTACAGCAGAGAAATTGGATGCTCACGTAGATCCTAATGCATTGGTGATCGAACCTTATGCTAATCCATTCCGTACCTATTCTTTACGTACCGATTATGAAAGTTACAAAAAACTATTCACTCAATCTGGTGTAGATTGCTACATTATGAATACGGGCTTCTTCTTGGACAAAAAAATTCCAAAAGAAGTAACATTAGGCTTGTTAGAAGGTTTGGTTGAGGGTAGCCTTAACTTTGAACCGTTCTATAAATATGAAAACTTAGAATATGTAAAAGTTGAAGGTTTTGAACCAGACTTTACAGTTCGTGAGTACCATCATATTTTGCACAAAGCATTTGAGTTCCGCTACGATTACATTGAAAAATTAAAAGGAACAAAAGATGAGTTGCCAAATGAAGTACTAGATGTATTAAAAATCATTATGTAAGGGGGAATAGTGATGAATCAAACATTATCTTGGGGTTCTGTAGCCTTTATTGGAACTATGTTATTCGGGATGTTCTTCGGAGCAGGAAACTTAATTTTCCCTGTTCACTTAGGACAAGAAGCAGGTCAAGCGTTGTGGCCAGCTATTTTAGGCTTTTTAGCGACAGCTATTGGACTACCATTCTTGGGTATTGTCGCTATGGGTGTATCTCGTAGTAATGGCTTACAAGACTTGGTAAGTCGTGTACACCCGACCTATGGTAAAATTTTCACCTTGTTATTGTACATCACGATTGGGCCAGCATTTGCTATCCCAAGAACGAGTACAGTATCCTATACAATCGGATTTGAACCATTCCTTGGCAGTGTCAATCCTGATCTTGCCTTAGGTGTATTTTCTGCAGTGTTCTTTATTATTGCCATCTTGTTCTCCTTGAATCCAGGAAAATTGATGACATACATTGGTAAAGTGTTAACGCCATTATTCTTAGTATTCCTAAGCATTTTATTAATCACTGTAGTGGTTATGCCAATGGGAGATTACGCATCAGTAGCGCCACAAGGGGAATATGCTACCCATGCGTTCTTCAAAGGTTTTACAGAAGGCTATAATACACTTGACGTATTGGCATCGTTAGCCTTTGGTATCATCGTTATCCGTGCCTTACAAGGTGTGGGGGTCACAGAACCTAAGGACATTGCTATGGGACTTGTGAAAGCAGGCTTTGTGGCATGCTCTATTATGGCTGTTATCTACGGTTTCCTAGCCTACAGTGGTGCTACAAGTGTCACAACATTAGGCCTTGCTAAAAATGGTGGTATTACCATGGCGCAAATGAATGCATTTTACTTCGGCAATGTAGGGGCTATCTTGTTGGCTATCATTGTTACACTAGCATGTTTAAAAACTTGCGTAGGTTTGATTGGTGCTTGTGGTGAAACTTTTGATGAAATGTTCCCAAACACATTGGGTTACCGTGGTTATGCATACTTAACAACAGCAGTGGGTTTCTTAATTGCTAACGTAGGCTTAACAAAAATCATCGAATTAGCTATTCCTGTGTTGATGTTCTTGTATCCATTGTCTATTACAATCATCTTGTTATCCTTTGCAGCACCTATTTTCAAAGGCAGACAAGCTGTGTATGCGTGGACAACAGCCTTTGCCCTATTTGCGGCATTAGGTGATGCTATGGCAACAGCACCAGCATTTATCAATCAATCTGGATTTGTACAATGGGCGTTGCCATATTACGGAATGCTTCCATTTGCTTCTATCGGTATGGGCTGGATTGTGCCGTCCATTATCGGTTTCCTTATCGGTATGGTGCATATCACATTAGTACGTAAATAGTAGAATTAAAGATAAACGACTAGATTGTAATAATCTAGTCGTTTTGTTTATCTGTGAAGATAATGTCTCATGACGACATTAGATTCTATAGAAATTTTAATTTATATATTTTCTATTACTTTCACATGTGGTATAATCTCTATATCTTTCCCATAGAAAGACTGTAGGCGGTGGCGCGTGGCTACCATGTAGTATAGTAGAAAGGAGATTTTTATGTGGAAAAAAGGACTGGCCCTGTTGGTGGTCTGTCTGGTGGGATTCTTACTATGGCATGAATCTTCACTAGAAGCACCAGGAGGAGGCAAGATGTACCGAGTGGGTATCTTGCAATTAGCGGAGCATCCCGCACTAGATGCGGCAAATAAAGGTTTCGTAGATGGATTACGGGAAGAGGGATTTGTAGATAATGTGATTCTTGACCACCAAAATGCGCAAGGAGACCAATCTAATCTAAACACCATTGCCCAACGATTTGTGGCGCGTAATTCCGATTTAGTAGTGGCCATTGCGACCCCAGCGGTACAGGCTATGGCGAATGCTACGAAGGATATTCCTGTATTAGGCACTGCGGTCACGAGCTTTACCACAGCACGACTTGTGGATAGTGATGAACATCCGGGTGGTAATGTATCGGGTACCACAGATATGGTGCCTATGGAAAAACGAGTGGAATTAGTGCATCAATTATTACCGAATGCGAAAAAAATCGGTACTATTTATTCATCCAGTGAAGTGAATTCACAATTACAAGCAGAGAGTTTTCGAAAAGAAGCGCAAAAATACGGTATGGAATTAGTAGAAATAACCGTCTCCAACGTGAATGATGTGCCGCAAGCAGCGAATCAATTAGCTATTATGGGTATTGATGCAGTATATTTTCCAACAGATAATATCATTGCTTCATCCTATGCAAACATCGTCACTATATTTAGTAGCGCTAACTTACCAGTGTTTCCCTCTGATGAGACATGGTTAAAAACAGGTGGACTAGCAGCCTACTCTGTAGACTTTTATAGATTAGGGGTACAAACTGGACATATGGCGGCTCGTGTACTTCGTGGTGAAAGTACACCGGACAGTATGCCAATCGAAATGCAAGAGCCTATTAAATTTGTATTCAACCAAGAGGAAGCGGATCGGTTACATATCAAAATTCCAGAGACATTGCGACAACAGTAGTATAGTAGTGGGGGCAACCCCAAGTAGGAGGATATATGACAAACTTAATTATTAGCACCATTGCACAAGGCCTATTGTGGGCATTGTTGGCATTGGGTGTATTCATTACTTTCAGAATTTTAGACGTAGCTGATTTAACAGTAGAAGGTAGTTTCCCTATGGGAGCTGCAATTTCTGCAGTATTGATTACCATGGGTGTGAACCCTTGGATCACAGTGATAGTTGCAGGTATTGGTGGTATGGTTGCTGGAGCTGTGACAGGGTGGATACACACCAAATTAAAAATTCCTGCATTGCTAGCTGGTATCTTAACCATGATTGCCTTGTATTCTGTGAACTTACATATTATGGGGAAAGCAAATATCTCCTTATTGCGCATGGATACAGTGTACTCCGCCATTCATAGCATGGGTATTTCCAATGCGGTAGCATTGACCACCATTGGTATAGTGGTAACGGTAGTAGTAGGATTATTCTTATTCTGGTTCTTCGGTACTGAACTAGGTACATCGATCCGCGCTACTGGGGTAAATCCACAAATGATTCGTGCCCAAGGGGTAAACACAGATTCCATGATTGTTCTTGGATTACTATTATCCAATGGTTTTGTAGCTGTATCTGGGGCGTTAATTGCTCAATCCCAAGGTTTTGCAGATATCGGTATGGGCGTAGGAACCATCGTTATCGGCCTCGCATCTGTTATCATCGGGGAGGTACTATTTGCTTCTTCTTCGGTAGTGCGCAAACTATTTGGTAATTCTTCCTTCGTGTTGAGCTTAGTAGCCGTTGTATTCGGTTCCATTATTTACCGTATCGTTATTGCTACTGTACTATACCTAGGTATGCCTCCAAATGATTTAAAATTATTTACTGCTATATTGGTAGCCTTAGCTCTATCCTTACCAACGTGGCAAGGTAAATTTCGTCGTGGTTAAGAGGAGGGTATACACATGTTGGAATTAAAAGGAATTGTGAAAGCCTTCCATAAAGGCACTGTGAATGAAAAAATAGCTCTTCGTGGTATTGACTTACGATTAGAAGATGGAGATTTTGTGACTGTTATCGGTGGTAATGGAGCTGGTAAAAGTACGTTGTTGAACTCCATCGCTGGGGTATTCTCCGTCGATGAAGGTACATTGCATATTAATGATGTAGACGTCACGCATATGGCGGAATACAAACGGGCCAAATACATTGGTCGTGTCTTCCAAGATCCTATGTTGGGCACAGCAGGAAATATGCAAATTGAGGAGAACATGCTTCTCGCCTTACGTCGCGGAAAACAAATGGGATTGTCTTGGGCATTCAAAGAAAATGAAAGAGAATTATTTAAACAGCAATTAGCTCGTTTGGATTTGGGCTTAGAAAATCGTTTGTCATCCAGTATGGGATTATTAAGTGGTGGTCAACGTCAATCTATTACTTTGTTGATGGCCACTATGTTGAAGCCAGAAGTACTGTTACTAGATGAACATACGGCAGCCTTAGATCCTAAAACGGCAGAAAAAGTATTGCAGCTTACAGATGAACTAGTAAAAGAACATCATTTGACTACCTTGATGATTACCCATAATATGCGTGATGCCTTGCGATTCGGCAATCGCTTGATCATGATGGATAATGGTAAAGTTATCTATGATGTACGTGGAGAAGAAAAAGCTAGTTTAACCGTGCAAGATTTATTAGAGCGCTTTGAAGTAGCCAGCGAAAATACCCTCAGTGACCGCATGATGTTGGGCTAAGTACTTTACTTTTACCACAAAGTATAGTATTATAGATACCGATGTATTAACCTAGGCGAGGTAATTGAGTCTCCGCCCATTACTTTGGCCTATGGAATTGTAATTTTTAGGAGGACATGAAATATGTTAACTACAGAAGCTAAAGCAGCTATTATTAAAGAATTTGCTGTTCACGAAGGTGACACTGGATCCCCAGAAGTACAAATCGCGATTTTAACTAACCGCATTGTATACTTAACTGAGCATTTAAAAGAGCACAAAAAAGATCATCATTCCCGTCGTGGTCTTTTAAAATTAGTTGGTCAACGTCGTAACATGCTTGACTACCTTCGTCGTAAAGACATCGAACGTTACCGTGCGATCTTAGAAAAATTAGGCTTACGTAAATAATTTTACGTACTTACAAAAAGCGGCTTCGGCCGCTTTTTTGTTATATATGAAGATATTTTCACAAAATGATTTGCAATATTGAAAATGAATGGTATACTAATAGAAAACTTAATGTTTGTTTTACAGTAAGAAGGGAAGTACTAATGAAACAAGTTAAACGAAATGCAACGCGGTTACTATTATTATCTATGGTTACGGTAGCGCTGGGCAGTTATACAGGGTATGCTCATGATGCGCAAGCGGTAGAAGAAACGGTGACCTTGCCAGATGTAACGGTAACGGCAACGAGAACCTTACAAGATATTTCAAAAACGCCTAGTTCTGTGTCTGTGGTGACAGCGAAGGATATTGAAAATCGCAAGGTGGATACGGTTGCAGATGCGATACAATTATTACCAGGGGTGTATAAAAGTCAAGCTTCGGCAGGTGAAATACAAATCCGTGGATTCGATTCTAAAAATATATCGGTACTCGTTGATGGCGTGCCGATGAATAATTCTTTCAATAATAAGGTGGACTGGGAAGTGATTCCCGTGCATTCCATCGATCGAATTGAATTGGTGCGTGGTGCTAGTTCCTCCTTGTATGGTGGTAAAGGGGTAGCAGGTGTATTAAGTATTACAACGAAACAAGTGGCACCGAAGGCAAATCGTCAAGGGATTCGTTGGCATGGCAAGGTCAATGGCGGGACTTATGGTACTTGGAACAACGAACTAGGATTTGATGCTCGAGTGTCTGATATGGTAGCCATTGGTGTATCTGCAGAAGAGCGTCGCACAAATGGATTCCCAGGATTTTTTGTGACCGATAAGAGCAAAGCAATTACTAGTAAGGTAAAAGCGATTACACCAGATATGCCGTTGGAACAATTGAAAAGTGGCAAATATGTGTTAGGGAATCGTGGGGATAAATCACTTCATAATAAAAATCTATCAGCGTATGTGACGATGAACTTAGGTGAGAAAGAAACATTAACCTACCGCTATACTTACGCTAATAATAAGTATTCCTATCATAATCCAATCACTGCCGTTACAGTGAATGGTAAGACTATTTTTGATGGGGATATAAAAGTAAATGACAAACAGTATGTGAAACTAAATGGCAATAGTTTCTTAGGTCATGATGCAGAGCGAGAATATCATTCCCACAATTTGCAATATAAAAATGAAGCGAATAAATTACAGATTTCCTTGGGCTATTTAGATAAAAAGAAAGATGGATACTCTATGCCAACAGAAGCAACTTCAGGAGATTATGAAGGTCCAGGGACGCACTCTTTTTATCCAGGAAAAGCGTACAATCTAGATGTGCAAAAAGCATGGAAACCAGAAGGTAAACACCAGATTGTAGGGGGATTCAACTGGAAACAAGAACGATTTGATCAAGAGAAGATTTCCTTACAACATTGGCGTGATAAAAACTCTAAAGATACTAAGGTATTCCCTAACGGTGTGAGTGAAACGAATACAGGGGCATCTCGCACGATGGCAGTTTTTGTACAAGATACGTATCGCCCTAACGATGATTGGGCTATTTATGCCGGACTTCGTTTAGATCATTTTAAAAAGTACGATGGGTCCCACGGGGAGTACAATAAGAAAACAAAGTCCTACGATGTCGTACATCATAATGATGGATCTTACACGGAGTTGAGTCCTAAGTTGTCTTTAGAAAGATACCTTGATGATTCTACCAACGTCTATGCATCCTATGGTCACTCCTTTGCACCGCCAACCTTGTACCAAGTGTACCGCTTCGGTCAAACATCTAAAACTCCTATTTATGCAAATCCAGAGTTAGATCCAGAACATTCCGATACCTTTGAACTTGGTTTGAAAAAATCTTGGAATGAAAGTACAAAATTAAACGTAGCAGCCTTTTATGTGAATACAAAGGATAAAATTCAATATGTTACATTTAAAAAGACAGATGGTACTGAGGATTACAAAAAGTATATCAATATAGGATCAGAAACACGTCGTGGTGTAGAATTAGAACTTCGTCACAAGTTGTCTAATAAATGGTCTGTCTTTGGAAACTATACATGGCAAATGGGATATATAGAAAGTAAAGCTTTGGTCAATACAGATCAAAGTGATGGAAAAGAACAAAACTTTGAAATTCCAAGGCACCTATTCCATGGTGGTTTGGAATACAATAGTGGCAAGTGGAATGCCTTATGGGATATGCAATACGTAAGCTCCCGCAACAGCAAAGATACCGCAGGTGGCGAGCCAGAGTCAGAAGATGCGTACTTCTTGACTAATGCGTCCGTAAATTATAAAGTATCCAAAGAAGCGACATTGCAATTCGGAGTACAAAACCTATTCGATCGTGAATATTACGCTAGAGAAGCAACAGGTGGTCGTACGTATAATGTAGGCATGAAATTCAAATTCTAATACAATATAATATTAATAATATGAGACGTTCCGACGAGGGGCGTCTCATTTTGTTACCTACTAGATGTTGTATGACCAATTGGAATAGCACTACCATAGGCAATGGCTCTTACCAATGGTATACTAAAGAGGATATAAAGATATTCATAGTAGAGGTCCAAGTGATTCGTAAGGGGAGTATGTATGAATTATAAGCGAAATGTACTAGCAGGACTTGTTATGGCATGTTTGAGCACTGTACCATTTGTGTATGGAGCGTCGGCAGAGGTAGGCTTTCAACAGGTTGTGACGCAACCAGAGCTCATTGAGGTAAGCACAGCGGGGCGAGCTGTGGCGATGCGCAAATACCATGAGGTACTCAACTATCCAGAGGGACTGCATATTAAGGTAAATGGTGTAGGGTATGACACGGTGCAGCAGAAGCACCATAATGTGACTGGTATTTATGTATTGGATGGTACTAAGTTAACTGTCCACAAGGGCTTGCAAGTAGATCTAAGTAATGCTCACCCTTATGACCAAGCCGATGAAATGGCACATTATTACATGAGCGGTATCTATGCCGGCTTTGGTCGAAAACATGTTGATGACCCGAAATATGATACAAAGGTGGTCGTTCATGGGCCCACGGTGATTCAAGCCGTTGGCAATGGGGTACAAGCTAATAAAGATAGTTATATTACCTTAGACGGTCCTGTGAAAATTGAAACTGTGCCATTTGAGCAAGCAGATGTGTATGCTGCTATTGTCGAAGAAGGTAGCATTGGTATTGGCACTAGTCGGTTGGCTGATACCTATACGGGTACAGCCCCTGCATCTACTCCGAAACCATCCCAGTATGCAAGGGTACAAGTAACAGGCAATGTAGGGGTATTGAATAAAAACTATGGATTGAATCCTAATCCTGGACGTCATGGTTCGTATATTGTGATGAATTTAGGGACGAAGGACTCCGTGTGGACTGGGGCGGCATTAAATGAATTTGCTGAAAGTGGAAATAACCCTCACCAGTCTGGCGTTACACTAGAATTGAAAAATCAGGCAATGTGGCATAATCGATGGATAGGAGCTAAGCGACATCGCAGTGGACATGAAGAATTACTGCTAGCAACTGGCAAAGGATATACTTTTACAGGTAGTCATATCCAAACATTAATCGGCGGTGATACGCCAGAAACGGCAGGTATTATTTACCAAGAAGATACAGAACCTATTGTAGTAGATGTATTGCAGGGGTATGTAAAAATAGTAGATCGTAGGCCTAATGCAACAAATACAACTGCGCCCATTCGAGTGATAAGCAATAGAGGACAACTTACCATTCTCAAATAAGTATGCATATTTTGCATAGGAATCAAGAAAAGCTTGCATACTATTATCATTTTAGAGTATAATTGTATGGAAGTATTATTACTTGGTCATAAAAGGTGGTTATATGAGTCGTATAAAGAAGGAAGAACGACAACAGTTATTGCGCGAAAAACTGAATATAAGTCCCTTCACGACGGATGAGGAATTGGCCACATATTTTGGAGTTAGTGTTCCGACCATTCGATTGGATCGTTTGGCATTAGGCATTCCTGAGTTACGTGAACGGATTAAGGCAATGGCACAGGAGCATTCTGATGACAGACAGCATATTGATCGGGCAGATGTAGTAGGAGATGTCATTGATTTAGCAGTAGGACAATATGGCATCAGTGTTCTTCGCACTACGAAAGAGATGCTAGATCGATCAGGCTATGTGGAGGCACAATATTTATACGCCCAGGCTAACTCGTTGGCAAGAGCTATTGTAGGGGTTCCTACAATGATTGCTGGAGTTGGAAATATTAAATATAAGAGTCTCGTTAAAAGCGATGTTAATTTAGCAGCAAAAGCTGAATTAGTGCGACAACGAGGAGAAAAATTCTTTATAAAAGTAACAATCAAAGATACCATAAAAGAAGTGTTTCGCGCTAAATTTATTATGGAATCTGTGATAGAATAAGGGTGAATTATGAAGATTGCAGTAGATGCTATGGGTGGCGATTTTGCCCCCCTCGAAATAGTCTTAGGCTCTATTGCCGCTGTGCACGAATACGATACTATGGATATCGTGCTTGTCGGTGATGAAAGTAAAATAAAAGAAATTTTGGAAGCAGAAGGTGAACTGGAGAATCCAAGAATTTCCATTCATCATGCTAGTGAAGTCATAGAAATGCATGAGCATCCTAGTATTGCCTTGCGCAAGAAGAAAGATGCGTCCATTGCAGTGGCTACACGTTTAGTTCGTGAAAAGGTATGTGATGCGGTGATTGCACCAGGTAGTACTGGAGCAGCTGTAGCATCGGCTCTATTAGGTTTGGGAAGAATCAAAGGGATTGAGCGCCCTTGTATTGCTACACCATTACCAACAGCGAATGGCGTGACAATTATGCTAGATTCTGGTGCTAATGCGAATAGTAAGCCAAAACATCTAGTGCAAGGGGCTATCATGGGATATAACTATGCGCAGTTATTACTTGGTAAACCTAACCCAACTGTGGGCTTGTTAAATATTGGTGAAGAATCCACTAAAGGAAATGAAGTTGTCTTAGAAACCTATCCGTTACTACAAAAACTGAAAACAATCCCTTTTAAAGGAAATGTGGAAGGCCGTGATATTCCAAAAGGAACGGTAGATGTAGTAGTATGTGATGGATTTGTAGGTAATGTGGTGCTTAAATTTGCGGAAGGTCTTGTATCTGTGGTACAAGATATTCTAAAAGAAGGCATCAAACAAAGTAGCATTATCTCTAAACTAGGAGCCTTATTGATTGTTCCTGTGTTTAAGAAAATAAAAAAACGATTAGATCACACAGAAAATGGCGGAGCACCTCTATTAGGGGTAAATGGTGTATTTATTATTTGCCATGGTAGCTCCAAATCTAAGGAAATTATGACAGCAATTAAAATTGCTGGAGATCTAGTAGAACGGAAATTAATTGAACATATTTCCTCAAGTATTGAAGAAGAAGGGACCCTAACATATGACAATGCTGAATAAGCCAGTCGGAATTATTGGTACCGGTAGCTATGTGCCAGAAAAAGTTCTTACAAATGCAGACTTAGAAAAAATGGTAGATACTAGCGATGCTTGGATTCAAGAAAGAACAGGTATTAAAGAACGTAGAATTGCACCAGAAGGTGTAAATGCTTCAGATATGGCTACAGAAGCGGCAAAAAAAGCCTTAGAAGCTGCTAAGTTAACAGCAGAAGATATCGATTGTATCATTGTTGCCACATTAACAGGCGATATGGCAATTCCATCTACAGCATGCTTAGTCCAAGCTAATTTAGGCGCTACAAAAGCAGCAGCCTTTGATTTATCTGCAGCTTGCTCAGGATATGTATACTCTTTGATTACAGCTAGTTCTTATATCAATGCTGGATTGTTTAAAAATGTGCTTGTAGTAGGTGTTGAAGTATTATCTCGTGTAGTAAACTGGGAAGATCGCAATACATGTGTTCTTTTCGGTGACGGTGCTGGAGCCGCTGTAGTATCTTCAGTAGAAGAAGGCTATGGTATGCTCGGTATGGATATGGGGGCTGACGGAAGTGGCGGAATGCATCTATGTATTCCATCTGGAGGTACGGCATTGCCACCGACCACAGAGCGTCGTGAAGAGGGGCTTACCTTCATTCATATGAATGGACAAGAAGTATATAAATTTGCTGTAAAAACAATGGGCAAAACTGTATTGAAAGCGCTAGAAATGGCAAATATGAAAGTGGAAGAATTAGATTTCTTCATTCCACATCAAGCGAATACTCGCATTATCAAATCTGCAGCAGATCGTTTGCATCTGACAGAAGATAAAGTATTTATTAATTTACCTAAGTATGGAAACACATCAGCAGCATCCATTGCGATTGCTTTAGATGAAGCAGTACGTGCAGGAAAATTGCAAAAAGGTGATAATCTTGCCGTTGCTGGATTTGGTGCAGGATTAACTTGGGCAAGTCTAGTAATGAAATGGTGCTAAGGAGGAAAAGATGATTAAGACTGATATTTGTGATTTGTTAGGGATAGAGTATCCCGTTCTTCAAGGTGGTATGGCTTGGTTAGGTACAGCTGAATTAGCAGCTGCTGTATCTGAAGCAGGTGGTTTGGGAATTATTGGTGCAGGACATATGCCTCCTGATGTATTCCGTGCAGAAATTCATAAATTAAAAGAACGCACAAGCAAGCCATATGGTTGTAACATTATGTTAATGTCTCCATTTGTGAATGAAGTTATGGAAGTTGCTTTAGAAGAACGCGTACCAGTCATCACAACTGGAGCAGGTAATCCATCCGCATGGGTACCAGCTTTCAAAGAAATCGGTACAAAAGTAATTCCTGTAGTAGCTTCTGTATTATTAGCGAAACGTTTACTTCGTGGCGGTATCGATGCAGTCATTGCAGAAGGTACTGAGTCTGGCGGTCACGTAGGAGATATTACAACTATGTGCTTAATCCCTCAAATCGTAGATGCTGTGGACGTACCTGTTATTGCAGCTGGTGGTATTGCAGATGGTCGCGGTATGGCAGCAGCCTTAGCATTGGGCGCTAGTGCAGTTCAAATGGGTTCTCGTTTCGTAGTATCTGAAGAATGTATTGCCCATGAAAACTATAAAGAAGCTGTATTGAAAGCAAAAGATCGTTCCACAGTGATGACAGGCTTGACAACAGGTCATCCAGTTCGTATCATTGAGAATTTATTAGCTCGTAAATATCAATCCCTTGAGTTCAGTGGCGCACCAAAAGAAGCTCTTGAAAATCTAGGTGCTGGTACACTTAGAAAAGCTGCCATTGAAGGGGAAACTAAAAACGGTTCCGTTATGATTGGACAAATTGCAGGTATGTTGACTGACATTAAACCTTGCGCAACAATCATTCAAGATATTGTTCGTGAAGCAGAAGAAGTAATGTTGAACTTAAAATCTGTTATCCGATAAGCAGGAGGAAACCTTATGAAAACAGCATTTGTATTCCCTGGTCAAGGGTCTCAAAAAGTGGGTATGTTGAAAGATTTGTACGAAGCGTATCCTATCGTAAGAGAGCGTTTTGCACAAGCAGATGAAGCATTGGGATATTCTATTTCACAATTATGTTTTGAAGGTCCAGATACGGAATTAGTAAAAACAGCAAACACACAACCTGCGATTTTAACAGCTAGTGTGGCATGCTATGAAATTTTAAAAGAAAAAGGCTTTACACCTGATATCGTAGGTGGTCATAGCCTTGGTGAATATAGTGCCTTAGTAGCAGCAGGTGTTCTTGATTTTAAAGATGCTGTATACGTAGTGCATAAACGTGGAGAATATATGCAAGAAGCTGTACCATTGGGTGAAGGCGCAATGGCTGCGATCTTAGCATTACCTCGTGAAGACGTAGTTCGCATCTGTGGAGAAGTAAACGATACTGTAGGCTCTGTGCAAGCGGTTAACTTCAACTGTCCAGGACAAATCGTGATTGCTGGTGCTACAAAAGCCGTAGAAGTAGCAGCTGAAAAAATGAAAGAAGCTGGTGCTAAACGTGCTGTTATGCTACC
This sequence comes from Veillonella sp. 3913, assembly GCF_003992235.1. Taxonomy (NCBI): domain Bacteria; kingdom Bacillati; phylum Bacillota; class Negativicutes; order Veillonellales; family Veillonellaceae; genus Veillonella; species Veillonella sp. 3913. The sequence goes on along the minus strand of NZ_RQVF01000007.1, from coordinate 43,291 downwards.
AGTAAGCGCTCCTTTCCACAGTCGTTTAATGGAACCAGCAGCAAAACGTTTACAAGAAGAATTAGACAAAATTGAAGTGAAAGATGCTCAAATTCCAGTTGTAGCGAATATTACTGGGGAAATCTTAAAAGATGGAGCTGCTATTAAAGCGGCCTTAGTAAAACAAGCAGCAGCACCAGTACTTTGGGAAGATTGTGTAGCTACAATGGTAGACTTTGGTGCTACAAGATTTGTAGAAGTAGGGCCTGGAAAAGTGTTAACAGGATTCACTAAAAAAATTAACAAAGCAATGGAATTAGCCAATGTTGAAGATGAAGCATCCTTAGCAGCAGCGATTGCATTCTTACAAGGAGAATAAAATGAATTTAACAGGTAAAGTAGCTTTAGTTACAGGTGCTTCCCGTGGTATCGGACAAGCCACTGCTATTGAATTAGCAAAAGCTGGAGCAGATGTAGTTGTAAACTTTATTGGTAATGAAGCAGTAGCACAAGAAACTGTTGAAAAAATTGAAGCATTGGGCCGTAAGGCTATCAAAATTAAAGCTAATGTAGGCGATGCAGACGATGTACAAGCCATGGTAGATGAAGCAATTGCGACATTTGGTCATATCGATATTCTTGTAAATAATGCAGGCATCACTCGTGACGGATTATTGATTCGCATGAAAGATTCCGATTGGGATGAAGTATTAAACATTAACTTAAAAGGTGTATACCTTGTGACTAAAGCAGTTGCTAAGCTTATGGTAAAACAACGTGCTGGTCGCATTATCAATATGACATCTGTATCTGGTGTTACTGGTAATGTGGGTCAGGCCAATTATGCCGCTGCTAAAGCAGGGGTAATTGGCTTTACCAAAACTTGTGCCAAAGAATTAGCAGCTCGTGGTATTACTGTAAATGCCGTAGCACCAGGATTTATTGAAACAGCAATGACAGATGTGTTACCTGAAAAAATTAAAGAAGGTATTGCAGCTACTGTGCCGTTTGGTCGCATGGGTCAACCGGAAGAAATTGCTAGTGTAGTAACGTTTTTAGCGTCTGACTTTGCAAGTTATATTACTGGCCAAGTTCTCAATGTAGACGGTGGAATGGTGATGTAAACGCAAGATTCTATACATAGACTACATGAAAGGAGGTGTACGTAATGAGCACATTTGACAAAGTAAAAGCTATTGTTGTTGAACAATTGGGCGTTGACGAATCTGAAGTGGCTATCGATTCCACTTTCATCGATGATTTAGGCGCTGACTCTCTTGACATCGTTGAATTGATCATGGCATTTGAAGAGGAATTCAATATTGAAATCCCTGATGATGTTGCTGAAAAAATCAAAACTGTAAAAGATACAGTTGATTACATCGATTCTACAAAATAAGTCTAAGCACTTATGCACCACAAAGGGGGCCTCGGCTCCCTGAGTGGATTTGCACATAGGAGGAATAATAGTGAAACTCCCTGAACTTAAAATAGGGAAATTGGTAGCCAAAGTACCGGTAATTCAAGGTGGAATGGCAATCCGATTGTCTACAGCTCGGTTGGCTGCAGCAGTTGCAAATGAAGGTGGTATCGGCCTGATTGCAGCATCTGGCATGCCTTTTGATGAATTACGATACGAAATACAATTAGCAAGAAAATTATCGCCTACGGGCATTATCGGTATAAATGCAATGGTAGCCGCTACAGAATTTTTAGGTCTTGTAAAAACGGCCATTGATGAGGGTATTGACCTCGTAGTAGCTGGCGCTGGATTTTCCAGAGATATGTTTGCCTTAGGTCGTGAATCTGGTACACCTATTGTACCAATCGTATCCACTCCTAAATTAGCTCGTATTTCTGAAGGATTAGGAGCCTCCGCTGTGATCGTGGAAGGTTGTGAAGCAGGTGGTCACTTAGGTACAGATCGCTCCTCTCGTGAATTAGTACCTGAAGTAGTGGCAGCTGTGAAAAATATTCCAGTCATCGGTGCTGGTGGGGTTCTTGATGGAGCAGATATTGTGGAGATGATTAAGCTCGGTGCTAGTGGAGTACAAATGGGAAGCCGTTTTGCTGCTAGTGTGGAGTGTAATGCCTCTGATGAATTGAAAAAAATGTACGTTCGTGCAGATGCTCCAGATGATATTGTCTTGATCCAAAGTCCAGTAGGACTTCCAGGACAAGCGTTGCGTAATAAGTTTGCAGAAACAGTATTAGACGGTACAGTACCGCCACCTACAGAGTGTCATCGATGCTTAAAGCATTGTTCTCACAAATTCTGTATTATTAAAGCCCTTTCACGTGCTCAACAAGGTGACGTGGAAACGGGATTAGTGTTCTCGGGTAATAATATGCGTAAAGTAGACTCCATATTACCTGTGAAAGAGATTTTTGCTCGCCTAGTTTCAGAGGCAGCAGCCATTGATTAAATGAGATTATAAAGAGGTGGAATAATGGAAAGACGTGTTGTTATTACTGGTTTAGGTGCTGTGACACCAGTGGGAATCGGTAAAGATGACTTTTACAATGCATTGCTACGTGGCGAATCTGGTATCGGTCCAATTACTCGATTTGATGCAAGTGATTATGCAACTCGTATTGCAGGTGAAATTAAAGATTTCGATCCAACACAATTTGGAATTGATAAAAAAGAAGCGCGCCGTATGGACCGCTCTGCAGCATTTGCCATTGCAGCGGCAGTGCTTGCGCAAAAAGATGCTGATTTAGATTTAGACAAAGAAGAAGCAGATCGTTGTGGTACTGTAGTTGGTACTGGTATTGGTGGTATTGATTCTATCCATGATGTATATGTGACTTTATTTGAAAAAGGTCCAGGTCGTGTAAGTCCATTTGCAGTACCTATGATGATTGCAAACATGGTATCTGGTCGTGTATCTATTCAATTAGGCTTAAAAGGACCAGTAGAAACTGTTGTTACAGCGTGCACTTCTGGTACAAATGCGATTGGTGAAGCATTCCGCATGATTGCACATGGTCAAGCAGACGTAATGTTTGCTGGTGGTACAGAGGCGGCAGTTTCTCCAGCAGCAGTAGCTGGTTTCGCATCTATGAAAGCTATGTCTACACGTAATGATGAACCTACAAAAGCATCTCGTCCATTTGCAGCTGATCGCGATGGATTCGTAATGGGCGAAGGTTCTGGTATCGTTGTATTAGAAGAATTAGAACATGCAAAAGCACGTGGTGCTCATATCTACGCAGAAGTAGTGGGATATGGTACAAATGGTGATGCATATCATATTTCTTCTCCAGCACCAGGTGGTACACAAGCTCGTAAATGCATGGAATTAGCATTGAATGATGCAGGTATCAAACCTGAAGAAGTTGATTATATTAATGCCCATGGTACATCTACATCCATCAATGATGCAAATGAAACATTGGCAATCAAACAATTATTTGGAGATCATGCTAGTAAATTAGCAGTAAACTCCACAAAATCTATGACAGGTCACTTATTAGGTGCTGCTGGTGCTATTGAAGCCATTGTTATGGCAATGGCTATTGAGACTGGCAAAGTGCATCCAACAATTAACCTTGATAATCCAGATCCAGAATTGGATTTAGATTATGTATCTGACGGAGCTCGTGACATGAAAGTTGATGTAGCTCTTTCCAACTCCTTCGGTTTTGGTGGACACAACGGTACTATCGTTGTTCGTCGTTACGAGGCGTAATTGTGAATGCTCCTAAAAGTAGCAAAGTAACTAGCAAGGCTCGTGAAGCATTACTTCACGAGCTTATTGCGAATTTACATTTGCCTTTACGCAATATAAGTACATTAAATCGTGCTTTGACACATTCTTCCTATGCGAATGAACATAAATTATCCCATGAATATCATAATGAACGATTAGAGTTTTTAGGGGATGCAGTGTTAGATCTTATTATAGGAGAATATTTATTTACTACATATCCAGAAATGACTGAGGGTGAACTGACCCGTTTAAAAGCATGCACCGTCTGTGAAGGTTCTTTAGCAGAATGTAGTCGTACTCTAGACTTAGGAAAATATTTACGCTTAGGTAGAGGCGAGCGGCATTGTGGTGGAGCCAATAGAAACTCCATTTTGGCAGATACTTTTGAGGCTGTCTTAGGGGCTATCTACCTAGAGTGTGGTTATGATGTGGGAAAACAGTTTGTTTTGAGTCATTTGCATGGATATATGAATATGGCACTTTCCGGGAAAGTAGGAAAAGATTTTAAAACATTGCTCCAAGAGTTAGTACAACAAAAAGGGGAATGTGTGATACGGTATCATGTTATCTATGAAGAGGGACCGGATCATGATAAATTCTTTACTATGGAAGTAGTCATCGATGGAGTCCCATCAGGTGTAGGTTCTGGGCGAAATAAAAAAGTGGCAGCCCAAGCAGCAGCTAAAGAGGCTTATGAAAAGCTTATACAATAGTAAGGATTGAGGGGTGGGGAACCACTCCTTTTTCTATATGATACATAGGAGGCAGTTATGAGGGACAGCAAAAAAGAGAAAACTAGATTACTTCCATTTTTTATTCCTCATATTGGCTGCCCATATATTTGTGTATTTTGTAATCAGCCACGTATATCAGGACAACAAGAGATGGTCAGTCCAGAAATCATTCGTTCTTCCATACAAAGAGCCGTATCAGAACAAGGATATAGTGGACAATGGGAAGTAGCTTACTTTGGTGGTAGCTTTACGGCGATACCACAAGAAATGCAAGATACATTATTGGAACCAGCTAAAGAAGCATTTCAACAAGGAATAGTTCAAGGAATTCGTTTGTCTACTCGTCCTGATGCTATCAGAGAAGATCGATTGAAAGAGCTCTTTACTAGTGGTGTAAGAACCATTGAATTAGGAGTACAAACATTAGAGGAATCCATGCTAGTAGAAGCTAAACGAGGGCATACGGTAGAAGATGTGGAACAGGCGTGTAAAATGATACGTGAAGAAGGAATAACTTTAGGTATACAATTACTCCCTGGGTTACCTGGCGAAACCTGGACTACTTTAGTAAAAACGGCGGTGAAAGCCGGTCAATTGCAGGCTGACTTATGTCGCATTTATCCTGTGATTGTCATTGAAGATACAGAACTAGCTGATCGTGTTCATGAAGGTAGTTATGTACCATTAACAATAGAACAAGCGGTAGCCTATAGTGCTTTTTTAAAATCCTATTTAGAAGGCAAAGGTACACAGATCATACGTGTAGGATTACAAAGTACAGAAGATTTTGATGCTGGTCGTGGTATTGTAGGAGGACCCTATGCTCCTGCCTTTGGAGAATTGGTAGTCAATTATGAATGGCTTCAAGCTATCCAGCAAACCATAGAAGAACACCTAGAAGTATTTGGTGTGATTCATAAGGTCATTGTAGAATATCCAAGACCTTTCACATCAAAGATACGTGGATTGAAGAACAGAAATATAGAGTATTTTGGACAGGAATATAAGCAGATAGAATGGACTTGGCAAGAAAAACAGGAAAATAATAATACTGGAGTACTGCATGTCATGATAGATCATATACTATATAGCTTGCCTCTTTAAATAGTGGGTTATGGTTATACAACAATGGATTAACTAATATTCTGTAGAGAGAGTATGTGATGAGAGGTTGGAAATAGGTGTCAGGTTAGGATATAGTATGAACAATATATTATATTGTGTAAATTTGAAACATACCTATGTATACATAGAAAGGAAGCAGTCATGCAATTATTGCGACTAGAAATGAAAGGATTCAAGTCCTTTGCTGATAAAACGGTAGTGTCTTTTTCTCCAGGCATGACTGGGATTGTAGGCCCTAATGGTAGTGGTAAAAGTAATATTACTGATGCGATTCGCTGGGTTTTAGGGGAATCGAATGTACGCCATTTGCGTGGACAAAAAGCAGAAGATATTATTTTTTCTGGCACAGAAGCTCGTCGCCCTCACAATACGGCAGAGGTAAACTTAATTTTTGATAACAGTGATGGCACTTTGGGCAAAGAATTAGCAGAAGTTGTTATCACACGCCGTATGTATCGCAATGGTGAAAGTGAATTCCAAATCAATAAGAGAAATTGCCGGTTAAAAGATATTCATCTATTATTGGCTGATACAGGCTTAGGTAAAGATTCTATGGCCATCATCGGGCAGAATCGTATCGATGCTATCTTGAATAGTAAACCAGAAGAACGTCGCTTAATATTTGAAGATGTGGCGGGTATCTCTCGCTTTAAAATGAATAAAGAAGATGCTATTCGGCGTATCAATAGTACAGATCGTAATATGGAACGATTAGATGATGTGATGAGTACGCTAGGAGATCAATTAGTAGAATTAGAGGCGAAAGCTAATGTAACACGTGAGTACAATACATTATCACAGGATAAGCGTAGCTATGATGGAGCTATTGCTTTTCATGAATATAAAACGGCGGATCGTTTATTTACACGCCAAGAAAATGAAAACTTATCCTACCTTCGTGAGCAAGAAGAATTAGAAACTAGCTTAGATACAATTCAAGAGACTTATAAAACCACACAAAATGAGCTTCAATCATTTCGTGAAACCAACCAAAGTATGGAAGATGAATATGCCACTTTACAAGGTAAATTAGGGGAACTGACTGGACAAATTGAAGTAGCTCGCTTAAAAGAAGCCAATATGGTAGAAGAGTTAAAAGGTGGAGAAGAACAGTTAAGAACTTGGAAGGAAGAACTGAAAGTTAAAGCACAACAATATGATTGTGACTTGACATCTTTGAAAGACCAAGAAAGTAACTTAACATCCATTGGACAAGATGTAAAACAAGCGGAATCTAATTTGCAAAGCACTCGAGACTCTCTTAGTCAAGTGAAGGCTAATTTAGATGGTATGCGCATAGCGGAGCAACATGCTCATGAGCGTCATATTCGTGTTGTTCGTGAGTTGGAAGAAGCTCGCCATCAATTAGCAAGAGCGGAAGAGTTAGAAACACAAAAGAAAGATGATGCGCAACGTTTGAAGGCTACTTTACAAGATATAAAACAATCTGTAGAAGAAACACAAGGGCAATTAGAGGCGCAACAACAGGTTGTTAGTAAAGTAGAGGAAGCGTTGGAGATAGCACGTCAATCATTACAACAGCTAGAGGATACACGCCGACAAAAAAATCAGGAATTAGTAGAAGTACAAAGAACACTGCAAGCTAAAGAAGGTCGTTTAGAACTGTTACATAGTTGGGAAGAGCTGCATGAAGGTTATTTGGAAGGCACAAAACATGTATTACAAGCGAAAGAAACTTGGTCTTCTCATATTCGTGGAGCTATTGGTGATGTATTCACTGTAGAAGAAAAATTCTTAGTGGCCATTGAAACTGCTTTAGGTGGTGCTATTCATCAAGTTATCACAGAGACTGCAAAGATTGCTTCTGAAGCAGTACAATACTTAAAACGCACACAAGGTGGTCGAGTTACGTTTTTACCGATGGATATGGTACGAGGAAAACGACTCGATCATAAAGCCTTAACATCGCCTTATGTATTGGGATTAGGTGTAGACTGCATTCAATTTGATACACAATATACAGGCGTATTTAATCAGCTATTAGGGCGTACTCTTATTGTAGATACCTTGGACCATGGATTAGCATTGCAAAAAGAATATCATCAACAATTGCGGATTGTTACCTTAACAGGAGAGCAATTGCAACCAGGTGGTGCTCTAACAGGTGGTGCTACAAAACGAAAAAAAGTGTCTATCTTGTCCCGTAAAGAAGAGCAAGACACATTACAGCAAGATATTCATGTATTACGAGATACAGCACAGGTGTTACAACAGACTTTACAAGGACTAGACAAAGAAATAGAAGCTTTAACACAGTCTGGTAAGGGATTACGTCAAACCTATGAACAAGAAGAATTGCAGTTACGTAGCTTGCAGCAAGAGCAGCAACGCTCCCAAGGAGAGCAAATTAACTTAAGTGGAATGGTGCAGACCTATCATGAGGAAGTACAAAAGGTTCAAGATAAGCAAATAACTTTAGGGGAGAACATTAAAAGGCTAGCAGATGAACTTTTACAGTTAGAGAATCGAGAAGGACATCAAGAGCAAGTCACTAGCTTAGTTGCTCAAGAGCAAACTTTACAAGACCGAGAACGTGAGCAAAATGAAGAATTGCAAGGAGTACGCTTACGATGGGAACAATCTAGATTGTTGTTAGAACAAAGCAAAAAAGAATTAGCTCAATTAGAACAATATATCAAAGATAAGGAAATAAATATTGCAAGCTTAGATAGACGGTTAAGCCAATTAGGTGAGGATGTCATACGCTTAGGTTGTGAACCAGCTTTAGAATTAGAATCAGAAAAACAAGCAATAGAAAAACGGGTAGCAGCCATTGGAGAAGCTCGTAAAGGTGGACAAGAAAAAGTACGCACTTGGGAATTGCAATTAAGTCAATTGCAAGAAGAACGAAATCAACAAGAACAGCGTCAACGAATTGTGCAGAAAAAACTAGTGGACCTACAAGAAGGGTTAACAAAATATCAACTACAAGGCGAACAAGCATTGGAACAATTGGGCGCTTTAGGGTATACTAAACAAGAGGCACAGAATATACAGTTAGGTGGCTCCGTACATGAGTGGAAACAACAACAGGCGAACTTAGCAAGGCAGATTGAAAGCTTAGGAGCTATCAATCCTAATGCCATTGTGGAATATGAAGAAGCGAAAGAAAAGCTAGCATTCTATCATGCACAAAAAGAGGATTTAGTGATAGCTAAAGAACAACTTGAAGGCGTTATTGCTGAAATTGATGGGGCGATGTCTGAGCAACTACAAGGAGTTCTTACAGAGATTCGTGAGAAATTTCAGCATGTATTCTCTCAATTGTTTGGAGGCGGTACAGCGCAGATTGTAGCGTCGAATCCAGAATTAATTTTAGAAAGTGGCATTGACTTTTATATCCAACCGCCAGGAAAGAAGCGCCAACAATTGAGCTTATTATCTGGTGGGGAGCGAGCGTTGACGGTCATTGCCTTATTGTTTGCATTGCTGGATTATCGACCAGCTCCATTCTGTGTACTTGACGAAGTAGATGCCGCTTTAGATGATGCCAATGTGGAACGATTTAGCCAATATTTGCATAACTTGGGGAATGCCACACAATTTATCGTGGTGACCCATCGTAAACGGACTATGGAATCAGCTCATGTCTTACAAGGGGTGACTATGGTGGAACGAGGGGTGTCACGTTTATTAACAGTAGCCTTTGATGAAGTAAAGGAGAATGACGACTATGGCATTTAGTTTTTTTGACCGTGTGAAAGCAGGTTTAGAAAAGACAAAAAATAATTTTGTAAAAAAAGTAGAAACTATTGTTATTGGTTATGCTGAAATCGATGATGATTTTTTAGATGATTTAGAAGCTACTATGCTAGTAGGTGATTTAGGACCTAAAACAACGGCCTATTTAATGAAAGAAATCCGCCGAGGTGTGACAGAAGGGATTATCAATAATACTGGTGAAGTGATGCCTTTTATGGAAGAGCGCATTACAGAAATGCTAGGAGCTCAAGAGGAAGTGTTGGAGCTTCACAAACCAGAAGTGATCTTGGTGGTGGGTGTCAATGGTGTTGGTAAAACGACAACTATTGCGAAATTAGCGCATTACTATGCAGAGCAAGGTAAAAAAGTAATCATTGCAGCAGGAGATACATTCCGGGCAGCTGCATCTGAACAATTATCTATTTGGGCCGATCGCGTAGGTGTATCCATTGTAAAACATAAGGAAGGTGCGGATCCAGCAGCAGTGGTATTTGATGCCTGTGCCTCAGCAGTTGCTAAAGAAGCAGACTTAGTCATTGTAGATACAGCAGGGCGCTTGCACACCAAAGTGAACCTTATGGAAGAATTGAAAAAAATCGGCCGTGTAGCAGACAAACAAATTCCAGGTGCACCGCATCAAACCTTATTAGTATTAGATGGCACTACAGGTCAAAATGCGGTAAGCCAAGCAAAACTATTCGGTGAAGCAGTACCTGTCACAGGGATTGTGGTAACCAAATTAGATGGTACCGCAAAAGGTGGTGTAGTTATCTCTATCAAAGAAGAGTTGGGCGTTCCTGTGCGTTGGATTGGCGTGGGTGAGCAAATGGATGACTTGCGTCCTTTCAATGCAAAAGAATTTGCTAATGCTCTTTTTGACAAAGGAGAATAGTGGACCATGACTAGAAATAAATTATATGAATACGTTGTGGACCAAAATGAGATGAATGGTTATGGTATCGATAGAGACAGTATTGAATGTGCTGTAGATATTATGGAATTTGTAGGCGGTGATTTGTACAGACCTCTCACACGCTTACTCTTAAGTAATTGGAAAGAAATTGCTAGCCGTATTGAAAGTTATACGGATGAGCAATGGAATTTTGTCCATCGTATTGCTGAGAACATGAAGGACTCTCTAGAACATGATCATGGTGATGAAACTCATCATTTATCTGATTGTGGTATTGCCATCTTCATTGAAATGTTAGAGGGGGATGACACCGCGACACAAACCTTACAAGGGGATACACCTATCACAGAAGAAGAACTGCGTCGGATTCGTGGCAAAGGATAGTCTTACAGAGTGCGCATGAGTACTACTGTAACATTTATGGGGTATCTATTACCTTGTGATAGTGGCATGAATAAACCGCTATAAGACTGAAATGCACAAAATGAATGGTATATTGTAATGTCTGTTTAGGAGTGTAGAACTTCTTAGGTAGGACAGTATAACAGATAAGTAAAAAGTTGAATCTTGTATTCAGCTTTTTCTTTTTATCTACTGTTACTGGTTATATCTAATCTTTATGTAATCATCTATTTATATTCAGGTGTATTGTATTATTTGATGAGAGATCAATATAATATCACAATATCCTACAAGGGTGAGAAAATCGTATGTGACTCTAGTATGCTATTGTATCGAACATACGATATAATATTTTCTGTATTCGTGATATAATATAGAAGTTACTAGATATAGATACAAGTGAATATTACTTGTTTACAGATAGAGAATATAAGGAGTGACTATGAGCGGATTGCATCATTTTCCTGAGGAAGGCATACCTTTTCAAGTAGAGGCCCCCTATTCACCGATGGGTGACCAACCAAAGGCCATCCAGTCCTTGGCAGAGGGAATTGAACGAGGGGAATGGGCACAGGTATTACTAGGTGCTACAGGTACGGGAAAAACATATACCATGGCTAAACTCATCGAGGCTGTACAAAAGCCGACTTTGATCATTGCCCACAATAAGACATTAGCAGCCCAATTGGCCAGTGAGTTCAAAAGCTTTTTCCCTAAGAATGCAGTGGAATACTTCGTATCCTATTACGATTATTACCAACCAGAGGCGTACATTGCCTCTACAGATACATACATTGAAAAAGATGCGTCCATCAATGAAGAAATCGATAAATTGCGCCACTCGGCGACAATGAACTTATTTGAGCGGAAAGATGTCATTATCGTCGCATCTGTCAGCTGCATCTACGGCCTAGGAGACCCAGAGGACTATAGCACGCTTTGTGTATCCCTGCGACAAGGTCAGGAATATAGCCGGGATGATATTCTTCGTAAATTAGTATCCATCCAATATACCCGAAATGATATGAACTTTGTGCGAGGTACTTTCCGAGTACAAGGGGATACGTTGGAAATTTTCCCAGCTGGCACCAGTGAAAGAGCCATTCGTGTAGAAATGTTCGGTGATGAAATCGATCGTTTAGTGGAAATTGATGTGCTTACAGGTGATGTTATCGTAGAGCGTAAACACGTGGCTATCTATCCAGCTTCTCACTATGTAACGACGAAGGAAAAGTTAGACCTTGCCATTGGGCGCATCGAGACAGAATTGGCTGAACGTTTGGCATACTTTAATGAAAATGGCCGTCTCTTAGAAGCGCAACGATTGGAGCAACGAACACGATATGATATTGAAATGATGCAGGAAATGGGCTATTGCTCGGGGATTGAAAACTACTCCCGTCTGTTGTCTAACCGTCAACCTGGAGAAGCGCCAATGACCCTTATCGACTATTTTACAGATGATTTCCTTATCATCATTGATGAATCCCATGTGACCTTGCCACAAATTCGTGCTATGTATAATGGTGACCAAGCTAGGAAACATAATTTGATCGACTACGGATTCCGCTTGCCATCGGCGGCGGATAATCGACCGTTAAAATTTGAAGAGTTTGTAGAGAGAATCAATCAAATTGTCTATGTATCTGCTACACCAGGGCCCTATGAAATGGAAGTACAGACCAATGTAGCAGAACAAATTATTCGTCCAACAGGTTTGCTAGATCCTATTATTGAAATCCGACCTATTAAGGGGCAGATGGATGATCTATTAGGAGAAATTAAAGACCGTGCGAAGTCGGATGAACGGGTGTTGGTAACGACGTTAACCAAGAAAATGGCAGAGGATTTAACAAATTACCTAAAAGAAATGGGGATTCGAGTGCGCTATTTACACTCCGACATTGCTACCATTGAGCGTGCCGATATTATCCGTGATTTACGGGCCGGTGTTTTTGATGTTCTCGTGGGAATTAACTTACTACGGGAAGGCTTAGATATGCCAGAAGTATCCTTAGTGGCTATTTTAGATGCAGATAAGGAAGGCTTCTTGCGCAGTGATACGTCCTTGATTCAGACCATAGGCCGTGCAGCTCGTAATGAAAAAGGGAAAGTTATTATGTATGCTGACCGTATTACAGGCTCTATGCAACGCGCCATGGATGAAACAGAACGTCGTCGTACCTTGCAAGAGTCCTATAATACAGAGCATGGAATTACACCACGCACAGTGCGCAAGGAAGTGAAAGATTTAATTGAGTTGACCAAAGTAGAGGGTGAAGTTTCTACACCTAAGAAAAGTCGCAAGTCTAAACAGAATAGCACTATGGTGTATGATACAACAGCTCCAACAGAAGTGGTGGCAGAAACGGTTGAGCCACTTTCAACGAAACCGCGATACGAAACGAAAGAAGATGTGTTCAATGCCATTGAAGAGACCACACGCCTCATGAAAGTAGTGGCAAAACAATTAGAATTTGAACGAGCTGCTGAGTTGCGTGATGAATTGGGCAGATTGCGCCAAATTTGGTCAGACATGAATGAAGAATAGGAGTTATTTTGAAAGATCAATTAATTATAAAAGGAGCCCGTCAACATAATTTGAAGAATCTTGACGTGGCTCTACCAAGAAATCAATTCATCGTATTAACAGGATTAAGTGGATCCGGTAAATCATCCCTAGCCTTTGATACGATTTACGCAGAAGGACAGCGCAGATATGTGGAGTCCTTATCTGCTTATGCTCGCCAGTTCTTAGGGCAAATGGATAAACCTGATGTAGATTACATTGAGGGGCTTTCACCAGCTATATCCATCGACCAAAAAACGACGAGCCGTAATCCTCGATCTACGGTGGGAACGGTGACAGAAATTTATGACTATTTGCGATTATTATTTGCTCGTATTGGTCGAGCTTACTGCCCTACTTGTGGAGAAGAGATTGCCCAACAGACTATTGAGCAAATAACAGACTTAGTCATGAAATTGCCGGAACGTACTAAGATTATGGTGATGGCACCAGTGGTGCGAGGTAAAAAAGGTCGCCATGAAAAAGTGTTGGAACAAATTCGTAAAAATGGATTTGCTCGCGTTCGCATCAATGGAGAGATTCATACCTTTGAGGACGAAATCAACTTAGATAAAAATAAAAAACACAATATTGAAATTGTTGTAGACCGTCTTGTTATTAAGGAAGGTTTAGAAAGCCGCTTGACGGACTCCTTAGAAACGGCCATTCATCATGGAGAAGGTTTTGTTATCATCCAAGAGGTCGACGGCCCAGTCCATCAATTTAGTGTTCATTTTACCTGTCCTAACGGTCACATTTCATTGCCAGAAATTGAACCTCGTATGTTCTCTTTCAACAGTCCTTTTGGTGCCTGTCCATCCTGTTTGGGATTAGGCAGTACCATGGAGGTAGATGAAGATCGTGTCATTCCAGATCCAATGGTGCCTTTTATAGATGGGGGAGTAGCCCCATTGAGTTCGAACCCTAATGCGTGGTTCATGCGTCAATTAGAGGGCTTGTTGAAAGCGCATGGATATACACTAGAAGCAAGTTTTTCAGAACTGCCTACAGCCTTACAAAAAGAAGTCATGTATGGTAGTACTGAGAAAGTGACTTTCGACTACGAAAATATGCGTGGAGAGGTGAAAACATTCCATACCGAATATGAAGGTATTTTGCCAATGGTGAAACGCCGTCATGCAGAGGCGACTACGGATAGCATGCGGGAAGAGTTCGAATCCTATATGTCTATTAAACCATGTACAGCTTGTAAGGGTGCTCGTTTGAAACCAGAATCCCTTGCCATCCGTGTAGGGGATAAAAATATAGATGAAGTGACACAGCTAACTATTAGTGAAGCGGTGGACTATTTTGGCAATCTACAGTTAACGGAACGAGAGGCTTTCATAGGGGCACAAATTTTGAAAGAAATCAATGCTCGCTTGGGATTCCTAAATAATGTGGGCTTAGATTATTTGACGATGAACCGCAGTGCCGGCACATTATCTGGTGGGGAAGCACAGCGAATTCGTTTAGCCACACAAATTGGTTCGGGACTCGTTGGGGTCTTATATATTTTAGATGAACCATCCATTGGCTTGCATCAACGAGATAATGACCGCTTAATCGAAACACTGAAAGGCTTGCGTGACTTAGGAAATACCTTACTCGTAGTAGAACACGATGAAGATACGATGCTAGCAGCGGACTATTTGGTAGATATTGGCCCTGCGGCAGGTGAGCATGGTGGTCAAATCGTGGCGCAAGGTACAGTACCAGAGGTAATGGCTGTGAAAGAATCCATTACTGGTCAATATTTAAGTGGTCAAAAGTATATTCCATTACCAAAAGAACGGAGAAAACCAACAAAAGCTTGTTTAGAGATTCGTGGAGCTAAAGAGAACAACCTACAACAAGTGAATGTGAAATTCCCTATCGGTTTATTTACTGTTGTGACCGGTGTGAGTGGATCCGGTAAATCGACATTGATCAACGAAATTTTATATAAAGGTGTAGCCAATGCACTCTACAGAAGTCATCATAAGGTAGGAGCCCATAAGGAGATTCGTGGTTTAGAGTATGTGGATAAAATCATCAACATTGACCAAAGTCCAATCGGTCGAACACCACGTTCTAATCCTGCTACCTATACAGGGGTCTTCGATGCCATCCGTGAGTTATATAGTCAAACCAATGAAGCGAAGATTCGTGGCTATAAAGCAGGGCGATTTAGCTTTAACGTCAAAGGCGGTCGCTGTGAAGCGTGTCGTGGAGATGGTATCATCAAAATCGAAATGCATTTCTTGCCAGATGTGTATGTACCGTGTGAGGTATGTAAAGGAGCTCGATACAATCGAGAAACCATGGAAGTGAAATACAAAGGTAAAAGCATTGCCGATGTATTGGACATGGTCGTAGATGAAGCGGTAGACTTCTTTAGTGCTATCCCAAAAATTCACCGTAAATTGGTAACTTTACAAGAGGTAGGCTTAGGCTATATTCGCTTAGGACAAGCGGCAACTACCTTGTCTGGTGGGGAAGCACAGCGTGTGAAACTAGCCACTGAACTGGCTCGGCGCAGTACAGGGAAAACCTTATATATCCTGGATGAGCCGACTACTGGATTACATGTAGAAGATATCCGCAAGCTTTTAGAGGTATTGCAAAAGCTTACAGATGGTGGTGATACTGTGGTGGTTATCGAGCATAATTTAGATGTGATCAAAACGGCGGACCATATTATCGACTTAGGTCCAGAAGGTGGCTTCCGTGGTGGTACTATTGTGGGCACCGGTACACCTGAGGAGATTGCTGCTTTACCTGAAAGTTACACGGGTAAATTCTTAGGTCCTGTGTTAGATAAAACTAGGAACTATATGGAACAACATCCTTTGGTTGATGAGGAAATACTATGAATCCCATAGATCCACAGTTGCAAGCAGAAGAAGTGAATTTTAATCCCTCTAGTCAGAAAGATATGATGATGGGAGATTTAGAACAGCAAGCGTATATACTGGAAAAGGTCAGTCATCTACCTATCACGCCAGGGGTTTACTTATGGCGTGATAAGTACCAGCGCATCATCTATGTGGGAAAGGCCATCAACTTGCGCAATCGTGTGCGGTCCTATGTGCAGCAAGATGTGAATCGCTCTGTGAAAGTGACCGCTATGATGCGTCGTGCGTGGGATGTGGAAACGATCCAAACGAAAACAGAAATGGAAGCTCTTATCCTAGAGGCGACTTTAATCAAGGAGCATCATCCGAAATATAATATTATGCTTCGTGATGACAAGACATATCCCTATGTAAAGATCACTGTGCAAGAGGACTTTCCACGACTCTTTATGACTCGTCGCTTAGAACGCGACGGAGCGAAGTATTTTGGACCTTTCACAGATGTCACAGCGGTACATCATGTACTGCGTATTTTGCGTTCCTATTATCCATTGCGTACTTGTAAAAGTATGAAAGTAGAACGACCTTGTTTGCAATATCATATGCATTATTGCGAAGGACCTTGCATGAACTATGTGACGGTAGAATCCTATCGAAGATATATCGATGATATTGTAGCTCTCTTCGAAGGCAAACAAGTACAGATCATCCAAGAGATTACATCCAAGATGGAGCAAGCCTCGGAGGACTTAGAGTTTGAACTCGCTGCTAAGTATCGAGATGACCTCTTGAGCATCCAAAAGGTACAAGAAAAGCAACGTATGGTCACACAGCGAGGCGATATGGATGTACTAGGTATGGCCATAGATGGTCCTATGGCATGTATTCAATTGTTTTTTATTCGTAGTGGTCGTTTATTGGGACGAGAAAATTACTTTGTCCAACATGAAGGGGATAGTCCAGATTTAGTGATGACGGAGTTCATTAAACAGTATTATGGAGGATCTACGTTCATACCTAAAGAATTGCTATTGCCGATGGATAGTGTGGACCGTGAACTGTTTAGTGAATGGTTCTCCTCTATGAAAGGTCAACAAGTGGACGTATCTGTACCTCAACGGGGCTATAAAAAAGACCTTATCAAGATGGCGGAGGAAAATGCTCAGAACTTCTTGGCAGAACGTCGTCGTCAGTGGCAATACACGATAGATAAGTCCGGTGGGGCCGTGAAAAAATTAGCAGAAGTACTCGACTTGCCACGATTGCCAGAGCGTATGGAATGTTACGATATTTCTCATATGCAAGGGGCAGAAACGGTGGCATCCATGGTGGTCTTTGAAGGTGGAAAGCCGGCAAAACGAGAGTATCGTCGATTCAAGCTAAAAACAGTACAAGGGAAGCCTGACGATTTTGCGTCCATGGCGGAGATTATGGAACGGCGCTACGGTAATGAAAAAGATTGGCCTATGCCAGATTTGATTATTATTGATGGTGGTAAAGGTCAGTTAAATGCAGCATTACCAGTCATCCGTGCTATGGGAGTTACTGATGTACCTGTCATATCTTTGGCAAAACGAATCGAAGAAGTATTCATCGAAGGGGAGTCAGAAAGTATTATTCTAGAACACCATACGCCAGAATTACAATTGCTCCAACAAATACGTGACGAAGCCCATCGCTTTGCCATTACCTACCATCGTAGACTGCGTGGAAAGCGGAACTTAGAATCCGTTCTCGACCATATTGAAGGCATAGGACCAAAACGAAGAAAAGCATTGTATAAGCATTTTGGGAATTTAGATGCTATGCGAGTAGCGGAGTTGGAAGAATTGAAGAGCGTTGAGGGGATGAACAAAAAAGCGGCTTTGGCTGTGTATGAGTTCTTTCGGCGGAATTTAAAATAACGGAAACGAGCAACACATTCCTCCACAAACTGATCCTACGGTAGGTTTGCTCCGGAATATGTTGCTCGTTTCTTGCATAGATTGATTTTGATGCCCTATGGAAAGAACTCATCCACAGGTGGGGCGCCGAGGAGAGAATGGATACTTGTTTCTCTATGAAGTCTGTGGCGTACGGGATTTAAGCTAGCAAAGGGAAGAGCACGGTATACCCCTCACAAACGGTATTTCATAATGTTTGTTCGGGGCACACCGTGCTCTTCTTGTGTTTGTTGTATTTAGGTAATAAAGAAACGCCACAGAGACGCTATCATTGGTAGTGTATCTTAAGGAATTGTTGCTCGTTTCTTACGTGGATTAATTTTGATACCACACGGAATGAACTCATCCACAGGTGGGCGTCACTTGTTTTGTTATGAAATCTTGTGGTGCTTGTTTATATAGCAAAGGAAACGAGCAACATATTCCTCCACAAACTGATACAGTGGTTAGGTTTGCTCCGGAACATGTTGCTCGTTTTTGGTGTTGTTTGATTTAGTCAATAAGGGCGCCGCAGGATCTTCTACGCTAGTGCTGCGTTCCTTATGGATAGATTATCTATTTTCTAAAAAAATATCTTTCAAAAGATAACGTTTTGCATAGTTTATGCTATAATGAAAATACAGAAGGGTCACCGACGTGAGTTGGGCTCATCTCTTCCTAACTATAGGAGGAGGTGGTACTATGACAAAGTTTGAAAAAATCTATTTAATGATTTTAATTTTAGACTTACTAGTACAAATCATTGATTTGTTCAAATAATTAATGATAACGCCTAACGACATAAGGTTTCCTAGACCTTAATACGTTAGGCGTATCTACTTTAGCACTTTAGAGATGAGCCTAACGCCTTCGACACGTTGGTGGCCCTTCTTTTTATTACATATAGTATACCATATTTTTATAGAAATTACAAAAATTGTTATGTATAACTCTCTGTTGCTATGAACGACATATGATATTGTTATGGTATACACATAAATGAATTTGTCAAAGCATAGTACAATCAAAAAGATCACGGTATTCTCCTCACAAATGATAAGTCATAGTATTTGGAGTACATCGTGATCTTCTTTTATGTTTTTGTATTAGTTATTATTGCTTTCATCGTCATCGCTAGGTGCCAACATGGAGTAGAAGGCCCATAGTAGGATGAACCAGAATGGTGTAAACATGAGGGCGATGCGTGTGTCACTTTGTAATGCTAGTACCACCAAGATAAATAGGAAGAACGCTAGGATCAGGTAATTCATGAATGGGTACAGTGGCATTTTGAAAGAAGATTGCTTCGCCAGTTCTGGTCTTTGCTTGCGATATTTGAGATGGCATACGACGATGATGGCCCAAATATAGATAAAGCAGAATGTAGAGATAGATGTAATCATGATGAATACGCTTTCAGGCATGACATAGTTCAAGACTACGGTAAATAGTAAAGCTGCAGCGGAGAATAGTGTTGCCTGATAGGGTACAGCATGGTTCGTCAATCGTTTCATTCGACTCGGTGCATGTCCGCGTTTTGATAATGCGTAGATCATACGGCTAGTGGAAAAGATACCGGAGTTGGTAGCAGATGCTGCCGATGTTAGAACAACGAAGTTTACGATGCTCGCAGCAGCCAGGATACCCACTGCATTAAACACAGCCACGAAGGGACTAGAATTTGGATCTACTGCAATCCATGGGTAAATACTCATGATAATCGCCAGAGATCCAATATAGAATAGAATAATTCGCAATGGAATATTGTTAATGGCCATAGGGATAACTTTTTTTGGATTTTCCGTTTCCCCAGCTGTGAGGCCTACTAGTTCAATGCCTGTGAAAGCAAATACTACCATTTGGAAAGATAAGATAAAGCCCATGGTTCCATTTGGAAACCAACCGCCGTAATTCCATAGGTTATCAAAGGCAGCTGCACCAGCATTGGTAGTGAATCCTGTAAGAATCATGATAAGACCAATGATGATGAGTGATACAATGGCAATTACTTTTATTAAAGCGAACCAAAATTCCATTTCACCAAAGTGTTTTACCGCTGTCAAATTCATAACTAGTAATATGCCTAGTACGATGAGGGCCGGTATCCATTGTGGCATCCACGGTATCCAGTACTGCATGTACAAGCCGACCGCAGTTAAGTCCGCCATGGCCAGTGAAAGCCAACAGAACCAATAGGTCCAACCTGTAATGAAGGCCGCTCGGTCACCTAAATATTCTTCTACAAAGTCAATGAAGGAATGGTGATCTAAATTGGAAAGCAATAACTCTCCTAAAGCACGCATCATGAAGAAACAGATAATACCTGTAATCAGATACGTGAGGAGGATAGAGGGGCCCGCTAAACTAATAGATCGCCCAGAGCCGAGGAATAAACCTGTACCGATAGCACCACCGATGGCTAATAATTGAACGTGGCGATTTTTAAGACCACGCTTTAACTCTTGTTGCGAGTCCGTCATAGTAAAACCTCCTTAAACAATATAAACTTTTATATTTGATAATAGTAAACTATTTTCTATAGAATGTCAATTAATGCTAGTAAATTACTATGGTTAGACAGTAAAAAGGCTTTCATGTATTTCTAAGAAATACCTTTGAAAGCCGATTACGTGTATTTAATATCTTAGCGTATGCTTAAAAATAGATTACATTCTTTTATATAATCTCATGATTTTATATATTTTTTCTAGAGGATGTAGACAATAGCTTGTATATATATTGTAGTAGCATATATTCATCTATAAGAAACCTATCTGATACATTCAACTTTGAATCCCAATAGTGATGAGTAGATATAAGAAAAGAAAGACTGATATAGTATATATCTTAATAGCAAGTTATACTAGATTGCTATATAAGTCCGTTAGGATACGTTGAGCCACGCTTTCAGGAGTACCAGTGTTTAGAACTTGTGCTTGACGGAATCGTGCATATAGGGGATCCCGTACTGTGTACAATTCTTGCAATCGTTCTATGCCACCAGAGGAGAGAACACGTCCCGTTGTATCTAGCTCTTCTAAGGGACGATAAATTTCATATATTCGTCCATTTTGACGAAGGGGGGCATAGTTTTCCGGTATGGTGACAGCACCGCCACCAGTGGAGATGATAAGACCTGTCTGCTTTCCTATGTCACTGATGATATTAGATTCTACTGTGCGAAAGGCAGCTTCACCGTGCGTTAAAATATAATCACTAATGGAACCGACTTCCTCTATTATGCGGCTATCGATATCTACTAGTGGTCTTCCTGTTAGGTTGGCTAAGGCTTTGCCAATGGTACTTTTACCAGACCCAGGCATACCAATTAAAATAATATTTTCTTGATCTTGTCGAAATTGTTTGTATAGGTCTGAAAGGATACTTTCATCATAGGTGCGATGTAAAAATAAAGCACTCGCCGCAATGGCTTGGGACAATAAGAAGATGAGCCCATTCACATGAGGAATGCCGAGAGATTTCGCTTCTAACAAAATACCTGTACGATGGGGATTGTACACCAAGTCGATAACACCTTCTAAGTGAGTAAAAGGGGCTAATTGAATGCTTTGGTCAGGACAATAAGGATACATACCAACTGGAGTACAGTTGATAATTATCTGTGCTCGTTCATAAAATTGTGCAATGTGCCCATATGTAGGAAAGCGATGGCGGCTGATATGGGTAATAGAGGCGGCGCCTAATCTTTCTAATGCCACATGCACTGTATTGGACGAGGCTCCATCACCTAAAATTAAACAATGCTTATTTGTCACTTCTATGCTAGACCAATCCAAGGTGGCTAGGAAGCCATCATAGTCCGTATTGGTCCCATACCAAGAACCATCTGCTTGGCGCACCATAGTGTTGACACAACCAATTGCTTTTGCAATATCACTGATGTGATGACAAGCCTGTAAGGCATTGATTTTATAGGGAATGGTAATATTTAAGCCTTGTAATTCAGAACGATTAAAAAAATCTTGTAGTTGGTCTGGTTCCATTTCAAATATGTCATAGGATGTATTTCCTAAGGCTTGATGAATCATGGGGGAGTAGGTGTGGCCCAAGGTGCGGCCTAATAATCCAAACATTTACACCTCCAACGTACGATGACTGAAATGACGGAATACATGTGGATCATGTTCTAGTACAAAATCTAAGAGGACAAGAGCCGTTAGAGCTTCTACTACAGGAACGGCACGTAGCGCTACGCAAGGGTCATGGCGACCTTGAATTTGTAATACTTCAGCACTATGGTTACTGAGGGATACTGAGTTTTGCTCATGATAAATGGACGGTGTGGGCTTAATCCCTACTTGCATCACAAGGGGCATACCGTTGGTAATACCACCTTGGATGCCACCGCTGTTATTGTTTTTGGTACGAACACCTTCATCAGTGATGATGAAAGGATCGTTTTGCTTGCTTCCGCGGGACGCACAGCCAGGGAAACCAGACCCAAAGG
This sequence comes from Veillonella sp. 3913, assembly GCF_003992235.1. Lineage (NCBI taxonomy): Bacteria > Bacillati > Bacillota > Negativicutes > Veillonellales > Veillonellaceae > Veillonella > Veillonella sp. 3913. Next base: position 20,903 of record NZ_RQVF01000007.1, on the reverse strand, counting down.
AAATGCCTTTCACTGCAGGCATGCCGAACAGCGTAGCGCCTAAGCGATTTTCAATACCATCATAATTGGGATTCCCCATGCCAACAGGTAAACCTGTGGCAAATACCTGTACGATGCCACCAGTGGAATCGCCCGATGTTTTTAATTCTAATACAAGTTGCTCTGCTGTATGACGTTGCACAGGGTCTAACATAGGAATCGCTTCAGTGCTGATACTAGCGAGCTTGTCCATAGGTGGGTTAGTATAATCGATAGATGTATCTGGGACAGTGCCAACTTGTGCTAAGTGTGCACGCACATGAATGGCGATGGATTCTAATAGTTGTATAGCAATGCCACCAGCTACGCAAACAGGGGCTGTTATGCGAGCAGAGAAATGACCGCCCCCACGCATATCCACATACTCACCATAGCGCATGCGAGCGGTGTAATCTGCATGAGATGGGCGTGGCACATCTCGCAGGTTATCGTAATCCCCACTTCGTTGTGATGTATTTTTAATTGTGAAAGCCAAAGGAGAACCGCTCAGTCTTCCTTGTACGATGCCTGATTGAAACTCAGGGATATCTGCTTCTTTTCTTTGTGTTTGTAATTGATGTTGCCCTGGAGCTCGTCGTTTTAGAAAGGCTTGCAAGGTTTCTAGATTGACAGGAAATCCACAAGGAAGTCCGTCTACAACTCCGCCAATAGCTTGACCGTGAGAGGCACCGAAGGTGGAGACTTTCACAGTACGACCGAAATAGGATGCCATAATTACTCCTTACTTGTTAAATACATTTATATAGTATGTGTCTGCCCACCTAATCGTTTCCAGTCTTCAAAAAAGTGAGGATACGACTTACTGATGGCTTCACTGTCTTGCAAGATTATAGGGGAGGTAGCGATGAGTGCGTTTAAGGCACCAGCCATGACGAGGCGATGGTCATTCACACAGTCTACAATACCACCAGCAAGCGTACCTGTTCCTGTAATATACAGGTTATCCCTTTCTATGCGAACAATGCCGCCAGAATCACGAACAAGTTGTGCTACCGCTTCTAAACGGTCTGACTCTTTCAATCGAAGGCGAGCTCCATTGATGAAGGTAGATTCTCCTTCTATGGAGCAGGCTAGACTAGATAAAATAGGTAACAAATCTGGCATTTGCTCTAAATTAACGAGGATTGGCTTATGTGCTTTGCCAGTGACCGTGATAGTAGTGCCATTCCACGTACAAGTGACACCAGCGCTTTCTAAAATGGAAAGACTCCGTTTATCTGCTTGTACAGAATCAGAACGTAACCCAGTGACAGAGATAGATTGACCTGTCATAGCGGCGGCTACTAGCCAAATGGCACCATTAGACCAATCTCCCTCAATCAGATATTTCTCATTACCGTGGAAGTGTTGGTTCTCTTCGATAGTAAAACTTGGATATCCTTCTTCGGTGATGTCTTCTATTACTTGCACACCAAAGTCTTTCATCGTTTCTATGGTTAATGTTACATAGTCTTTCGATTGTAAGGAACTGGTGCAATTCACGGTGGTGTGCCCCAGTTGTGGTGCCGCTAGAAGAAGGCCGGAGAAGAATTGAGAACTTACGGTTCCCGTCATGGAGAAGGTACCACTTTGTAATTTCCCTGACATAGTGAAAGGCGGTGCTTCTTGTGAAAAGGACACTCCATGTGCTTTCATTTCGCTCAGTAATGGTTCTAGTGGACGTTCAGGTAAACGCCCTTTGGCGTCTACTTTTACAGTATCACAGATAGCGGCGGACACTGGTAAGAGCAATCGTAATGTTGTGCCTGATTCGTGTGGTAATACGTGCCCAATAGAAGGGGGAGGCCCCGGAGTGATATGAGCCACACCCTGTTCATAGGTTATTTTGCTACCAAGGGATCGCAAGGAATCCATGGTGGCGTCAATGTCCTTGGAAGAGTGGGAGATTAAAATTGAGCTAGGACTCGTGGCAAGGGCCGCTGAGATAAGTGCCCGATGAGCATGGGCCTTAGCCGGTATGGCTGGGATTGTGCCACGTAAAAGTACATTGGAAACATGTTGCATAGGAATCCTTTCTTGTATCCTTACCATAACCACTGGGAAAGTTCTATAAGGATACTGATAAAAGGTAAATGTAGAATCTGTTTTGTTTACGTGTAAATACTATTATACGTAATAGATATACAGAATAGAAACGATAGTTACATTCTACAGTAGGTAGCCAATTCAAAGAAAGTAACTTTTTTTAGCATCGATGTGCCATACCCTGTAGGAACAACGATAGTAATGGAAGAGCCAGAGGCTTTTTTATCGTGACTAGCTTCTTCTAAGATTACATCTTTTGAAATATCCGTTGTGGTTGGTAATTGATGAGATAGTAATAAGCTTTCGATTATAGGAATGATGGCAAGGTCTAGCTCTTCGTTGGCTACAGCACCTTTTGCCATGATGAGGAGTCCCAAAGCAACGGCATTGCCGTGCGGGATGGTGAAAGCGCTACCGTGCTCGATACCATGTCCAAAGGTATGACCTAAGTTCAACGTCGCACGGAGGCCGCTTTCCTTTTCATCTACTTCCACCACATGGGCTTTGATGCGCACACATTGAGCGATGACAGTATCTACATCTTCTGGATGTTGTAAGATTGGTCGTTCTCGAAGTTGATCTAGTAACTCTGGATGGTCTAAGAAACCATATTTGATGATTTCCCCACATCCATTAATCCATTCCTCTTTAGGTAAGGTAGAAAGTGTTTCTGGATCACAGAGAACGAGGATAGGTTGTTTAAAAGCACCCCATAAATTCTTACCACACTCTAGGTTAACAGCTGTTTTACCACCTACAGAGGAATCGACAGCAGCCAACAGTGACGTAGGTACTTGTACATAATCGATACCCCGTAAGTAGGTGGCAGCAGCGAACCCAGCAAGGTCGCCGACGACGCCACCACCTAAGGCGATGATTAGGTCTTTCCGAGCCAATTTTGCATTTCCTAATGTTTCTACTAGGTCCATGAGACGATGGCCATTCTTTTCACTTTCACCATGAGGAAACGTGTAGGTGTGAACGGTGTAACCTGCCTGTTGTAGGGCATCTGAAACAGTGGAAGCATAGAGGGGGCCCACATTGTCATCAGTAACAATCATGACGGAACAAGGAGGCTTGATAGCGTGTAAGTACTTACCAATACGAGGCAAGCTTTTCCGCTCAATAATCACATCGTAAGAAGTGGATGCTTGAATATGAATTGTATCCATAGTAGTGACCTATTTATGACCTAATGCGTCACGAAGTGTGAATACTTGGTTTGCCAAAGTAGCGAATTGCTCTGGGCGTAAGGATTGCGGACCATCACATAATGCTTTTTCTGGATTATTGTGAACTTCAATCATTAAACCATCAGCACCGCCACCAACGGAGGCTAAGGACAAGGATGGAACCATACGGCTCATACCTGCTGCATGGCTTGGGTCCATAATGATTGGCAAGTGGGATAACTCGTGCATCATTGGAATAGCAGTTACATCTAAAGTATTACGAGTGCGTGTTTCGAAGGTACGAATACCACGTTCGCAAAGAACGATTTGTTCATTACCTTCGCTCATGATGTATTCCGCAGCCATTAACCATTCTTCGTAGGTAGCACATAGCCCACGTTTTAATAAGATTGGTTTTCGTAATTTGCCGACTTCTTTTAAAAGATTGAAGTTTTGCATATTGCGAGCGCCGATTTGCAACATATCTACATTATCGAAGTATTCTAATTGAGAGATGTCCATGACTTCTGACACAATAGGTAGACCTGTTTCTTTTTTAGCTTCTTCTAATAAGGCTAAACCACTTGGTCCCATACCTTGGAAAGAGTATGGAGAAGTACGAGGTTTGAAAGCGCCACCACGAAGAATGCCAGCACCAGCTGCTTTTACAGCCTTCGCTACTTCGATGACTTGTTCTGGTGTTTCTACAGAACAAGGGCCTGCGATGATAGCAAAGTGACCGCCACCGATTTTTGTATTTCCTACAGTAACCACCGTATCTTGAGGATGGAATTTACGATTTGCTTTTTTGAAAGGCTCTTGGATACGCATAACCTTTTCAACGTATGGAAGGGATTCAATAGTGCGTAAATCGACACAGGATGTATCGCCGATCAAACCGATAATATCTTGTTGTTCTCCATGTACTGGATGTAATGTAACGCCAGTGGCTTCTAACAGTTGACGTAGTTCTGCAATTTGTACTTCTGTTGCTGTAGTGTGTAATCGAATAATCATAAGGTCCTCCTAAAATCTTAACATGTATAGGTATTTGTGAGTGGTGGTATAGGAAGATATATAAAAAGGGCTACCCGCCTATACCTAGTACGGGTAGCCCTTACCACTATTTAAAGCCACTCAGTGATGATACCTAAATTAGCGTAGCTCAAATAGTTCTTTACCCGTAGTTTGGATAAAGAACCAAAAAAATGTATTTGCATTTGTTGTAGCTAAATTGGCTTGCTTCATCATTGTAGTGACTCCTTTCTTTCAATAATTGCGTTTAGTATACTCCATTCATTTAAGTTTGGCAAGAAAAAATTTAAATTGACTCAAAATTGGGCTCAAATGAAAAAAAGATTCTCAACAGCAATAAGAATTAAATATTCTTATTATTTCAGCATGAAAGATTTATGATAATTTTATCAACTATAACTAATTGTCATAGTAATGCTTTACTATATAAAGTATGCATAATAGAGTATTTATAGGTATATAAGTATGTACGAAGTACAAATAACAATGTATAATGACGGTAGTTTATTGATATCTATTATTGATTGTGGAGGTTCTTATGAAGATTACACGTCATGTATCAGCCGTAATGGCTGCATTAGTAGTAACAGGAATGTCTTATTCCGTAATGGCTACAGATATTACTAAGTATAGTGATAAAGCAGAAAACTTAATTGGTTTATCGTTGGGCGATCAAAAGCAAACGGAACCTGGGGTTAAGCATATAGAAGACACGTTAACCGTAAATGTACATGGTAAAAGCTTGATGGACACAGGTAAATCTAAAAATGTAACAGGGATTTATACTGTATTTGGATCGCAACTGACCATAGATAAAGATCTCATTGTACGATTAAAAAATGATGCACCAGCAGATAAAAAAGATTTGGGGCATTATTATATGAGTGCTGTCTATGCTGGTCTCGGTGGTAAGGTGCCACATCATAACCCTAATCCTGACAGAGACTATGGTGATAGCAATATTCATGTGAAAGGCAATGTAGATATTGACGCTGTGGGAGTAGGATTGCAAGCGAATCACCGGGGCCATATTATCGTTGATGGCGGTGGTCGTATTATAACGTATCCTCTTAAAACGTCAGACACCTATTCTGTTGTGGCAGAAGAGGGCGATGTATATGTGAATGCAGGTGTCGATGGTAAACACCCAGGTACGAAGGATTTAGTAGCTGTTGGTAATGTAGGGTTAATTAATAAAGATTATGGTGAGAATCCAAATCTTAATGAAGCGCCAGCAAATATCGGACTAGCTTTTACAACCTCTAACTCGAGTCTTAAGGGTGCTGTGTTAAATGAATATGCTGAAAGTAATAAAAATCCACATAATTCTGGTGCCGATATATATTTACAAAATGGTGCTACTTGGAATAATGAATGGATTGGTAAGGAACGACCTACACCAAGAAAACCACGTCCATCAGGAGATGATGCAGCATACTTATATAAAGGCAGTAAAGTTCGTAATCTTGTAGGTGGTGCAAATCCAACTGCAGCAGGTATGATTCATCCTATTGATGCTCGTCCTATTACAATTCAAAACTATAGTGGTTTTGTAAATGCTGATTATAAAACAGGTGTGCCAGCGAGCGAAGCTGGCAATGGCCAAATTATTATCCAACATGCTGCTGATAATAGCCACATCATTGTACAAGGTGACAGTGCTAAAAATTTGACTGATGATGCAAGTTATCGTGCAGAAATGAGAGCGTTAGCCAATAAATTACAATATACGGGAAATGATAAGAAACTAGCTGCCGCTGTTCAAGTTAATGAAGGTATTACAAGACCGGCTGCTATGGCTGAACTTGGTACAAATGCATTCGATGCACAAGGTAATCTTGTTGTTGCTGATACCGCGACGGTAACACATGCTAGTGAATCTTCCTTGGTAAGTGGTGCGAAATCTGCTCTCACATCTACAGCGATAGCTTGGCATAATACTACGAACGATTTACAACGTCGTTTAGGGGACCTTAGTTTGACTAATACGAACCAAGGGGTATGGGCTAAATATATCGGCGGCAAATCTAACATGACAAATGGTGCCGATACTCATATGACATATAATGGTGTACAAGTTGGTTATGATCATAAGGTATCCAATGGTTGGACTTTTGGTGGTGCTCTAGATTATAGTACGTCTAGCAACTCCTATGCCGTTGGCAACGGAGACAGCAAAATCGCTGGTATTGGGTTATATGGTACAAAACAACATGATGATGGACGTTACTTAGATATTATCGCTCGTGGAAGCCGCCTGTCCAATACTTACAAACTTCACTCACTAGGGGGATATCAATTGAATGGGGATTATCATACATTTGGCACCTCTTTAAGTGCTGAATATGGTAAACGCATTAAGAAACAAAATGGTTTCTACATGGATCCTAGTGTAGAATTCATTGTAGGTCGTTTGAATGGCGTATCCTATGATGCTAATATTGTTAATGGTGGCTCTATGCATGTGAAAGCTGACGCTGTTAACTCTGCTGTAGGTCGATTGGGCCTTGGCATTGGTAGAGAAACAGAAACATCCAACATCTTTGCAAAACTCGCATTGGCTCATGAATTCTCTAGTAAGGTCAATACGACATATTCCGCGCCAGGTAATCCAACAGTACATACAGAACTTGATTTGAAAGATACATGGCTTGATGCTGAAATTGGAGGCTCCTGGAGCGTTCGTCCAAGCACATATGTATATGGTACATTTACTAAAAACTTTGGTGCTACTATAGACAATACATGGCGTATTGATGCGGGAGTACGACATAACTTCTAATTACATCTTGTACTAATAGTCCTTATAGCGTATGCTGTAAGGGCTATTAGTATTTAAGGAGGATAGTATGGTAAAAGTCTTATTCATCTGTCATGGTAACATTTGTCGCTCTACGATGGCAGAGTTTTATATGAAGCATATCGTTAACAAGGCGGGTTTAACTGATTCTATTTATATTGAGTCCGCAGCTACATCTCGTGAGGAGATAGGAAATGATACCCATTATGGAACTAAACAAAAATTAGATGAAATGGATATTCCTTATACTCGTCGCAAGGCCCGCCAAGTAACGATGTATGATTACCGTAACTTTGATTACCTCATCATCATGGATGAAAATAATGCAAGAAACTTGCGCCTCATTATTGATGATGACGTTGACCATAAGGTGTATAAGGCTATGATGTTTGTTGGGGAAAGTCGAGATGTAAAAGACCCTTGGTATACGGGAAATTTTGACGAAACCTATGACGATATAAGTCGTAGCTGTGATGCCCTATTAGAGTTGATCAAAGAACAATTATTTAAGTAAAAGTATAATGTAATAAGCCCCCAGTGTTATCTGAAGTAGATATAACATGGGGGCGGTACTTTTTATGGAAACTTAAATTGGGCTCAAATGCAAAAAATGGACTCTCAACAACGTTGAGAATCCAGTCATATCAATGGTGCGCCTAGCAGGAATCGAACCTGCGCACCCGGTTCCGGAGACCGGCGCTCTATCCCCTGAGCTATAGGCGCGTGTATACCGTTAAAGTATACCATGAAATAATGGTCAGTACAATAGGGAACCTCATGGTGATGGATTGAAACATATAGTGCTCTATCATACTTTGATATACAAACCGATGCCCAGTGTGATATAATATACTAATTCGCATAATACATAACAAGATTTTAAAGGAGGACCCTTTCATATATGCAAATTAAATTTGAAGATTTACAAATTAGCGAACCCATTTTACGAGCTTTAAACGACATGGGATTTGAAGAGCCAACACCGATTCAACGTGAAGCCATTCCAGCGGCGAAGTCCGGTCAAGACATGATTGGTCAAGCACAAACTGGTACTGGTAAAACAGCTGCCTTCGGTATCCCAGCGTTAGAGCAAGTGGATCCAACGATCCAAGATCCACAAGTATTGATTCTTTCACCCACACGTGAATTAGCAATTCAAGTGGCGGAAGAGTTAAATAAAATGGCTCAACATACTAACATTCAAGCCTTACCAATCTATGGTGGACAAGATATTGGACGTCAATTCCGTATGTTGAAAAAACATCCACAAGTGATTGTAGCGACACCTGGTCGTTTAATGGATCACATGGAGCGAAAATCTATTTCTTTTGACCATGTAAAAGTTGTCATTTTGGATGAAGCGGATGAAATGTTAAACATGGGCTTCGTAGATGATATCAATAAAATTTTGACAGCTGTTCCAGAAGAGCGTCAAACATTATTGTTCTCTGCTACAATGCCAAAAGCAATCCAAGAGTTGGCAGAAACATACTTAACAGAGCCAACATTAATCCGTATGAAACCAACACAAGTAACAATGGATTTAATCGAACAATATTATATCGAAGTACAAGATCGTCAAAAATTTGATGTATTGTGCCGTTTACTAGATATCCAAGCGCCAGAATTGGCTATCGTGTTCGGTCGTACAAAACGTCGTGTAGACGAAGTAACAGAAGCATTGAAAAAACGTGGTTACATGGCAGAAGGTATTCATGGTGACTTGTCTCAACAAAAACGTGACTCTGTGATTCGTCAATTCCGTGAAGGTACTATCGATATCTTAGTAGCTACAGACGTAGCGGCTCGTGGTTTAGATATTAGTGGCGTTACGCATGTGTATAACTACGATTTGCCACAAGATCCTGAAAGCTATGTACACCGTGTCGGTCGTACAGGTCGTGCTGGTAAAGCGGGCGTGGCAATGACATTCGTTATTCCACGTGAAATTGAGCATTTACATGCCATTGAACGTTTGACAAAACGCAAGATTGCTCGTCGTAAAGCTCCATCTTTGGGAGAAGTATTAGAAGGACAACAAAAAATTGCCGTAGAGAAATTGATTGCTTTAGCAGATAATCGTGAAGAATTAGCAAGCTATCGTTCTAGTGCAGAAGAATTGTTGAACGATATCGATTCCGTTACTTTATTGGCGGCTGCGTTAAAACTGTTGACAAAAGAGCCAGATACAACTCCTGTTAGCATTACAGAAGAAGCGCCACTTCGCATACGTCGTCGCCGTGACAGTGGACGTCGAGATGGCCGTCGCCGTGATGATCGTCGTAGAGATGGTCGCCGTCGTGATGATCGTCGTGACGGAGATAGAAGACGTTCCTCTCGCGATCGTAGTCAACGTTCCAATAGTGGAGAACGCCGTTCTCGTGATGGACAAAAACAACAAAAACACCAAGGTAGCGGTTTCAAGTCGTATTTTAAAGAATAATTTCGTTAAGTAACGATATTTAAAATTAAACAATTCTGATTATTGTTTGGGAATGAACTTTCTGATATAATATAAATAGAGTAATAGTATTTTAATCTCACAGTTAAGCTTCCAAGTGGAAAGGATGTGCTTTATGGATATTGCACAAAAATTGCGAGAAGAAGGTTATAAAGTGACACCACAGCGTATTGCCATTTATAATGTTCTTTACGCAGAAAACAACCATCCCACTGCGGAAATGATCTACCAAAGTTTGCGGGAAGACCATCCAAGTATGAGCTTGGCGACTGTATATAAAACGATGGAGATTTTTGAACGCATTGGTTTAGTTCGCGTCTTAGACTTGGGCGATGATTGTAGCCGTTATGACTGGGATACAAGAAATCATCCGCATGTACGCTGTACTATGTGTAATCGTATTAATGATTTACATGATGTACAAGTAAACTGTCTAAGAGAAGAAGTGGCGCGCCACAGTGAATATGAAATTACAGGACTTCATGTGTCTTTTGAAGGCATTTGTCCAGAATGTTTGCGTAAAAGCTCACATTAATTAGTCATGTAAAAGAAATAGAGGATAATTGCTTATATAAACAATTGTCCTCTATTTTTATGCCTGTAAAGAGATAGTCATAACATGATATACTTACAAGTAAGATAGTGAATCATCAAGAGAAGGAGTTATACATGAGTCAATTAACAATCGGATGTCATTTATCCATCAGCAAAGGCTATTTACATATGGGAAAGGAAGCATTATCCATTGGTGCCAATACATTTCAATATTTTACGAGAAATCCACGTGGTGGAAAGGCACGTGCCTTTGATGAAGCAGATATGAAAGCCTTAGATGCGTTCCTGAAAGAACATCAATTTGGCAAATTGCTAGGCCATGCACCGTATACATTGAATGCATGTGCAGCGGATCCAGGCTTGCGTGAGTTTGCGAAAAACTCTATGAGAGAAGATTTGGAGCGACTGGAATATTTACCAGGGCATTTATATAACTTTCACCCTGGTAGCCATGTGAAACAAGGCGTAGACCAAGGCATTGAATACATCGTAGATATGTTGAATGAAGTGATTTTTCCAGGTATGAAGACGACAGTTTTATTAGAAGCTATGGCAGGGAAAGGGACCGAAGTAGGTCGTAATTTTGAAGAACTAGCGCGCATCATTGACGGCGTGAAATATAAAGAATATATCGGAGTTTGTGTAGATACGTGCCATATCCACGAAGGCGGTTACGACATCATTGAAAATTTAGATGGCGTTTTGGAGGAGTTTGACCATTTTGTAGGCTTAGACAGAATCCATGCGGTGCATTTGAACGATTCCAAAAATCCGAGGGGAGCCCATAAAGATCGACATGAGAAAATTGGGGAAGGCCATATTGGTATCGAAGCCATTGCTAATTTCATTACCCATCCAAAATTACGTCATTTACCATTTTATCTAGAAACGCCAAATGAACTAGATGGATATGCGAAAGAAATTTCTATCTTACGGGAGATTTACGCAAACGAGGTGTAAGTATGCGCATACTACATACAGCAGACTGGCATTTAGGACGACTATTTTATAACGAACATTTAACAACGGACCAAGCCCATATATTGGATCATCAATTTTTCCCTTTACTGAAAGAAGAACAGATTGATCTGGTGGTCCTCAGTGGGGACGTCTTTGATCGCTCAGTGCCACCTATTGAGGCCATTGAATTATGGGATTCCGTGCTCCATCGATTGGCTTTTAGCGAGAATATTCCTATGGTGGCCATTTCAGGTAATCACGATAGTGGACCACGCTTAGCGATGGGTCACAGTGCTTGGGAAACTCATGGTATCCATTTGTTAGGCCATGCTCACCAAGGGATAAATCCCATCTCTTTCCAAGATGCGTATGGTCAACTCGATGTATGGGCATTGCCCTACGGAGAGGTGCGTGATATGCAAAGTGCTCTGAATCGGCAAGGTGTTGTAAATTCAGACAACTCTTCGTATAAAGGTAATGATGAGATTTCTGTTGTCGGTACTGCGGAATGTGCGTTAGGTGTTGATACAAATAAATATAATTGGACTATCGCAGATGCCTATGAACATTGGTCATATTATGCGAAGCGTTGCTCTAAAGGACACCGCAGTCTTTGTATGGCTCATGCTTTTGTGGCAGGTGGTGCTGAAAGTGAGTCGGAACGGCCTCTGTTAGTAGGAGGTTCTGGGCAAGTTCCAACAACGGTATTCAAAGATTTTACATATACTGCCTTAGGTCACTTGCATAGACCACAACGGATTGGGGTGGACCATATTCGCTACAGTGGATCTTTGTTGACCTATTCCTTTGACGAGGTAGGGTATAGTAAAAGTTTCACTATTGTTGATATAGACGGCAAAGGAGCTACAACAATCAGTGAGATTCCTATTGTAGGACGCCGCCAATTTGTGAGCCTGACGGGATATTTTGACGATTTGCTAGCAGATGAAAGTCTTCATACACGGCATCATAATGATTATGTGGAAGTACGATTGTTAGATACGGCACCTGTAGTGGACGGAATGTGCCGCTTGCGAAAGGTATTTCCATATTGTATGAGATTAGAATTAGTAGGTCGTATGGAAGTGGTGCGAGATACAACAGGTGCTAAACGATTCAAGGAATTAAATGAGAAAGATTTATTTGCCCAATTTGCTAAGGAAGCTCGTAATGAAGAACTTTCACAAGAAGAATTAGAGTATATGGAAGGTTTGTGGCATCGTGTATTAAGGGAGGAAGAAGCATGAGACCCTTACGATTAGAAATGACTGCCTTTGGCCCGTATCCTAAGAAAGTAATCCTTGATTTTGCCGTATTGGCAAATCAATCCATGTTTTTGATTACAGGTCCTACAGGGGCAGGAAAAACAAGTATATTAGATGCCATTGTATATGCCCTATATGGTCAAACCAGTGGTGGCCTTCGTGATGGATCTGATATGCGTAGCGATTATGCAGATGCTACTACACCTACATCAGTGGTGTTTGAGTTTCAAGTAGGTGATCATCGATATAGGATGGAGCGAACTCCAAAACAAGAATTACAGAAAAAACGAGGCACTGGTACAAGAACGGTATTAGCAACTGCTTCTATCAGTGAATGGATTGATGAAGAATGGAAATTACTCGCTACAAAAGCCCAAGAAATTCGTGACTATGTACAACAGATCATTGGATTTCGTGTAGATCAATTTTTGCAAGTTGTCCTATTACCGCAAGGTGATTTTAGAAAATTGTTAGTAGCCCCCACATCAGAACGGGAAGTATTGCTACATACGATTTTTAAAACCTCTGTGTATAAACGCATGCAAGATGTATTGAAGGAAGAATTGACTAAATCTACCGTAGGGATTCAAGATACATTGCAAAAGGTTGAGTTTTTATTGAGTACCTACACAGTAGATACGTTACAGGACTTAGTGGCATTGACGGAAGAAGAACGTGCTGTATTAGGGATTCGTGAAAAAGAACGTAAGGAGAAACAGGAGCAGTGCGATGTTTTGCAAACAGCCTATGCTAAGTACGAAACCTATGCCAACCTAGTATCGCGCAAAGATCAATACAGTCAAGCCTTGGCTACTCATCAAGAAGGAGAGTCGGCGCATCTTGCATTAGGGGAGGCTATTAGCCGTTGGGAACGGTTGCAAGAAGTTCGGAGGTCTATGAAAGACTATGAGAAATTGCAAGATATTTTCAGAACGGATAAAGAAAAATTAGAAGCCTTGAAAACATCGTTGCAGTCCGTGGAAGGAAGTTTACAAACCTTAGAGTCTAAGTGGAAACAGCTAATAGCTCAAGAGGAAACGTATGCAAAGCAACAAGAGCAATACCACCAATTACAGGCCTTGCAACAAGAGGTGGAGTGGTATGGCGAACTTGTGACAAAAAGGACTGATATAGAGGCTTCGAAAGCACAGCAAGTGGAGCAACAACAGGCTCTACAACAGGAGGTAACTACAAGTCAGGCAGAGCTGGAGTTGCATCGTAAAACATTAGAAGGTATAAAGACAGAGTTACAAAATTATGCTTCCTTAGGTGAGGAAAAATTATGTACCAGTGAACTGCGGAGTTGGTGGGATTCCTTAAAGGGGGTTGTTAACAAACTCCAAACTGCTTGGGATGCTAGAAATCTTCATAGTCAACAGTTGGAGGAAGAACGACAGGTCTGCAAGACGCGTGAAGGTCTATATCATCATAATGAGCAATTATTACGACAACACCAAGCCTATGAAGTGAGTTTGCAAGTGGAAGATGATTCGCCGTGTCCTGTTTGTGGTTCCTTAGAACATCCACAACTAGCACAAGCCCCGTCGGAAAACATTGTTAGAGAAACGGTAGATAGATTCCGCAGAGAGTTCCAAGCTAGTCAAACACAGGTGGCAACGATAGAAACCAAGCTAAGCCACAGTGAAGAAGAAGTAGAACGATATAGTAAAGAATGGAATCGTTTATGTGAAAGCTATCCAAATGTAACAGAAGGTGTGCAAAGAAAAGCTATTATTCACTTGGGGAATATGTTGGAATCGGCTATACAAGTCAAGGACATAGATAGGGTAGCTGAACGCCTCCAATGGTGGAAGGCATCTGCAGATATAGAAACCATAGACCAAGCGTTTAAAACGATACAAAATGAGTTAGTTGTTGCTGAAACCACTAAAGTAGAATTGGAAGAAAGATTAGAAACATTACAGAAGGCAATACAAGTAGAAGAAGCTAACTTTCATACAAAACAACTGGAATTGACTACTTTAGCTGGTCAGATAGAGACGATTAAACAAGATGTTCACCACATGACAACAGAAATGCATCGTATTGAAAAGAGTATAGCTCCTTTTACGGTGGAAATGTATACGGCTGAGGTGAAAGATCTCGCAGATTCTCTGAAACGGTATGAAGCGGACCGTAAAGAGGTAGAAGCCGCGCGTCAAGCTAGCCAAGAACAAAAGGTGGCGCTCATCACAGAAATAGGGACTATTAAAGAACAACAGGATCGCATGGCGCAGGATATAGAATTCTTGGACAAGGAAATCGAGCAAGTGTTAGCAGCGGAATCTCTTACCATTGATGCATTTAAACAGGAATCTCATGCATTTGATAAATTGCCAGCATGGAAAGAAACCTTTAGTGTCTATAGCAACGAAACATTGCGACTAAGCTCTCTGTTAGAAGAAGTGCGAAGTGATTTAGCCAACTATACTACAGTGCCAGAGGAAATAGCCAAGGGTGCTGTGGAAACAATAGAACAGGAATTAAAAGAATTGGGGGAAACTATTGGTACCCTGAAATCTCAAGTTCTAGCTAAAGAAAAGACAATACAAGAAATTACTGGGTTGGAAGAGTCCACTAAAGTATTGTCGGACCGTCGGGCATTTATCTTCGGCTTAGCCGATTTAGCCAATGGCGGTGATTCAGGTATGAAAGGGGTCAGCTTTGAACGCTATGTACTAGGTGCTATCCTGGAAGAAGTGTTGTGTGCGGCGAACTTACGACTTCATGATATGAGTCGTGGTCGCTATCGATTGGAACGATCGGTAGAAGAAGGAGGTCGTGGCGCACGGGGGTTGGATATTGCTGTCTTTGATGCCTATACAGGGGCAAGCCGCCCTGCCAATACGTTGTCTGGAGGAGAAACCTTTTTAGCGTCCTTAGGTTTAGCTATGGGATTGGCGGATGTCATTCAATCTTATGCGGGAGGTATTCATTTGGATACCATGTTTATTGATGAAGGGTTTGGAACTTTGGATCCAGATACCTTAGATGTGGCAATGGAAACACTAGTAGCATTGCAATCCCAAGGACGATTGGTAGGCATCATATCTCATGTGCCAGAATTACAACAACAAATTGGTGCACACTTGGTGGTGACAAAAACGGATGAGGGAAGCAGGGCCTACTTTCAAGTGCAGTGATTGTATTCCCGTAGTACCTATGTTAGAATAATACTGTTATTTACTAGGAATTAAGGAGGAAGTATGAAATTTAGCTTTGCTCATAATAATATTAACGTGAAAGATTTGGATACAAGTTTATCCTTTTATAAAGACGCATTAGGGTTAGAAGAAGTCGGTCATATCGATGGAGAAGATGGATCTTTTAAAATCGTCTATTTAGGGGATGGTACCAATCCGCATCGATTAGAATTGACATGGCTACGTGATTGGGAGCGTCCTTATAATTTAGGGGATAATGAATTCCATGTGGCATTTTATGTAGATGATTATGCAGGAGCGTTAGCAAAACATAAGGCTATGAACTGCGTTGTCTATGAGAATGAAGCAATGGGCATTTATTTTATTGCTGATCCAGATGGATATTGGACTGAAATTATCCCAGCAGGAGCCTATTAATATGGAACATATGTTAACGCGCTTACAATGGTTGGTAGGGGAAGAAAAAATTAAAACCCTACAAGGTAAAAAAGTCCTTCTTTTTGGATGCGGTGGTGTAGGCTCCTTTGCCCTAGAAGCGTTGGTTCGTTCTGGCGTAGGGCATATAATTATTGTCGATGGTGACAAAGTGACGGTGAGCAATATTAATCGTCAGCTTATTGCTTTGCCTAGCACGGTAGGTCAACGTAAAGTAGAGGTCGCAAAAGAGAGAGCCTTAGCAATCAATCCTAATCTACATATTGAGGCTTATGATATGGTATATACTGGTGAAAGTCATCCTACTTTCATTGCCGATATTAATCCGGATTTTGTCATTGATGCCATTGATATGGTAAGTGCTAAACTATCTATCATCGAAACGTGTTATAATAGAAATATACCTTGTATATCTTCTATGGGAACAGGAAATAAAATGTGGCCTGATCAATTGAAGATTACAGATATTAGTAAGACCCATACATGCCCATTGGCGAAAGTTATGCGTAAAGAATTGCGTCGTCGTGGCATTAAAAAGCAAACCGTATTATTCTCTACAGAACAACCGATGACACCGAACCGTGATGATGACTCTAGAAGTCCAGGTTCCTGTGGATTTGTTCCTTCTGTAGCAGGATTGCATTTAGCGGGTCATGTCATTAGAACTTTTTTGGAGGTACAGTAATGAAAAAAGCAATTATTCATATGGAATACGGTGACATTGTTATCGAATTATTTGAAAACGAAGCTCCTGGTACAGTAGCTAACTTTGAAAAATTAATCAAAGAAGGATTTTATGATACTTTGAAATTCCATCGTGTTATCCCTGGTTTTGTGGCTCAAGGTGGTTGCCCAATGGGTACAGGCGTAGGTGGCCCTGGTTACACAATTCCATGCGAAACTAAAGGTAACCCACATAAACATGTTCGTGGTGCTTTATCCATGGCACATCGTGGACCTAACACAGGGGGCAGCCAATTTTTTATCGTGTACGAACCACAACCTCATTTAGACGGCGTTCACACTGTGTTCGGTCAAGTTATCGAAGGTATGGATGTAGTAGATAAAATCCAACAAGGTGACCGCATGCAAACTGTTGAGGTAGTAGAAGACTAATGGCAGGCATTAAACGCTATCGGTTAGAACATCCTGAATGGTTACAAGTGAAAAAGGATGGGAATTTTTCCTATGGGTATGACCAAGAGTGGTACGAAGATGCGTGGAAACGCTTAGCTGGTTGTGGTCCTACAACGGCGACACAAGTGATTTCCTATGTCCTTTTCCGCGATGGATATTTACCTGTTGAGACTGTTGCAGACGGTGATCAAGCCTTGGAACGCATGAATCAAGTATGGGAATACGTGCGCCCTCGCTATGGTGGTGGACTCTATAAAAGTACTTGGTGGGAACAAGGTGTCAACCAATATATGGCAGATAACAACCTGTCTTATAATGTGAAACGATTGCCGATTTTTCCTCTGAAAGGAAGCGCTTATACGGTGGAAGAAGTAACGGCTTTCATACAACGTGGACTGGAACAAAATTGTCCTGTTGCTTTTTTAAATCGTCATCGTGGACAGGAAGAAGGGCTATCTACATGGCATTGGGTTCCTATCGTATCTATGCAAGTTAATTATGATGACACACGATGTGTTGTCTATGATGAAGGTATGGAACGAACTTTTTCACTACGCCGTTGGTTACGAGATAATTTACTGGGTGGAGCTTTTTTATACATCCAGTCACAATGTGAGGAGTAAGAAATGACACAATGGATTAAAGAATTACAGTCCCCTCATCTTGCATTATGCGCAGAAGTGGATGAAATTTTATATTCTGGAAAATCCGACTTTCAAACCATAGAAGTCGCTCATAGTTTAGAATATGGTAATATGCTTGTGTTGGATGGTGTGTTTCAAACGTCAGAACGAGAAGAATTTGTGTATCATGAAATGATGAGCCACATTCCGTTATTCTTGCACCCAAACCCTAAGCATGTATTGATCATTGGTGGCGGTGATGGCGGTGTAGCTAGAGAATGTGTACGTCATAGCTGTGTAGAAACAGTGACAATGGTAGAAATTGATGGTAAAGTAGTGGAATTGGCAAAACAATATTTGCCATCTATTGCTGACGCTATGATTCGCCAAGATCCAAAATTGACGGTAACCATTGGTGATGGTATTGGTCATGTAGCGGAAAAAGAAAACTTCTATGATGTGATTATCGTAGATTGCTCTGACCCAATCGGACCTGGTGAAGGTTTATTTACAGAAGAATTCTACAAAAATACATATCGTGCCTTGAAGGAAGATGGTTTATTTGTACAACAAACAGAATCTCCAGTAATGCATCAACAACTAGTATCTGATGTATTCTACTATGTAAATAAACATTTCCCTGTGACTCGCCTATATACAGCATTCATTCCGTTATATCCAACAGGTATGCATTGCTTTACTATGGGATCTAAGAAACATGACCCATTAGAATGGGATCCAAATCGTGCCCAAGATTTTACAACTAAATACTATAACTATGGCATCCAAAAATCTGCATTCGTATTGCCAACATTTGTAAAACAATATTTACAAGCTCGAATTGCAGAATAAACTCTTTACCTAGGAGTGCTATAGTGAGTGACGAACTAGCACTTTCCTTGTGAAAGTGCTAGTTTTGCGTATGGGTTATACAACCGAACAGGGCAAGTTCATAAATAATAGGTAAACGCATGATATTTTTATCAGTAAGTAGATATATTAAAATACAGTATCTAAGTGCAGCTAGTTAAAAAACTTGTTGAAACCATGGAGCTGGAAAAATATTTGTGATACATGGTATTGAAATTCCTAGTAAATAGGTATACAATAAAAACAATATTGTATTTACAATGAAACATATAATATATTTTTTATTCATGTGAATTAACAAAAGGGGAGACTATAATGAAACAATATGACTTACTCGTTATCGGCTTTGGTAAAGCAGGTAAAACATTAGCTGCCACATTTGGCAAAGAAGGAAAACAAGTCGCTTTAATTGAACAAGATCCAGCTATGTATGGTGGTACATGTATCAACATCGGATGTATCCCTACAAAAACGATGATTGTTGGTGCGGATAAAGGCAAAAGCTACGAAGCTGCAAAGGCAACTCGTGATACAGTAGTAGGAAAGTTAAATGCAAAGAACTTAAACATGTTAACATCCAATCCGAATGTAACAGTGTATACTGGTCATGGTAAATTTACTTCCAATAAAGAAGTAGAAGTAACAACAGCAGATGGTGTGGAAACATTGACAGCTGAAATTATCATCATCAACACAGGGGCTACTAATGTAGTACTTCCAATTTCAGGTTTATCTACATCTAAATTTGTATATAACAGTACTGAGTTGCAAGCGTTGCCTACATTGCCAAAACGATTAGGTATCATTGGTTGCGGTAACATTGGCATTGAGTTCGCTAATTTATACGCACGTTTAGGTGCTGAGGTGACTGCTTTTGAAAGTAGCGATAGAATCTTAAAACGTGAAGATGCAGATGTAGCTGCGTTGGCGCAACAATATTTAGAAGAAGATGGCGTTCGATTCCACTTTAACGCTGTCACCAAAGAAATTAAAAACGTAGGTGATACTGTAGTAGTGACTGAAAGTGGAGAAGAGTTCATTTTCGATGCATTATTACATGCTACAGGACGTAAAGCGAATACAGAAGGTCTTGGCTTAGAGAATACGGATATTCAAGTTCGTCCTAATGGCTCCATCGTAACGGATGATACATTGATGACAGCTGTTCCTAATGTATTTGCTGTAGGTGATGTAAACGGTGGACAACAATTTACCTATGTGTCTTTAGATGACTTCCGTATTGTAAATCGTGTATTACATGGGGATGAAAGTTATAAGTTAGGGAATCGTGCACACGTTCCATATTCTACTTTCATTACACCTGCTTTATCCCATGTAGGTTTACATGAAGAAGAAGCGAAAGCACAATATCCAAGTGCTGTGACAGTGGCATTACCAGTAAATAATATGCCGCGTCATGCAGTAAACCAAGATCCACGCGGTGTATTTAAATTAACAGTTAACAAAGACACTGGTTTAATTCTAGGAGCTACCTTATTTGGTAAAAACTCTGAAGAGTTAATTAACATTATTAAAATGGCCATGGACAACGATATTAAGTATACATACTTACGTGACCAAATCTTTACACATCCTACAATGGCTGAAAACTTAAATGATTTAGCTAAATTAATTTAAGAAGACAGATAGTATATACACAATAAGGTCAACTGATATGTGATGTAAACTATTAACAGAGATAATGATACCTTAAAAGAATATAGAGAATAGAGAAAGTTAGGAAACCCTTAACTTTCTCTATTTAGTTATAAAATGAAAGAAAAATGAAAAAAGGGGTTTACATGTAAAAAGTTTTTTGATATACTTTAAAAACATCAGCGATAGAGCAATAATTTTATTACTTTGTATCGAAGATGAGATATGATAGCAGTTAAAAAAGTTTTTTAAAAAGTGGTTGACACAAAAAAAATTAACTGATATACTAAATATCGTTCTAAGGCACGACAGTGCTAAACAGAATAAATATCCTGTGGTGGGTATGGTGAAGCGGTTAACACGGCGGATTGTGGCTCCGTTATGCATGGGTTCGATCCCCATTACTCACCCCACAACACAGGGGTGTAGCCAAGCGGTAAGGCATCGGACTTTGACTCCGACATGCGATGGTTCGATCCCATCCACCCCTGCCATTTTATGACCCACTAGCTCAGTTGGCAGAGCACCTGACTTTTAATCAGGGTGTCCCGCGTTCGAGTCGCGGGTGGGTCACCATTTACTATTCATATAGTATAAGGATATTGATGATCTTTGAAAACTGAACAATGAAAGGTAATTACTTCGAAAGAAGTAAACATAAGCCAGAGTGCGGGTTTCACATAGTTGAAACCAACCAAAAAAATTC
>NZ_RQVF01000006.1:0-122686 GCF_003992235.1 Veillonella sp. 3913 | reverse complement strand
AACACAGTAGTTAAGCTCGTAAACGCCGAAAGTACTTGGCTGGAAACGGCCTGGGAGGATAGGAAGTTGCTGATTAAACTTAGCGGGGGCTAGCATCTGCTAGCCCAGCTAAAAACTTGGTTCTGCTACAAGAATCACTTGACAAAGTATCAACTTTACGTTATACTGAGTAAGTCGTAAAGATAGGGGTATAGCTCAATTGGTAGAGTAGCGGTCTCCAAAACCGTTGGTTGTGGGTTCAAGTCCTACTGCCCCTGCCAACTAAATTACATATGACTCAGTAGCTCAGCTGGATAGAGTGTTTGACTACGAATCAAAAGGTCGGGGGTTCGAATCCCTCCTGGGTCACCATCTTATGCGGGAGTGGCGGAATTGGCAGACGCACCAGACTTAGGATCTGGCGCCATTGGCGTGGGGGTTCAAGTCCCTTCTCCCGCACCAATTTTAAAGATAAGCGAATAGTTATATTCGCTTTTTTTGTATATCTAGTGTAAGAATATAAATTTAAGTGTTGATACAAGGAGGTTGCTATGAAAGTTACAGACTTAAGCTTTTTAGCATCTGCGGTTTCTGGTTTACGTGAAACTCGTTGGAACAAAGAAATATTCAAAGCCTTTTTCTTCGGTCTTACTGTAGGTGCATATTTAATTTATGCAGCCCTTCATTATATTGAAGAGTCCACGAATACGGCGATTAAAGAAAACCTAGAATAATCACAGGGGCTATAGATAACTATAGCTCTTTTTCATATAAGAAAGGAAATACTATATGTCGATGACATATAAGCCTATATTAGATATAAAAGGGACTATGAAGGATATTGTAGACTCTTTTTATAAAAAAGGAGCTACCCAAATCTATGGATTAGGAGGATCACAGAAATCTTTTCTGTATAGTCAAGCTACATTAGAAGGTGAGCAAAGACCAACCCTTATTGTGACCCATGATAAAACCCATAAAGAGTTGTGGGAAAGGGATATACAATGTCTATTACCATATGCTAAAGTATTATCTTATCCTATTGTGGATCGCTCCCTTTCACAATGGACGGCAAAAAGTTTAGATACACAGGCAAAACGGATGGAGACCTTAGGAAATCTAGCTTTGGGCAAACCAGTGATTGTATTAGCTACTATAGAAGAAGCTAGTCAATTTGTAGGCGAACCTTGTACCGTGTTAGATCATATGTTAACGCTTCAGGTAGAGCAAGACATAGATCAGCAAATCCTGTTAGAAAAATTAGTACAAATTGGATATGAACGAGTGGACCAGGTGGAATATCGTGGTCATTTTAGCGTGCGTGGAGATATTTTAGATGTATTTCCTATCCAAAGTGAATTTCCTTTTCGTCTTGAATTTTTTGGCGATACGATTGATACTATGCGTCAGTTCAATGTGGATACGCAACGCTCTATGGGGGAAACTTCGGAATGTATGGTCTTACCTATACACGCGGATAATGATGAGGAAACTTGCTCTATACTCTCTTATTTAAGTAGTGGCGTATTAATTTTAGACGAGCCAAAACGGTTAGAAGAAGCGTTAGGTAAAGTTCATAAAGAAGATGCGACGAATGAAGAGCTATATCTGCGTTGGAAGGATTGGAAAGCATCTTCTCAGGCGCATACCACTATTTTATTCAGTATGATGCAACGCTCTGCAGGGTGGGGGAAGGTACAGACCATCGGTATGATGGGAAAATCTATTGCCTCCTATGAGCGGCAAATTCCAATGCTTATGGATGATATTAAGTTTAATGCATCCTTGAATAGACAAATTGTATTGGTATTACACAATCAGCAACGCCGTGAAGCAATAGAAAGTGCGTTACTTGAAAATAAGATATCCTATGTGTATCGAGATACATGGGAATGGACAGCACCTGCAGTTCTTATTGTGGAGGGCATACTTTCAGAGGGATTTGAATTACCACATTCAAATCTAACGGTCATCACAGAAGGGAATATTTTTGGCTTTCAGAAGAAAAAAATTCGTAAGAAAGTAGATAAAGGTCAGGAGATTAAATATTTTACAGATATTACCGTTGGGGATTATGTAGTACATAGCATCCATGGTATTGGTAAATATCGAGGACTGAAGACCATAGAGACGGAAGGCATTCATCGAGATTATATTGAAATTGATTACGCTGGTACAGATCGTTTATTTTTACCGGCAGACCATTTGGATCAATTACAAAAATATATTGGTAATGAAGGAGTTACGCCCAAACTACATAAAATGGGTGGTAAGGAATGGGTTAAGACAAAATCGAAAGCCCAAAAATCTATTGATGATTTAGCAGATACCTTAGTAGAGTTGTATGCGAAACGAGAACTTATAGAGGGCTATGCATTTTTACCAGACCAACCATGGCAACGAGAGTTTGAAGACCAGTTCCCTTACGAAGAGACCGATGATCAATTACAAGCGATTCAAGAGATTAAGGCGTCGATGGAATTACCACGCCCTATGGACCGACTGTTATGTGGGGATGTTGGATTCGGTAAAACAGAAGTGGCTATGCGCGCTATGTTTAAAGCTGTTATGAGCGGTAAGCAAGTGGCTATGTTAGTACCTACAACGGTGCTTTCAGAGCAACATTTTAAAACATTCATGTATCGATTCTCACAATTTGGAGTGCGCGTAGAAGTGTTAAATCGATTCCGGTCAGCGAAAGAAAAGAAGGATATTATTAAGGCTGTACAAGATGGACAGGTAGATATCTTAATCGGCACACATGCGTTATTAAGTAAGAAAATTCAATTCCAAAGGTTAGGCCTATTAGTAGTAGATGAAGAACAACGGTTTGGGGTGGCACAAAAAGAAAAGTGGAAACAATGGGCTACTAATATTGATATTTTAACCCTCAGCGCTACGCCAATTCCACGGACCTTGCATATGTCTTTGGTTGGGGTTCGTGAAATGAGTGTCATCCATACGCCACCGATGGAACGATTACCAGTACAAACCTATGTTGTAGAGTTTGATATGCAAGTAGTGACGGAAGCTATTCGTCGTGAGCTACAACGAGGTGGACAGGTATATTTTGTGTACAATAAGGTACAGTCTATTGCGCATATGGAAGAACAGTTACAGCGAGCTATGCCAGACCTACGCATTGCAGTGGCTCATGGACAAATGGCGGGGACCATGATGGAACATGTGATGCAGGATTTTACAGAAGGACAATATGATGTGCTCTTATGTACTAGTATTATTGAAACGGGCTTAGACATTCCAAACGCCAATACCATTATTATTTACGATGCAGATCATTTGGGCTTGTCACAGTTGTATCAAATGCGCGGACGAGTAGGGCGTTCTAGTCAACGGGCGTATGCATATTTTATGTATCGCCCAGATAAGGTGTTAAATGAAAGTGCCGAAAAACGGTTGAAGGCCATCCAGGAATTTACCGAATTAGGCGCAGGATTTAAGTTAGCTATGCGCGACATGGAAATTCGAGGGGCAGGCAATTTATTAGGTGCGCAACAACATGGTAATATCGCAGCTGTCGGCTTTGCTATGTATGCTGCCATGTTAGAAGAAGCGATTGCAAAAGCCCAGAAAAAAGATATGCCAGACCGACCATTACTAGCACCAGTGGTGGATGTAGGCATAGATGCCTTTATCGATAGTGATTATATTCATGATGAGGCACGAAAGATTTCTGTGTATCAACGATTACTACAAATTGATACAAAAGCTGGTTTAGACGATTTTGTAGATGAATTAATTGACCGTTTTGGATCTCCTACAAAACCAGTGGAACGTCTGATTAAATTGGCCATGATTAAGGAACGAGCTCGTGCTTTAGGCATGAAGAGTGTCATTCGTAAGGATGGGAATATTCTCTTTACTTGGCAAGATGAGTCTAAAATGGAAGACTGGGATATGGGTGCCATCAGTGAAGATATATGGAAACATATGAAACATCGAGGCTCAAACCCCACTGTATGGGCCTATACATTACAATCTGGCGATGTAATCCGCCAAGTAGAACAAGTACTGAGTGAATTTGAACGAAAACTTCCAAAGGAGGGCTAATATGACAGGATTTATGAAAGGAGCTATGATCTTAACCGTAGCAGGGTTATTGGTGAAGGTCATAGGGGCGGTCAGTAAAGTCATTGTAGCCCGTATCTTAGGAGGCGAAGGGGTGGGTCTGTACCAAATGGCCTATTCTTTGTATCAACTAATTATCAGTATTGGAGCAGCAGGATTACCAGTCGCTCTTTCTATTATGATTGCTCGCAAAGTGGGACAAGAGGACTATAGAGGAGCTCGGCATATTTTCAAGGTAGCATTGACTACTATGGGGATGCTAGGTGTATTGCTAAGTGTAGCCTTCTATATTGCTATTCCTTATGTTATCGAAATCAGATTGATTACAGATAACCGAGCAGAAGGTGCGTTATTAGCGGTAGCACCTGCCATTGGGATTGTTTCTTTATTGGCCTGTTTTCGAGGTTATTTTCAAGGATTTCAAAATATGTTGCCTACTGGTATATCACAGGTATGTGAACAGTTAGGACGTGTACTAGTGATGGTGGGGGCAGCTATCTACTTTTTACCACAGGGGATTGAATTAGCCTCTAGTCGTGCAGCGTTATCTTCTGTCATTGGCGTAGGCCTAGGATTAGTGGTGTTACTGTATTATTATGGTCGAGAATCTAAATTAGAAGGACAAATATTTCCTTTAGAATCACCGAAGACCATTATAAAAGACTTAATGACACTAGCCTTTCCAGTGGCCGTAGCCAATATTATGATACCTCTCATTGGAGCCATTGATTTATGGCTAGTACCACAACAATTGATGCTATCTGGTTATGGCAAAGAAGAGGCTACTACAGCATTTGGATATTTAACAGGCATGGCGACCTCTCTTATCAGCTTGCCTGTTATAGTGACTATGTCCTTAGCCACTAGTTTAGTACCGGCCATATCTAGACTGCATAGAGACCGAGATAGAGAAGAAATCCATCATCGCATGGAGACCGCGCTACGGATGACGAATATTGTAACTATTCCTGCCTTTGTAGGATTATGTGTATTGGCTACACCGATTTCTCAGATGATGTTTGATACCCCTAATGCAGGTGGATCTATTGCTGTTCTTAGCACTAGCATTTGGCTACTAGGTGTACAACAAGTAACAACCGGTGCCTTACAGGGGTTAGGACGTACGGCGATTCCTATGTTTACTTTACTCTTAGGAGCAGTATTAAAAATTTTATTAAATCTCTATTTAACACCGCAATGGGGGATAGAAGGTGCTGCATGGGCCACTAATGTAGATTTTGGTATAGCTGCGGTAGCAAACTTGTATATATTGTATCGAAGTACATCATTTACTATTTCTTTCTTAGAAATTGGAAAAATACTATTCTCCTCCTTAGCCATGGGTGGTGGCACAGTGATGTTTTATAATTTTATGAGTACTATCCTATCTAATACCATGAGTGTAGCATTATCTATTCTTTTAGGAATTGTACTATATGTATTAGCACTAAGTATAACGAAAACCATGCAGGTGAAAGAGTTTACAGATTTGGCAAAACAAGCCATGAAGAAAGGTGGTTCTAAGTGAGTCAAAAAGAAACGAGTTCCTTTACATTGGATCCATTAGTAGATGTATTAGCTGAATTACGAGGCCCTAATGGATGTCCTTGGGATAAATTACAAACACATAGTTCACTACGTAGATATTTGCTAGAAGAAGTATATGAAACATTAGAAGCTATTGATGAAAAGAATGTGGACCATTTACGGGAAGAATTAGGAGATTTATTGTTGCAAATCGTATTTCATGCACGAGTGGCAGAGGAAAATGGATATTTTACCATGCAAGATGTGGTGAATGATATTACCGCTAAAATGGTGAGACGACATCCGCATGTGTTTCAAAGGGCAGATCGAGAAACAGTAGGAGATACATTAGCAACTTGGGAAGAATTGAAAGCAAAAGAAAAAGGGCATGAACGCACATCTATTTTGGATGGAATTTCTCCAGGATTACCAGCTTTATTACGGGCTCAAAAATTACAAGAGAAAGCAAGTAAAGTGGGGTTCGACTGGCCTAGTGAAGAAGGGGTATGGGCTAAGTTTTATGAAGAAATAGATGAATTTAAGCAAGAAATATTCAAAAAAGACATAGAAAAAGCGGAAGAAGAGGGGGGAGATGTACTTTTTTCCTTGATAAATCTGTTTAAATGGTATAAAATAGTCGGAGAAAACGCACTACACCGCACAAATACAAAGTTTATACGGCGATTTTCTTATGTGGAAAAAAAGGTTCAACAGAGTGGAAACAAATGGGAGGATTTTACTCTCAAAGAGCTAGATGAATTTTGGGAGGCGGCAAAGGTGGAACTTTAATCGCATGATTAAGTTAAAAGAATACTATTTTTAAGGGAGGTTCAATCATGAACAAAACTGAATTAATCGCAAGCGTTGCAGCTAAAGCTGAATTGACAAAAAAAGATGCTGAAAAAGCAGTAAAAGCTTTATTCGACACAATTGGCGAAGCATTAGCTAAAGAAGAAAAAGTACAAGTAATTGGTTTTGGTACTTTCGAAGTTCGTACTCGTGCTGAACGCATTGGCCGCAACCCTCGTACGAAAGAAGAAATGACAATTCCAGCATCCAAATCCCCAGCTTTCAAAGCAGGTAAACAATTAAAAGACCTTGTGAACGCACCAGCTGCTAAAGCATCTACTAAAGTTCGTAAAAAATAATTCAGGATATTCCTAAAATACAAAAAGAACGCTACATTCCTCTGCAAATTGATATTTTCTTACATTTGCATGGGAAGGAAGCGTTCTTTTTTATATTCAACATTCATATATGTTGAGGCAATGGTAGACATATGTATACTATATCTCCCAATATATGGCAAAAATAGGGATTGGAGGTAGTCGATTAGGAGAGGGAATGTTTTGTATCTCTTCGAATCTATGATAGAATAGACATAATGTAATTGCTTAGTAAGAATTGGTGAGATAAACATACATCATTAGAGGCTATCTAAAGAAAGGAGGGCACATGGGTCAACGTATTTTAATTGTATCGGCGTCAATTGGTACGGGTCATACGCAAGCGGCACTGGCGATTCAAGAATATTGGCAACAGAAAGATCCAAGTGCAGTCGTGCATCATGTAGACTTTTTAGGGACAGATACGTTTTCCTTTGATAACCTATTGAAAGAAACCTATTTTAAAATGTTAGACTTCTTTCCTTTCCTCTATGATATTGTCTATCGTTGGTCTGGTGCTGAATGGAAAGGAAGCGTAGCCCAAACGGTAGTGTCTTGGATGCTAAAGAATCGGATGGAAAAACTCATAGAAAAGGAAGAGCCAGATTTAATTGTGTGTACCCATCCATTTCCTTGTGGGGCAGCAAGTGTGTTGAAACGACATCGAAAAATAGAGATTCCTATTGTAGCCGTTATGACTGACTTTGCAGCCCACCAATTTTGGCGCTATGATGAAATCGATGCCTATCATGTAGCTACGCCATCCATGGTGTATGAAGTGTTGAACATGGGTGTACCTTTAGAAAAAATTCATGTCACGGGTATTCCTATTATGCGTCACTTCTTTACACCTTTAAAAGAACCTTATGGCAGTGATTCTTGTAAGAGGGTATTGCTCATGGGTGGTGGACTTGGATTAGGCTGTGTAGAAGAAGCCTTACAACGGCTAGATCATGTACCGGGGATTGATGAAATTCATGTAGTGGCAGGCTTGAACGATGGGTTATATAACTCTTTGCATCATATGAAAGAATCCTTACGAACGCCTATTTCCATATATGGCTATACCAATGAAATCCCTGAATTGATGCGAAAGGCGACGTTGCTTGTGACAAAGCCAGGGGCATTGACTTGTATGGAAGGCGTTACCATAGGCGTACCTATGGTATTTTTCAATGCCATTCCTGGGCAAGAAGAGGCTAATGCAGAACTGTTAGAACAGAAGGGCTGTGGCAAATGGGCACGTCATATTGAAAACTTGGATGATGTAGTAGGTGCGTTATTACAAAACCATGAACGCTTACAGGCTATGCATGAAGCAGCGAAGGCTTGGAAAGTAGATGGAGCCGCGGAAATCGTAGCTGCTTGTGAGGACATGCTGGCACATAAACAGGAGATGCTTGAATAGAAAGATAACATAATACAGGACTTAGGATGCCGACTAGTATGGCCTCCTACTTATACAGTTGTATTAAGAAAGGCTGTCACAACATGTAAATTACATGGTGCGACAGCCTTTTTGCTGTATTACTCGCTATAGGAGTCCATTTCAGAATCGTAACGCTCAATATTTTCATTGCGAATATCTTGCAAAGTATCTAGTAATTCTTCCGCACTTTCCACACGAAGGAATAATTCTTTTAGTTCCTCTCCATTTGGAAGTGTTACGCTCCATTGAAATGCATCATTATCATCATACACGGATACAATTACAGGTGTATCCATTGCAGTAGGAATACGTCCATCTTCATCGGAAATAATGGCATATTGACCATCTTCCTCTTCGCTACCATCAGATAGTTCGTATAATAGGACGTCCCGTTCGTCAACTTCTACAATTTCAAAACCAATATCTTCAAACTCTTGCTGAACCGTGTCAGTGTCCATGACAACCTCCTTATAAAATAATGAATATGTTACTTTCATTCTAATCCATGACAGTAGGTGTGTCAATGGAGGAATGTGTGTTTACAAAGATATAAAATTTAGATATGATAACAATGGTTTCAATAGATAATATACCTATTACATATGTAGATAAGTAGGATATTAGCAAATGTATTGAAAGGAAACACATGAATATCTTAACATTACAAAACATAGAAAAATCGTATGGCACTCGGCTATTGTTTAAAAACGTAAATGTCACCATAGCCTCTCATCATCGCATTGGCTTAATTGGGGTCAATGGGACGGGAAAAACAACTTTATTGCAGGTGTTGGAAGGAACACAAGAACCAGATACAGGTAGTATAGAACGGAATGGGAAGGCTACGATTCATCGATTGGAACAAGATCCGTATATTGATGAAAGTAGTACCTTGCTAGATAATGTATTATTAGGAGACCATCCTAAACTTTCACTGGTTCGAGATTTTGAAAGAGCTTTACAAGACCCAGAATCCTCGCAGTATATGAAATTATTAGCGCGCATGGATGAAGAAGATGGCTGGGTTGTAGAACAAGAAGCAAAAATGATATTGACACGCCTTGGCTTTCATGATGTACATGGGCCAGCAAACTCATTATCTGGGGGACAACGACGAAGATTAGCATTAGCTAGAGCCTTGGTCTATCCTTGTGATTTATTATTGCTTGACGAACCGACGAACCATTTGGATGAGGCCACCATTGAATGGCTAGAACTATACTTAAAAGATAGAAAAGGGGCTGTATTATTGAGCACCCATGATAGATATTTCCTAGATGCCGTATGTAACACCATATGGGAACTATCGAATCAGACTATATATGAATTTCAAGAGACTTACGAAACCTATGTATCCTTGAAAGAAGAACGAGAAGCACAGTTAGATGCCATTGAGGAAAAGCGCAGAAAACTGATTGCCAGTGAATTACAATGGGTGCGCCGTGGTGCAAAGGCGCGTACAACAAAACAAAAGGCAAGGTTGCAACGGTTCGAGCAATTGAAAGCTATGGAAAAACGACAAAAAGTAGGCACTGTGGATCCCGTAGTATTAGCCTCTCGCTTAGGAAATACCATCTTTGATATAGAGCACTTGTCCTTTGCGTATCCTACAGGACGAGAAGTGATTAGAGACTTTACGTACCATATGGTACGTCATGACCGAATTGGTGTGGTAGGACCTAATGGGATTGGTAAGACTACGTTGATGAAGCTATTCCAAGGGTCCCTAGAACCGACAGGTGGGACTATGGGGCGTGGAGAAACAGTTCGGATTGGATATTTCTCGCAACAATTGCCGACCTTTAAAGAGGACCAACGGGTGTTGGACTATATTCGAGAAAATCGCTCGTATTTGCACTTGCCCGATGGCAGTTCCTTAAGTGCAGGTCAATTATTGGAACGCTTTTTATTTCCTCCATCCCACCATGGTTTGCCCATCCGTAAACTGTCTGGTGGGGAAAAGCGAAGATTATTTTTACTTCGCATCTTAATGGATGCCCCCAATGTGCTACTCCTAGATGAGCCTACCAATGATTTAGATATTCCAACCTTAGAAGTCTTAGAAGAGTTCTTAGATTCTTATAGCGGTATTGTCATCACCGTGTGTCATGATCGGTACTTCTTAGACCGGGTGGTAGATAAACTCTTTGTATTCACTGGAGCAGGCCATATCGAGATATACCATGGTGGTTACTCTGATTATGAAGCGGATACGAAGCTAACGAGCGCCATGGGTGGTGATACAAAACGTGGTGTCCTACGTCATGCTGTGCAGGTACAGGGTGGCTCCGCTGGTTCTAGGGAGCAGAATGCGGAACACCATGCCAATGAAGGGACGGTAGTAGATGCTGAAAGTGGAGGTGTACAAAACCGATCACGTGATACAGGCATAGATGTGAATACTAGTATGAATCCAGAAGTAGTATCGACTACGATAGATAGCAACGAGAGTGCCAAAAAGAAACTGACCTTAGGGGAGATGAAAGAACTTGAACAATTAGAACTTCACATTGCGGAACTAGAAGGTCTAGTGAAAGCCTATGATGCTATGATTGCTCAAGGGGGTAGTGACTATGAAGCCATTGAAAGTACCATCAAAGAACGAGAACAAGTGGTAGAAGAGTTGGATATGAGTACCTTACGTTGGTTGGAATTGGAGGAGAGAAAATAAGAAAAGCTAAACTACAGATTCTAATTTGTTAGTTACCTATGAAAAAGAACCCCTTAAGGGGTTCTTTTTTGTTATTTCTTCAAGTTTATAATTTATAGAAAATAGCTTATTGTCAGTGTTTTAAATAAAATTTGTTTGACATCATAGAGGGATATCGAAAAAAATAGTTGTGCTTTCTTTAAATTTATGTTATTATACAAATGTCTTTTCATACATTTAAGTAAATGGATATAACGAAACTTTTTAGAATACATATATAAACCATCGATGTGAATTATTAGAGGGAACATGGATACTCTTTTAAAAATATAAAGATGAATTGTATATGTAGAATAAATTTTGTTATATGATTCAGAAAAGATTAAGTAATTTTATGTTTTTAGTAAGAGGTACTAACAATGAAAAAACATTTAGCAGTATTAGCTGCAACAGCAGTATTGGGTGTAACTTCTGCATTCGCAGCAAACCCATTCTCCGACGTAACTCCACAAGATTGGGCATACCAAGCAGTAGCTCAATTGGCTTCCCAAGGTATCGTTAACGGTTACCCAGATGGCACATTCAAAGGCCAACAAAACATCACTCGTTATGAAATGGCTCAAATGGTAGCAAAAGCTTTAGTTCGTCAAGATCGTGTTGACGCTGAACAAAACGCTATTATCAATCGTTTAGCTAACGAATTCTCTGCTGAATTGAACAACTTAGGCGTTCGTGTTTCCACATTAGAAAACAAAGTGGGCAACTTCAAATTCACTGGTGATGCACGTGTTCGTTACCAAGGTTCTAATGATCGTGGTAATGACTATGTAAACGTTACAGAAACTAATGTATATGGTGATGTTACTGAAAAAACTAGCAAACGTTCCAAATTTGATTACCGTGGACGTGTGCAATTCGAAGCTACTGTAAACGACAACACTAAAGCAGTAGTTCGTTTAGCAACAGGCGACAAAGAGTTTGGCGCTACAGGAAATCCTGAAACAACTTTAGATCATGTATATGTACAACATAACTTTGGTAAATATGCAACAGCTTCTGTAGGCCGTCAAGATTTAGTAATTGGTAACGGTTTCGCTTATGATGGCATTTTTGAAGGTGCTCAAGCAACATTTGGTAAAGATAAATTAAATGCATCTGTAGCACATGGTTATATGTTAGATGGAGATCTTGCTGAACTTTCTAAAGAAGAGCGTTACCAATCTACAACATACCAAGTAAATGCAAAAGTAGGTAAACATGTAGAAGCAAAAGGTTTCTATGTTCAACAACATGGTGAAGGCTCTGAAAACTTCTTTGGTGGAGCATTAGATACACGTTTTGGTGCAAACAATAAAATTTGGGCGGGTGCTGAATATACTCGCTATGAATCCGCTGGTGAAGACGGAGAAGCTTGGACTGCTGGCATTGGCTATGGTATGTACGATATCTCCAAAGCTGGTTCTTGGGATGTAAAAGCACAATACTTCCGCTTTGGTGAAGATAACCCTGTAAACTCTACTACATATAACTTACCAATGGAATCTGTATATGATTTCAAAGGTTGGTTAGGAACTGTTAACTATGCAGTAGCTAAAAACGTTGGTTTAACAGCTAATGCTCAATTACATGGTAAAAACTTAGTTGGCGATAAATTAGCGAACTACTACCGTGCAGAACTTAACTACAAATTCTAATTTGAAAGTTAACTATAAAAAAGAACTCCTTCGGGAGTTCTTTTTTTGTAGAAAATTAAACGAATTGAGTAAAAAATAAAAAAATATTGTTGAGTTTCATAGTTTCTTGTGTTATGATGGTCTCAAGTCAAATATAGAAGGTTTAGATTCGATTACAGAAATGTATTGTTTGTATGTGAGGAAACGTGGACACTCCATTGGAAAGTAATACAATGATATAATCCAATCTGATTAGCTATAGGAGACTGTTTATATTATTTTATTTTTCATTGAGAGGTAATTATCATGAAAAAACATTTAGCAGTATTAGCTGCAACAGCAGTATTGGGTGTAACTTCCGCATTCGCAGCAAACCCATTCTCCGACGTAACTCCACAAGATTGGGCATACCAAGCAGTAGCTCAATTGGCTTCCCAAGGTATCGTTAATGGTTACCCAGATGGTACATTCAAAGGCCAACAAAACATCACTCGTTATGAAATGGCTCAAATGGTAGCTAAAGCTTTAGTTCGTCAAGATCGTGTTGACGCTGAACAAAACGCTATCATCAACCGTTTAGCTAACGAATTCTCCGCTGAATTGAACAACTTAGGCGTTCGTGTAGCTACATTGGAAAACAAAGTAGGCAACTTCAAATTCACTGGTGATGCTCGTCTTCGTTACACTGGTTCCAATGATGCACGTGATTCTAAATTCGAATACCGTGGTCGTGTAAAATTCGAAGCAACTGTAAATGACAATACGAAAGCAGTTGTTCGTTTAGCTAACAGTAAAGAATTTGGCCAAAATGATGATAAAAATACTACAAATGCATCTATCGACCGTGTATATGTACAACATAACTTTGGTAAATATGCAACTGTAGCTGCTGGTCGTCAAGATTTAGTAGTTGGTAATGGTCTTGCATTTGATGGTACTTTTGAAGGTGTAGTAGCTACAGCTGGTAAAGATAAATTAAATGCGTCTGTAGCATACGGTTACTTGCAATCGGGTTCCTATCTTGCACCAGGAGAAAACGATTCGAAAAATGCAAAAAAACTTAATAAAATAGATCGCGCGCAAAATGCACAAGTATCTGTGTATCAATTGAACTACAATCCAACAGCAAAAGTAGCAGTAAAAGGCTTCTATGCTGACGTTCACGAAGAGAATGTAGACAATGCATATGGTGCATCTCTAGATCTTAAACTTGGTAACAAAGTTTGGGCTGGCGGTGAATATGTTAAAACAGAAACTCAAGGTGCAAATGGTGAAGCTTGGACAGCTGGCTTAAGCTATGGTAACTACAACATGGCAAAACAAGGTACTTGGTCTGTAAAAGGTCAATACTACAATATTAAAAAAGATGCACCATTAGTTGACACTACATTAAGCTTTGTGGATAAAGATCAAAAAGGTGTATTGGCAACAGCTAAATATGCTCTAGCTAAAAATGTAGGTCTTGCTGCTACTGCTACTATTGACACTAAAGGTCAAGATAATAAAGCTAAAGCTGAATCCTACCGTGCAGATCTTAACTACAAATTCTAATTTGTTAGTTACACATACAAAAGAACTCCTTCGGGAGTTCTTTTTTTGTTCAGAATTAAACGAATTGAGTAAAAAACGGAAAAATATTGTTGAGTTTTATTATTTCTTGTGTTATGATGGACTCAAGTCAAATATAGAAGAATTAGACTCGATTACAGAAATGTATTGCTTATATGTGAGGAAACGTGGACACTCCATTGAAAAGTAATGCAATGATATAATCCAATCTGACTCACTATAGGAGACGGTTTATATTATTTTATTTTTCATTGAGAGGTAATTATCATGAAAAAACATTTAGCAGTATTAGCTGCAACAGCAGTATTGGGTGTAACTTCTGCATTCGCAGCAAACCCATTCTCCGATGTAACTCCACAAGATTGGGCATACCAAGCAGTAGCTCAATTGGCTTCCCAAGGTATCGTTAACGGTTACCCAGATGGCACTTTCAAAGGCCAACAAAACATCACTCGTTATGAAATGGCTCAAATGGTAGCTAAAGCTTTGGTTCGTCAAGATCGTGTTGATGCTGAACAAAATGCTATCATCAACCGTTTAGCTAACGAATTCTCCGCTGAATTGAACAACTTAGGCGTTCGTGTTTCCACATTAGAAAACAAAGTAGGCAACTTCGCATTCACTGGTGATGCTCGTCTTCGTTATCAAAATGCTAAAAATGAAGATACAAACACTTACAAATCTAAATTTGACTACCGTGCTCGTGTACAATTCGATGCTACAGTAAATGACAACACTAAAGCAGTGGTTCGTGTAGCTACTGAAAAAGAATTTGGTCAAAATGATAAAGACAATACTACAAAAGCGTCTGTTGACCATGTATATGTACAACATAACTTCGGTAAATATGCTACAGCAACAGCTGGTCGTCAAGATTTAATGATTGGTAATGGCTTAGTATATGATGACTACTTCGAAGGTGCTGTAGGAACAGTTGGTACTGATAAATTGAATGCATCTGTAGCATATGGTTACTTACAAGGTGGATCTTACCTTGCAGAAGGACAAGCTGAACCGACGGATCTTGGTGGTATTGACCGTAAAACAAATGCTCAACTTTCCGTTTACCAATTAAACTACATGCCAACTGAAAAAGTGACTGTAAAAGGTTTCTATGCTGATGTTCATGAAAAAGGTATTAATAATGTATATGGTACATCCTTAGACCTTAAACTTGGTAAAAAAGTTTGGGTTGGTGGCGAATATGCTAAACAAGAAACTAAAGGTGCAGCAGGTGAAGCTTGGACTGCAGGTGTAGGTTATGGCGAAGCTGATATGGCTAAAGCTGGTACTTGGGGCGCAAAAGTTCAATACTTCGACTTGAAACAAGCATCCCCAGTAGTGTCCAACACTTGGAACTTGAATGATCAAAACAGAAACTACAGAGGTTACTTAGCGACTGTAGATTACACTGTAGCTAAAAACGTTGGTCTTTCTGCTTATGCTACATTCGATAGCAAAACTCAAGCTAAAAAAGACAACAACTTACCTGAATACTACCGTGCAGAACTTAACTACAAATTCTAATTTGTTAGTTACACATATAAAAAAGAACTCCTTCGGGAGTTCTTTTTTTGTGTATAATTTAGGTGTATATTTTTATCTATAATGTATACTTTATAATCAATGCATTACAATATACTAGGAACATGATATAATAAGACATAATATATTCATTTCTAGGAAACGGAAGGTGTTATAATGAATTATTGGTTATTTTCGCTTATCAATGATATGGCTAACCAGAGTATTGTATTAGATGCCCTAATGATAGTCATTTCTAAAGTTGTACCGTACATTTATATTTTTATATTAGCTGGGCTATATATGCAAGGTTTCCGTACTCGAAACTTTAAACTACGTGGTGAAAGTTTTGCTACTGGTGTACTTTTTTTGATTTGCTTACTTGGTAGTTTCATCTTAGGATCTATGTTCTATGAAAATCGTCCGTTTGTGGACCATAATGTGGTTTTAATTGTGAATCATGCAGCAGATGCAAGTTTCCCAAGTGACCATGCAGTAGGAACTATGGCTCTTGCCTGCGGTATCCTATATTATCGTTGGAATTTGGGGACCTGGATGGTATATGGTTCTATTTTAGTAGGAATCTCTCGGGTGTTTGTAGGGAATCATTACCCTGGGGACATACTAGGGGCTTTCATTTTAGTATGGATTTTAACTGCTCTATATAACAAACTTTTACGTCGTGGTGTAGTTCGTGTATACAAAGGACTGGATAGACGACTTATGTATGCTTATATGAAACGATTTCAACAGGAAGAAAGATACTAATCACAGTAGTAGGGGGCAATAGTTTATAAGTGTATAGTTATATAATGTATCATTAGTTTAATACACATACTGGTACATATAGTGTATAGGAGGTCATTCATGGATTTTCAAAGTTCTGCAGGTCCTAATCAATATAGTGATTCTGTATATGAAGTAGTTTTTACACCAGTATTGGAACGCCCTGAGTATCAAGGGGAGCCCTTACATTCTTTATTGTTAGAATTACGTGAGAAAATGGGACAATCCGATTTTGATCAATATATTAATAGTTTAATTTCCATTAAATATAATGGGACAGCGTTATGGCTCATTACAAAAAGTGAACGAAATCGAACATTAATTGAAGGGCGGTTTTTGCCGTTATTACGTGATGTATTCAAGGTAGCAGCACCGCGAATTATCTCACAACCATAAGTATATGCTAATCATCTAAGGTCTGATAATAGATAACAACATCTATTGTTAGACCTTTTTTAGTATCTTCTAACAATTTCAATAAATGAGAAAAATTATCATTGACATAATACAAAACGTGACGTATCATAGGTATTAAGAAGTGTGTTTATGTAACCCAACAAACAAGGAATGAATATGGAGGCATATATGAATCAACGTGGTATTGTGTTAGCAACATTCGGATCTATCTACGGAGATGCGGTGGAAGCATCAGTAGGAGCTATGGAACGACGGATTAAGGAAATGTATCCAGGTGTAGAAGTGCGTCGTGTATTTTTATCGGATGCATTAGTGGATAAATGGAATGAAAAATATGAAGCAAACGTATTTACTTTAACGGGTGCCATTGAAAGTTTGGCTACTGCAGGGGTAACGGAGATTTTTGTTCAGCCATTTGCATTAGTATGGGATCAATGTTATGTACAAATGCGTAAAGAAGTGATGAAAGAAGCTCACGATCGTGGCTTGCATGCTACAGTAGGCAAACCATTGTTGAACTCTTTAGGGGTGAAAAATTATGCAGATGATTACTCTGATACTATAGAAGCAATCATTAAGCATATTAACATTCGTGCATTAAATAAAACTGTATTACTTATGGCTAATGGTCAAAACCAATTGGAATATAGTGCGTTACAATTGAAATGTTTGTATGGAGCAGGGCAAAATGTAGTGGTATTCACAGCCAATGGATTCCCTAACTTTAAACAAGCACTGACATTGTTAGAACGTTTAGATCATCAGGAAGTATTGGTGGTGCCTTTGGCATTGATTGGCTCCGCTCACTTAATGGATTACTTAGGAGGTGAACGATCTGATTCTATTGCTACTTTGTTAGGACAACAAGGATATGGTGTTTCTATTTGGAATGAAGGCTTAGGAGAAAATCCATACATTCAAGAATTATTTGTGAAACATTTATCCCAAGTGATTCGTAGTGCAGAACGTCGCACTTTGCGTCAACGTGAAACAGGAGATGGTAAACCTGTTGTGAAACACGGAACTTTCAGAACCGCATAAAACAGTATGAACTATCGCATATCATGATACGTCATGGTATGCGATTTTTTGATTGTTAAGGGAATATGGAGTATAATGAAAGGTAATGATGAGAAATGATGATGGTAATTTGAAAAAATAGATACCGACATAATTCATAACAAGGGGAATAGACTCATGGAACATACAAAGCTAACTAACTGGATACATGGACTACAGTTAGATGTAAAAGGATTACTTTGGTTTTCCGCACTATTCATGGTGTTTCGGATTGCCTTTATTGCACTCTTTCAAGATCAATTAGGGGAGGTTAGTTTAGGGGATATTCTTGAGGCACTATGGCTAGGGTTTCGTATTAGTTTAAAAACAGCAGGTACTATTGTATTACTCAGTTTTTTATTTTCCACGCTACCCGGTGTTCTATGTAGAGAAGGGTGTCAATGGTATTCACCTTGGTCAATACGTCGATGGATGTATGGAATTAGTACCGCTATATTTACATTTTTATTTTGCTTACGTATTCCTTACTTTACTATCTTCCATGCCTCCTTTAATGCGATGATTATCAACGGAGCTCATGACGATATTGGAGCTACGTTGCAAACTGGGATTTCTGAATATGGATTGCTTTGGCGCTTGCCCTTAGCAATTGTCTTCTGTGCTGTTATGGTTTATATCTTTATGAAAGTATATACCAATCGTACATGGAAGATACAAGTAAGTGGTAAGGCTAAACAAATTGCCACAGTATTAGGGTCTATTTTTTTAGTAGTTGCAGTGGGTATTGGATTACGTTTTGGCGGAGCTTTTACCTACAATGGTTCCATCCATTGGGAAAATGCAGCACGGACGAAGTCTAATCTATTAAATGAAGCGATTTTAGATGATGGACAAGCCTTGAAACGAGTGTCTACCATTTATGAACGGTCTAAACAAGCGAAGAAAATTACCATCACAGGGGCTGAGCTCAAAGATGTGATCCAATCTGTGGGAGGAAATCCACAGGCTGCTACCATTGATGAAGCTTTCACACGGACCATTACAGAAGAAAAATTACCTACCCAGCCGCATAATGTTATCTTTGTGTTAGGTGAAAGCTATGGTTTGTGGCCGTTCTTGCCAAACTATGAAGAATTAGGTACTTACATTGTACAAGAAGGCAAGGCAATTCAGAGTTCGCCAAAAGCAATGCACACGAAATATATGCTAGCTCATGGTACAGGCACTATGCCAGCTATCAATGGGTTTGTTACAGGTTTAGCTGATGCTGGTTTATATCCGAACTATGAAGGGCAGTCCTATAAATCAAAGTATGGTACTGGTATTGCACAAATGATGAAACATTTTGGATATAAAACAGTGTTCTGGTATGGTGGATTTGGAACATGGCAAGATGTGGAACGATTTGCTCTAGCACAAGGGTTTGACGAGTTCCATGGTGCGACTAGTTTCCCTTATGAAGGAGGCAATGCTTGGGGCGCTCCTGATGGAGATTTGTTTAAGGCGATTACCAATTATGTAAAAGGGGAACAACCAGGTGAAAAAGTGTTCCACTTTATAATGACATCCTCGAATCATCCACCGTATTCGGT
The DNA here is from genome assembly GCF_003992235.1 of Veillonella sp. 3913. NCBI lineage: Bacteria > Bacillati > Bacillota > Negativicutes > Veillonellales > Veillonellaceae > Veillonella > Veillonella sp. 3913. The sequence continues at coordinate 103,265 of NZ_RQVF01000006.1, read as the reverse complement.
AGATTTAGCAAAAGCTGGTTTTGATGCGTCCAAAGTAATTGGTAAAGGCGATGACTCTATCAAAAAGGATGACAAAACAGTGAATGAAATTGGTCATTTCTGGTATGCAGATATGACAATGGGTAACATGATTCGTGAGGTAGAAGCGATAGATCCTACGATGTTAACCTTGATTACAGGGGATCACTCTGAACGTTTTAGTTTTGCTACCCAAGTGGATATTCCAACTTTCTCGGCTATTCCTTTTATCGTTTATGGACAAGGTGTAAACCCTAGTTGGCTGAGTGAAAGTAGCTTTGGTAGTGCTTTACAAATTAACCCTACCTTGGCAGAGCTAGTAGGTCGTAAGGGCGATACCTATATGAGTTTAATGCCGAGTTTGTTTACAGCGCCTAAGATGGGATTTAATCATCGCTTATATGTTGACGATAGCGGTATCCATGAACAAGGGGCATCCATGCCAGAAGAGTATGCAAAGTATATTAAGGCGTTGCGGACCATTAGCGTGTGGCGGATTGTGAGAGGCAATGCGGTAGAATAAATTTTTTATAGGAGCGCATAGGTACTATGAATATTTTAGTAACAGGTGGCTGTGGCTTTATAGGTAGTCACTTCTTACGATATATGATGGATACCTATACAAACGATTTCTTTATATGCATAGATGCCTTAACCTATGCAGGGAATAGGAACAATATAATAGACCTACTTGAAGATTCTCGTTTGATCATGATAGAAGGAGATATTCGAGATGCTTCTTTGGTAGATACTTTGTTTGCAACGTATATGCCAGATGTTGTAGTACATTTGGCAGCAGAAAGCCATGTAGATCGGAGTATTACTGGACCACAAGTGTTTTTAGAGACGAATGTCATGGGTACTGGCGTTTTACTAGATGCGTGTTTGCAATACGGGATAAAACGGTTTCATCATGTATCTACTGATGAAGTATATGGAGCTTTACAATTAGAAGGAGGAGTTCCTTTCACAGAGGAAAGTTCATTGGCACCGACAAATCCTTATGCAGCCTCGAAAGCTTCTTCAGATTTATTAGTATTGAGCTATCATAAGACCTATGGCTTACCGGTAACCATATCGAGATGTTCTAATAATTACGGAACCAATCAATACCCAGAGAAATTGATTCCCCTCATGATACAAAAAGCGTTGCAAGATTTACCACTGCCAGTCTATGGTGATGGATTGAATGTGCGTGATTGGATTCACGTATTAGACCACTGTAGGGCCATCGATTGTATTCTACATAAAGGTAGAGTGGGAGAAGTCTATAATATAGGGGCTCGTGAAGAAATTTCCAATATTGACCTGGTGAAACGAATCCTAACTATTTTGGGAAAGCCCTATGAACTTATTACCTATGTGGAAGATAGATTGGGCCATGACCGACGGTATGCTATCGACAGTAGTAAGCTAGAAAGATTAGGATGGGTACCAGAGTATACGATGGAGGATACGTTGGTACTGATTGTGCAATGGTATAGGAAACGGTTGTTAAATTAAATCTATAGTTGTGATAGAAGCTTAGTGGATATCAGATAGTATAGAACTAGAAAATAGGGAGGAAATATGTCAGAACCTTTATTGTCGGTAATTATACCAGTATATCAAGTAGAAAAATATATAGGGCAGTGTTTAGATTCAGTTTTAGCTCAAACCTATACAAATTTAGATATTATCTTGGTAGATGATGGGGGTATCGATTCCTCAGTAGATATTTGTAGAGAGTATCAGAAAAAAGATAATCGAATTCGGATTATTAGTCAGGAAAATGGGGGACTTAGTAAAGCTCGAAATGTAGGAGTTGCACATGCAAAGGCAGAACTAATTACCTTTATAGATAGTGATGACTATATCCATCCGCAAATGTTTGCAACAATGGTTCCTTATCTACAAGAACATAATTTAGATATTATTTCTTGTACGAGTACTCGAAAGAATATGGTAATCAAAGAGATGATAGGAACAGGTAAACTAGAGTGTTATGATCACCGTACAGCAGTTTCTATGGGGCTAAGAGATGATAATGTCAGCGCTTGGGGGAAAATTTATAAAAAAGAGTTATTGGAAAAAGTTCAATTTCCAGTAGGCCGTGTATTCGAAGATTTAGGTACTTTGTATAAAATATTTAATGAATGTCATAAAGTGGGATGGTTAGATTATCAATTTTATCATTATATAAAACGAGAAAACTCTATTACACAACGCTCATTTAGAGTAAAGCCAAAATACGACAGCTTATATTTAAACTATGAAAAAATTGCTTTCGCTACGGAATATGGATATACAGAGGAATTACATTATATCCATGGAGAGATTATAAAAAATGCAATGTCTTTATTGACGGTATTTTATTCTAATACGGATTTAATTTTAGACTATCCACAAGAATATGAAGATACGAAACGATGGTTATCTGAGGCTATGCAAGATGCTGTAGCTTGGGAAGGAATTAGAAAAAAAGAACGTATATTGTGGTGGTTGTATAACAATTGTGGTACTGGGTTTACGTTGTTTTCTAAACTTTCTAAATGTAGTAAAGAGGTTAAGTGAGTCTTTTCGATTTTAAATAATACGTGAAAAAAATCTTAATAGGATATAGGTAGTGTTATGGATATGAGACAAGTGATAAAGGGTAAAGAGTTTAAAGAGGTATTATTAAAAACTTTAGTGAGATTTGATGAATTTTGTAAAATTCATGATATTTCCTATTCAATTGCATATGGTACTGCATTGGGAGCTATACGACATAAAGGATTTATTCCTTGGGATGATGATGTAGATGTCATTATGCTACGATCAGAATATAATAAATTTGAGAAAGCATGGAAGGAACATATCCTACATAATGAAGAACATTACACATTATGGGGAGAAATGGATGAAGTTAGCTATTTTATGTGTTTCTGTGCCAAATTTTTTGATTCTAATACTATTTTATATGAACATTTTTCAAAAGGAAAGTTTATAGAGTATGGAATCTACATAGATATTTTTGTTTTGGACCATATTCCAATCGAGAAAAATGCCCAAGTAAAACTTTTTAAAAATATAAAGTTATATAGTAAACTAATCTACCATTTTCAACAACATTTTCAAAGATGGAATAGTTTTATAGATAAGTATAAATTGCCACTTCCTTGCTTAAAGACGATGTCAAATCGTTTAATAGATTGTAAAACCCAATATAATAATGCTAAAACACCGCAAGTGTCATTTACACAGGATTATAAAAAAGGTGATCCATATAATTACTCTATATACCCTTATGAATGGTTTGAAGATATTATATTAGTAGATTTTGAGGGGTATAAACTTCCAATCGTAAAATCTTATGATCAAATGCTGAGGGAATACTATGGAGACTATATGGAGCTACCACCAGAGGAGAAAAGAAGAGGTCATAATGTAGAGGCCTATTGGAAACATAAGTAATTTAAGTTATAGGAGTTACCGTGATACCATCTCATAATATATGTTTTAAAAAGTATGATATACTAGATAGAAATAAGATTGCACAATTCTTATCAAATATTTTCAAAGTACATATAGACAACATCGTAAATATAGCTCCTGTAAAAAAAGGTTTAACTAACGATAGTTTTACATTTTCTATTAAGGGTGATGGAAAATATGTAATTCGTATACCTAATGTAGATACCGCATCATTGGTAAATCGAGAACAGGAAGCTACAGTGTATAAAGCTATAAAAGAGTTACATATATCTGATGATGTTGTATATTTGGATGCCATGACAGGTGTTAAGGTTACAAAGTTTATAGAGTCTGCACATAACTTGGAAATATCCAATCAAGGTGAGTTATCGTTAGCATTAGATACGCTTAAATTACTACATGCATCCAATATCAAGGTTCCTCATACATTTGATTTAGTAGCTATGATTGAAAAGTATGAGAGGCTCAGAGAGACGGAAACATGCTTTCAAAATTATGAGGCTACCAAAGCTAATATTCTAAAATTATTGACCTGTATTAACACCATGGATAGAGAATATTGCTTATGTCATATTGATGCTAATTGTGATAATTTTTTAATTACAGATGATAAAGAAGTACGATTGATTGATTTTGAGTATGCAGGTATGCAAGACCCTAATCTAGATATTGCTATGATTTGTTTATATTCGCAGTTAGATAGATATATGATTGATAGTATTATAGATACTTATTATGGTGAAAGAGTAGATGATGCGATTCGATATCTAATCTATGCATATATTGCTATTGGCGGGTTTATATGGAGTATATGGTGCGAAGTGAAAGAAGGCCCTCATGTGCTCGAAAATAAGTATGCATGTAGTCAATACGAGTATGCAAAGGAATATTTTCAGATCGTCTATGAAGAGGCTAACCAAATAGGTATATTTAAGGAGTTGTATAGGTAATATGTGGCAAGGACTTTTTTCAGGCTTTTTATGGGCCTCGGATACAGTACTAATTAATACTGTGTTTATGAATGATGTGACGTTGGCAGTCTTACCTCTAATTCTGGCTGGTATTCATGATTTAATTAGTGTATTTGTGATTACTGTGATAGCAGGGATGTCCAGGAATATTCATAAGGTAATAAGAGATATTCGTTCAAAGGGTGCAAAGTTTATAGGGATGGCCGCATTATTAGGCGGTCCTATTGGATTGTCAGCCTATATATTGGCCATTTATTTTTTAGGGCCCTTCTTAGTATGTGTTATTACTTCATTATATCCAGCAATTGGGTCTATATTAGCGCATATTTTCTTAGGAGAACGACGAAAAGTGTATCAATGGATAGCATTAGCTATTTCTATTGGTGCTGTTATTCTATTGGGTATTACTTATGATAGTGTGATACAGAATATTTGGTTAGGATTAGTTGCGGCTATTATTTGTGCAGTTGCTTGGGGATCTGAAGCGGTTATTTGTTCTTGGACCTTAGGAAAGTATGAATTAGATGATACTAGTGCTTTGTGGATTCGCCAAGCATCTTCTACGGTAACTAGTGCTATTATCATGATAGCTCTTATTATAGGAGGTTTCTCTGTAGCAGGAGTAAGTGACTTAGTGTTAGATAAAATGAGTTGGTTGTGGATAGCAGCAACATGTGGTGCTTTATCATATATGTTTTACTATAAATCAATCAATCGGATTGGTGCTAGTCGTGCTATGGCAGTGAATAGCAGCTACAGTGGATTTGCTATTTTGATTAATATGTTAGTTTGGGGAGTTGTACCAACCTATCAAGAATTGTTATTAGGAATATTAATTGTAGGCGGAGGCATTATATCTGCATATGATTACAAGAAATGAGTTTCATGGGCTATTAGAAAAAAATCAATATGAATTCTTGAAAGAACACCGAGTCGATAATGCTGTGATTATGGCAGCAGGTCTTTCAAAACGATTGGCACCAGTGAGTGCCTATTGCCCCAAAGGACTTACTCTTGTAAAAGGAGAAGTATTGATTGAGCGACAAATTCGGCAATTACAAGAAGCTGGCATTACAGATATATATGTTGTTGTAGGTTATAAAAAAGAGTTGTTTTACTATTTGCAAGATAAGTATAATGTAAAAATTGTAGAAAATAATCAATATAATAGTAAAGATAATCCGCAATCTTTATATTTAGTAAAAGATATTTTGAGAAATACGTATATTTGCTCTGTAGATAATTATTATCCTAAAAGTCTTTTTAATTCACACGAGTATAGAGGATACTATTCTTCTGTTCATGTGAAAGGCGAAACAAATGAATGGTGTATAGCAAGTAATGAGGAAGGTCGCATTACAGATGTATCTATTGGTGGGCATGATGCGGATATTATGTTAGGCCATGTGTATTTTGATAAAACCTTCAGTGAGCAATTTGTTACACTATTGGAACAGTTGGATGATAGTAGTGATTATTGGCATCATGTGTGGGAGTATTTATATATTCATCACATGGATACATTAGGTTTAGAAATACGAAAGTTTGATGCGCAAGAAATATTAGAATTTGACTCAGTGGATGAGGCAGTAGCATTTGACAATGAATTTTTACAACATAATAGTGAAGAAAAATGTTTAGGAAGACAGAGCGAGTAATCGCTCTGTTTTTTGTGTATTAGTGTCAAATGTAGAACTCTCTTTTAAAGTTAGGTCATTATTTTTACAAGAAAAAACTTAACATCGTCCATGTATAACCTATAGTTGAATACAAAGTTCAAACTTGATACAATAAAAGATAAATAAAAAGCCTATCACGTAAGGTGATAGTCTTTGTCATATGTGGATCGGTAAGAGGAAGTTTATGAATACAGTTAGTGTGCTAATTTTAACGAGAAATGAAGAACAGAATATTAAAGATTGTATAGAAAGTTGCCAACCTTTTGCGGATGAAGTTATCGTTATTGATGATGGTAGTGAAGATAATACGGTATCTATTGCAGAATCATTAGGAGCAAAAGTGTTGCATCGATCGCTGAATGGTGACTGGGGAGCGCAACAGACATATGCAGTAGAACAGGCGAATAGCTACTGGATATTTTTTATTGATGCAGATGAACGATGCAGCCCTGAATTATGTAAAGAAATTCGATTAGCTATACAAGGAGAGGAGTTTGTGTACTGGATAGAACGGCATAATCGCTTTCATCATAATGTAGCTACTCACGGAGTATTGCGACCAGACTACGTATGCCGCTTGATGCCCAAAGCTGGGACATATGTAGAAGGATATGTGCATCAGGCTGTTATTACACCTTATGAAAGAAAAAATTTAGAATCACCTATGTACCATTATACTTATGATAATTGGGATCAATATTTTAATAAATTAAACAAATATACAACGTTATCGGCAGAAAAATATAAAAAGGCAAATAAATCGGTATCTTTTTTGAAAGATATTGTATTTCGACCATTTTGGGCATTTCTTAAAATGTATCTTTTACAAGGTGGCATTTTAGATGGAAAAATGGGGTGGGTCTTGTCCGTGAACCATTATTTTTATACTATGACAAAGTATGTGAAGTTGTATTATTTATATAAATCCAATGGTAAGTTGTAATTAAGCGTTATACGATTACGGTAAGGAGTTTCCATGCGAGTTGCCATATTAGAAAGTATTATCATGCCAGCAGGACATGAAGTAGAATTTGATAGAATTCTTGTGAATGAAATGAAACGGCAAGGACATGAACCTATGTTTTTTGTGCCGGAAAAATTCCCTTTTAAAGTTGATTATGGAGTGCCTGTTCATGAGTTACAAGGTGGCGAAGTTGTCACGTATGCAGGAGCTACTTGGTATCAAAAACTGTGGCGATCCGTACAACGTGAAAAACGGCGGGTAGATTGGTTTAACAGTGTGTATGAATTAGTAAAACAAGGGCTTTGTGATGCCATAATTATTCCTACAGCCACCTATCGGTATATCAAATCTTTGCTGAGAAGTGAATTGAAAAATTCACCAGTTCCTGTACATATTATATTTCATGGCATCAATCCTAAGGAGCAGCCTAAGTTTGAAAAACGGGCTAAACGAATACAAGCGTATAAGAATGTTCATTTGCATGTCATTACATTACGAAATGATTTTGCTAATAGTGGGTTGACCAATGTTCAATTAGTAGCTCCACCTGTATTTAAACCAGTATATAATGAAAGTAATATTGTAAAGGATAAAGAAGAACCACTACGAATTGGCTTTTTTGGACAATTCCGCAAAGAAAAAAATCTAGAGTCATTTATACAAGCCTTTATGCATGCAAAGTTTTCAGTGCCTGTTGAATTAGTCGTACAAGGTGCAACCGCAAAACCTGAGGATACAGCATTATTTGGCTCACTTATAGAGAAGTATAAACATACTCCCAATATTGTATTTAGACATGAAAATCTAATTGGCAAAGATTGGGAGGACGCTTTGTTATCTGTAGATGCTATTGCAATGCCGTATGCAGCAGAGCGATATAGATACCATTGGGGAGCGATGCTATTTACAGCTATTGGATATAATAAACCTGTATTAGTATCTCCAGAATTAAATCCAGAAGTATTAGATCAATTTCCAATTGGATGTGTGATACAGTCGTTGGAAGAATCGGATATTATTCGTGCTATGCAGGAGTTAGTAGATTTATTAAGCACAAGAAAAGCACAAACTAAAGTGGCATTGGAACAGGCTAATAAGGCATATAGCCATGAGGCGCTAATTCGAACTATTTTGGATAGAAGATAAGGAAAAGACAAAAGAAAAGAAAGAGGCAAACAAAGAAGCAGAGAGATAAATTTATGGTCGGTGTGGTCTTTAGACTACACCGGTTTTTTTTAATTTTAAAGTTATAATTACTCATAAAATGCGCTATAATAATATATAAAAAATCCATATATATGAAGTAAAGGGGCGTAATAATGAAATTTAATTACAATGGTTTGTGGAAATTATTGATAGACAATAATATGAAAAAGAAAGACATAATTGATAGGACAGGTATTTCACCAACAACAGTAGCAAAGATGACTAAAGGAGAAGCTGTTTCCCTTTCTATTTTGGGTAAAATTTGCAAGGAATTAAATTCAGATATAGGAGACTTAATTTGTCTTGACAAAGAGAGATAGGTGATATGATGCTAGAAGATGTAAAACATAATAAATTCAATGCACTTACCCCTGAAGTGCTAGAAGAAAACGAGCAAATATATACAGAAGCACTAGATTATGCTTTTAGCAATAGCAGTATAAAAAATATTGCTATTACCGGCATATATGGTGCTGGAAAAAGTACAGTATGGAATACTTATGTTCATGAAAAGGAATTAAGAAATATAATTACAGTTTCTTTGGGTAAATATAAAAATAACATTAAAGATGATGATAGACTAAAAGAAGCATCTTCGACGAATACTTTAAATTCACGGGCTGATGGTGCTAAAAATAAGTGTAGTAATGAAAATCAAAAAGCAGAGGATATAGGCGATGACAATAGGGTAGAAAGACAACTCATCAATCAAATATTATCTCAGATAGAATCAAAGAAAATACCACTTAGTAAATATGGTTTTAAATCAAATAAAAGCATCTTTAGTATATGCCTGCAATCATTGGCGTTTCTTTCAATAATTTGCTCAATACTACTTTGGATAATAAGAGATAATTTTATATCGTTTGTTAATGAGGTGTATAAAAATTTTAATGGTATATCTTTGATGTTTTTATGTGCCTTGTTGTTATTTGTACCATTGTTTTATTATCTGTATATATTCAATAGAGGGAACAAATTTAAAATTTCTAAAATAACATTCAAAGGTGCTGAAGCAAATATTAATGACAATAATAGTGATGAGTCAGTATTAGATAGAGATATTAAGGAGTTGGTTTACTTATTGAGAAGTTCTGATTCAAAGATTGTTGTTTTTGAAGATTTAGATAGATATGATAATGCATCCATTTACACAAAGTTGAGAGAGCTGAATTTTCTGTTAAACAAATATGTAAAAGTAAACGATGAAAGGGAAACCCCGATAAGATTTATATATATGCTTAAGGACAGTTTATTTTACTCTAAAAATAGAACTAAATTCTTCGATTTTATTTTACCTATAGTCCCTGTGGTAGATTCAAAAACATCAGAAAATGAACTTATTGAACTTTTGAAAGAAGTAGAGAATGCCCCTGATAGAAGTTTATTGGCTGATATTTCTTTATATGTAGATGATATGAGGCTTCTAAAAAATATAGTTAATGAATATATTGTGTACTCTAAAATTATACCAATAGGAAAGATTGAATTGGAGAGTAATAAATTATTTGCACTTATTACTTTAAAAAATATATTCCCAAATGAGTTTGATCTTTTGCAGGAAGATAAAGGATTTATAAGAGCAATATTTGATGAATTGGAGTCTAATAGGAAAAAAATTGTTAGTTATTTTAAGCAGGATCTAGAGAAAATCGATGATAATATTAAATTTATAAATAGCAGGATTGCGAATGATAAGTTTGAAGCAATGGCGTTGATGATCTCGACAGATGTAGGACCATCTGATAATCAATATAAAACAATGTCGCAGTTTCTAAAAGATTGGAGTCAAAACCCTGATATTAGTTTTAACATTAAGTATCCAAGCGGTACTGAATGGATTACTTACAAGGGTTTTTTGAATAAGTATGTTTTAACTGATGATGAAAAAAAGGTATTAGTTGCAAAATTACCAGAAGATTTTTCTATTGAAATGAATAAACTTAATTTAGATAGAGAAAAAATAAAAAAGCAGATTAAAGACATTGAAATATATAACTATAAAGAGCTTATATCTAAAATGAACACTGAACAAAGGGATAAGTTATTTTCAATTGGTGGATTTGATATTGTAGAAAGTCATTATTTTTCTCTAGTTAGATTTTTAATTGTAGACGGATTATTGGATGAAACATACTGGTACTATAAGGGCAATTTTAATGTAGATACATCAAATATATTAAAGAAAAATGACATGATCTATATGAAAGGATTAAAAGAAGGTAAAGCTCTAGATATTTTCTTGGATGTCGAAACGCCTAATGAGATAATAAGTAGATTAAAACTATCTGATTTTCGTCGTTTCAATGTATTGAATCAGAAAGTGTTAAAGACTTGTTTAGAGCAAAAACAAACTGAAAAAGTATTAGCTATTATTGATTCAGTTGATATAAATGACAAGTATATGGATTTGTTAAAAATTTTAGACGAGTTTGACTTAGATATAATAAGAATTTATTCTAATATTTTGTTGAAAAATAATGTGGATGGGCTTGTTAGAACTTTGGAGTTTTGTGAAGATGAAAATATTGATACTTTTAAGAACATACTGATTTCAGTTTTAATAAATGAAACTATAGATTTAGCTAACTTAGTTGAATTTAAGGAATATATAGAACAAAATGAGAATATAATATCTTTAATACCTGAAGAAGAGTTTAATGTTTTTATCGATAATATTCGTTCTGCGGGCATCGAGTTTGAAGATGTGTCAGAAGCAAATTGTGATAAAGTGAGATTGGCGGGGGTTGAGCAGGTTCATGCATATAAGCTAAATGTTAGAAATTTATTGTTTATAACTGAAGTAATATTAGAAAAGACTATAAACTATGGTAGTTTATTAAGTGAGATTTATAATTCTACTCAGTTATCATCAAGCAAAGAGTATATTGAGGATAATTTTTCGATCGTTATATCCGATTATATAGATGAAAACAAGAGTGAAAAAAACTATACTAACAGTGAGGAGATACTGTTAAGAATTCTTAATTCTGATATTTCTGATGAATATAAATTAGAGTATGTAGAGAAGAATGAAACAGTAATTTCAAAGTTAACTGATCTACATGATAACTCTATAACGAATAGAATACTTAATTGTTTATTACGAAAAAATAAAGTTAAGTTCTGCTCAGATAATATAGCTTCATGTTGGAATATGATTGAAGAATCTATTGATGATTTCGTTGAATATCTAAATGACAACTTGGATGAAGATAATAATGAAGATATATTAAAAAATAATATTTCTATTTGTAATACCCTTATAAATAGTTCGTTTGTAAGTGATAAGATTTTTGCATTCATTATAAAATATGCGGATGAACCAATAAGTAATGTCAATCATGAACTAACACAAAATAGAGTTAATATTTTAGTTCACCAGAGATTAATTGAAGTGACAGAAAAGAATATTGAGACATTATGGAATAACTCATATTATGCCGAATTGATTTCGCTGGCAAATTATAATGATGATGTAGCACAGGAACTTGTTATAAATACACTTCTAAAATATGAGCTTTCTTATGAGTTGATATATGGTTTAGTTAATAGTGATATTGCAGATGAAAATTCTATGAAGCTTATAGATTCAATAAAAGATAGTGTCTTAGTTGAAAAGATACATCCAACTAAAAAAACTATTATGGAATATATTATAAAGAGAGATTTATCTTCGGTAAATATTAACTACATATGTAAATCCTTTAAGATGTTTGAGTTAAAAGATGAGTTTATAAAGTCATTAGATGATAAAGACAAATTGGAGGATTTGGAAGATGAAAATCTCAATGAAGTTTTTATGCAATATGTACTAAGCTCACCAGATATCAAATTAAGCACCAAAGTATCTTTGGTTTTAACTAAGATTAAAAATAGATTGAGTGTTAATGTTCTGAAAAGTTATATATCCTCTGTAAATGAAATCTCAGAGTTATCTAATGTTTGGGAGAATAAACAGCCTTTGCTGGATAATTTTTATAAGGATAAAGTGGGGCAGGAATTAATAAAATTTGGCTATGTTAAACTACGTAATAATAAAGATCATCCTAGAATCATGCTTTCTAGGATACAAAAATAAAGATAGATGACTATTTGCTGTAAATAGTTTGCAAGGAGATGCCTATCTCTCCATCTTCTTACCCATGTAAATTCCATAATTCTTTCGTATTTGATAAAGCTCATCCATAGTAGATTTTGTAGAAGGGGCTGTAACAAAATGTCCCACAAATAAAATAGAGGAAAGTTGAAAAAACATCAACTTTCCTCTATTTTTATATTTTTACCAAGCAAAAGGGTCCCGAAGGACCCTTTTCTTTTTATCCAAAAGGATAATATAAAGTTAGTTTTGGGGTTCATAGCCCAATTTGTACGTTTATTATACATTGCCGATTGAGGATGGTCAATCTTTTTAGCACATACAGCAAATTGATATATTTAAATTATGCAACTAGATATAGTGATGGTGAAGTATTAATATGAAATAAAGGAAAGATTATAGTGTATAGTTGTAATTAGTAGATTTTGTAGAAAAAATAATTTTTGAAATAAAATATATCGTTTTTTACAAAGTTGTTGTATGTTATTGATAGATTTGATATAGTATAAGATAAGGAGGGGATGTTATGCAAGCAGCTATGTACATATCATCTATAACCATTCAAAACATAAAGAATGTCACTTATGGGCATGTAGATTTATCGAGCAGTAAGCATGTTACGGGAGCCAATATTATGGGCATATATGGTCAAAATGGATCCGGTAAAACTGTATTTATTGAAGCCATACATATTTTAAAATGTTTATTATTGGGGCAAAAGATTCCAGAAGAGTATAATAACTGGATTTCTGTTGATGAAGAAAAAGGGGCACTTTCGTTTGAAATTGTTTGTTCTAATGGGGATGAAATAACAACTATTTTCTATGATGTAGCCTTAAAACGAGGGATAGTTACGACTACTGATCCTAATACTAATGAGGATACAGAAAGACTTATTATGACTGTCGAATCGGAATCGATACAGTATAAAAAAACTGGTCAAGAAGCAGTGAGAAAAACTGTTATTATGAATACTGCAAGCTCTGCTAATGAAGTTATTATGCCTAAACAACGACTATCTGTTTTATTCTCAAATTATGAAGATATTCATCTAGAGTTGTTAGTTCAAAAACATATTTCTGTAATGGAGGCCAGGTCATTTCTATTTTCAAAGTTTTTTAAGGATAAATTAACCTTGAGAAGTAATAATGAGTCTAGAACGTCTGAGTATGAAGATCTTTTGAAGCCATATGAGATGGTAATACAATTTGCTCAAAACAGTTTATTTGTTGTAAAGACTTCTCATAGTGCATTACATGGCTTGAATATCTTGCCATTGGAGATGCATTATAAGGATAGTAAAACTAATGCGGTAGGAACGATTACATTACCATTACATGACTCTTTGCTTTTGCCTGCAGTTCTTGTTGAACATATTGAATTTGTCATAGAAAAAATGAATATTGTTTTAACAAAAATAATTCCAGATCTAAAAATAGGTTTAGAGGTTTTATCAACTGAAGCAACAGATGATGGTGAAATAGGAAAACGTATTTTCTTAGTGTCCTATAAACCCAATAAGATGATTCCTTTACGAAATGAGTCTGAAGGGATTCGTAAAATTATCTCTATTTTAAGCTTATTAATTGCAGTTTATAATAATAGAAATATTGTTGTAGCTATTGATGAACTGGATGCAGGGATTTTTGAGTATTTATTAGGAGAGTTGTTAAAAATATTATCTGATCGTGGAAAGGGACAGTTGATATTTACATCTCATAATTTACGACCATTAGAAACTTTACATAAAAGTTGCATAGTTGTTACTACGACGAACCCTGAGAATCGATATATTCGATTAACTAATGTAAAGAGTACGAATAATTTGCGAAGTTTCTACTATAGAGATATTATTTTAGGGGAACAAAAAGAAGAGGTGTATCACGCAACAGATAATGAGGAAATTGCTTACGCATTGGGGAGTGCTGGGAGGCAATAATGGCTAAGAAAAAAGTAGTTATGATATTATTAGAGGGACCTTCAGATGCAACGGCACTAGGGAAATATTTTAAAGACTTTTTTTCTAGTGATAGAGTTGTTACAAAAATATTACACACAGATATCACGTCACAAAACGGTGTATATCCAGATACTATTAAAGCAAAAGTTGGCTGTAAAATTAACGATGAATTACACCGGTTAAAATTAAAAAAATCGGATTTGATGAGGGTGATTCATGTAGTTGATTTAGATGGAGCATTTATTCCTGATACAGCTATAAAATTAGATGGAACAACAGATACATTCATTTATGAGGATGACGGAATACGCTATAAAGATGTGAATACTGTTGTTAGTAGAAATATTCAGAAAAAACAGAATATAGAGACCTTATATAAAAATACAAGCGGTATATGCGGTGGGGTTATCTATCATGTATATTATATGTCATGTAATCTTGAGCATGTATTACATAATCTCCGACAAGTAGCAGCAGAGGATAAAGAGAGATTAGCTTATGAGTTTGCAGCAAGATACGAAGAAGATTTACCGGGCTTTTTAAGGTATATGAGAGAGTCTGAATTTTCTGTTTGTTCAAACTATTTGGGATCGTGGGAGTTTATTACAAAAGATTTACGGTCTTTGCAACGATATACAAATATAGGATTATGTTTTAATAACTTGCACCAACCCCTCTATTCTTGTAAAATAGAGTTATAACAACTTATATAATACAAGAAATTTTAGGAGGAATTGATTATGGCAGTGAAGATTGGTATTAATGGCTTTGGTCGTATTGGTAAATGCGTCATGCGCGCGGCTCTTAACAATCCAGAGGTGGAAGTGGTAGCCATTAATGATACTGGTGATATTGAAGGTTCCGCTTTACTGTTTAAACATGACTCAATTCATGGCAACTTAAGCTGTGACGTGTCTGTAGAAGGCGAATATTTAGTAGTAGATGGCAAAAAAACACGTGTATTCTGTGACCGTGATCCAGCAAAATTAGACTGGTCCTCCGAAGGGGTAGAAGTGGTTATCGAATGTACAGGTGTGTTCCGTTCTCGTGAAAAAGCAGCAGCTCATTTAGGAGGCACTGTTAAAAAAGTAATCATTTCTGCACCAGGTAAAGATGAAGATAAAACAATCGTTATGGGTGTCAATGAAAGTGAATATGATCCAGCTACGCATCATGTAGTATCTAACGCAAGTTGTACTACAAACTGTTTAGCTCCATTTGCAAAAGTATTGCATCAAGAATTTGGTATCAAACGTGGTATGATGACAACAGTGCACTCTTACACAAATGACCAACGTGTATTGGATGCACCACATAAAGACTTACGCCGTGCTCGTGCAGCCGCGATGTCCATTATTCCTACTACAACAGGTGCAGCAAAAGCAGTGGCATTAGTATTACCTGAATTAAAAGGTAAATTAAATGGCTTTGCTCTTCGTGTACCTACTCCAAATGTGTCTGTAACAGACTTAGTAGTAGAACTTGAAAAAGAAGCAACTAAAGAAAGCATTAATGCGGCATTCCGTAAAGCAGCTGAAGGTGAGTTAAAAGGTATTCTTGGCGTATCTGATTTGCCATTAGTATCCAAAGACTTCAATGGTGATGCTCGTAGCTCTATCGTAGATGCAGACTTGACAATGGTGATGGAAGGCAATATGGCAAAAGTAGTAGCTTGGTATGACAATGAGTGGGGCTATTCCTCTCGTATTGTTGACCTAGCTGTGTACATGAGCAAACGAGGCTTATAATCTGCCGGGGACTACGAGGGTAGTCCCTTTTTGGCATGTTTATTGTATATACATAGGAGATAGTATGAAACTTTCACTAGCAAATATGAATGTAGCAAATAAAACTGTATTTGTACGAGTTGATTTTAATGTACCTTTGAAAGACGGTGTTATCACTGATGACACTCGTATCCGTGCCACATTACCTACCTTGCGTCATTTGATTGACCAAGGTGCCAAGGTAGTGATTGCCTCTCATTTAGGTCGCCCTAAAGGAGAGCGTAAACCAGAGTTTACCTTAGCTCCTTGTGCCAAACGATTGAGTGAATTATTAGAACAACCAGTTCGTTTTGTAGAAGATTGCATTGGTGACATCCCTGCACAAGCCGTAAGTGAAATGAAGTCCGGTGATGTGGTGGTATTAGAAAATCTTCGTTTCTACAAAGAAGAAGAAAAAAATGATCCTACTTTTGCCAAAGCCTTAGCGGATTTAGCAGAAGTAGGCGTGAATGATGCCTTCGGCGTATCTCATCGTGCCCATGCCTCTGTGGAAGGAATTACGAAATACTTACCAATGGGAGCTGGTTTCTTGTTAGAAAAAGAAATTCGCTATGTGGGTGGTGCTGTAGAGCATCCTGAACATCCATTTGCAGCTATCATCGGTGGCGCCAAAGTAAGCGACAAAATTGAAGTCATTTCTAACTTATTACCAAAAGTAGAAGTGTTGATCATCGGCGGTGGCATGGCGAATACTTTCGTAGCGGCCCAAGGTCATAATGTGGGTACTTCCTTAGTGGAAGCTGACAAATTTGATCTAGCTCGTGAATTAATCGCTCGTGCAAAAGAAACTAACACTAACCTATTATTACCAGTAGACTTCGTTGTAGCCGATGCTTTCAGTGAAACGGCGAATCACAAAGTAGTAGATGCGACGGCTATCGAAGAGGGCTGGATGGCCTTAGACATTGGGCCAAAGAGCCGTGAGCTATTCGCAGAGGCTTTGGCACCGATGAAAATGATCGTTTGGAATGGTCCTATGGGCGTATTTGAAATGGAAGTGTTCGCAGGTGGTACCAATGCGGTAGCGAAAGCGGTGGCAGAGGCGAATGCAACTACAATTGTAGGCGGTGGCGATTCTGTAGCGGCTATTGAAAAAAGTGGATTAAGTCATAAAATTTCTCATATTTCCACTGGTGGCGGCGCCTCCTTAGAGTACTTAGAAGGCAAAGTATTACCAGGTATTGCAGCCTTACAAGAGGCATAGGAGGTTATCATGCGACAACCGATCATTGCTGGGAACTGGAAAATGCATATGACGAATACGGAAGCCACAGTATTCGTAGAACAATTGAAAACATTAGTGGCGGATGCTAGTTGTGAAGTGGTGGTATGCCCTCCGTTTACAGCCATTAGCACTGTAGCTGATTTAGCGGAAGACACCAAGGTTCGTGTAGGGGCGCAAAATGTGTTCCACGAAGAATCTGGTGCCTATACAGGGGAAGTATCTCCTTCGATGTTGACGGACTTAGGCGTGTCCTACGTAATTGTGGGGCACTCTGAACGACGTTCTATCTTTAAAGAAGCAGATCGTTGTGTGAATAAGCGTGTACGCATTGTTTTACAACATGGCATGAGCCCTATCCTGTGCGTAGGTGAAAGTTTAAATCAACGTGAAAGTGGAGAAACAGTGGCGTTCATTCATTCCCAATTAGAAATGGGATTGCATGGAGTGCCTGCAGAAGAAATGACAGAAGTGGTGATTGCCTACGAACCGATTTGGGCCATTGGCACAGGTCGCACAGCCACAGCGGAACAAGCTGGAGAAGTATGCCAAAGTATTCGTGAGAAAATCGCCGCTATGTATACGCCGGACATTGCAGAACAAGTGCGCATTCTATACGGTGGCAGTGTAAAACCGGAGAATGCGAAAGATATTTTAGCCCAAGCCCACGTGGATGGTGCTTTGGTGGGCGGTGCTTCCTTGGAAGCAGAGACTTTTACGGGAATTATTAATGCCTGTTGACATAGTTTTGAGGTAGTGTATGGCAAAATTAAAAGGACCAGTGATGCTAACAATCCTTGATGGATTCGGTATTGGGGATGGTCAAGACCCAACCAATGCGGTGGTACAAGCGAACCCCCGAACATTTTTAGAATTATGGGATAAGTGCCCTCACACTTTATTGGATGCATCTGGTATGGCTGTAGGTTTGCCAGATGGACAGATGGGAAACTCTGAAGTGGGTCATTTGAATATTGGTGCTGGACGTATTGTGTACCAAGAATTGACGCGCATTACGAAAGAGGCAGAGGAAGGAACCTTGTTTACTCGTCCTACCTTGGTGAAAGCCTATGAAGAAGGGGCTAAACAAGCCTTGCATCTAGTGGGTTTGTTGTCGGATGGCGGTGTCCACTCGCATATTGATCATTTGAAGGCATTACTTCGTGGCGCTAAAGAGGCTGGTGTAGGAAAAGTGTATATCCACGCCTTCTTGGATGGTCGTGATGTACCTCCACAAAGTGCGTTGGCCTATATTGATGATATTGCTCATTACTGCAACGAGTTGGGTCTAGGATCGATTGCGACAATAGGTGGTCGTTATTACGGTATGGACCGTGATCAACGATGGGAACGAGTACAACTGGCGTATAATGCCATAGTATGTGGTAGTGGCACAGAAGTAGGTTGTGCCCATGAAGCGGTAGAACACAGTTATGCTGATGAAACGACAGATGAATTTGTCATTCCATCGGTGGTGGAAGGGTATACAGGTATGCAGGATGGAGATGCGATCTTATTCTTTAACTTCCGTCCTGATCGGGCTCGTCAATTAGTGCGTGCTGTGGTAGATCCTGATTTCAGTGGATTTGAACGAAAACATGTATTGCAAGGTTCCTATGTGGCGAGTATGACTCGGTACGAAGCGGACTTACCAGTGCCTGTGGTGTATGATAAAGAACTGCTAACAGATACCTTAGGAGAAGTGTTATCCAAGGGTGGTTATCGTCAACTGCGCATTGCAGAAACAGAGAAATATGCTCATGTGACGTATTTCTTCAATGGTGGTAAGGAAGATGTATTCCCTGGGGAAGATAGAATTTTAGTGCCTTCTCCGAAGGTGGCTACCTATGATTTGCAACCAGAGATGAGTGCTCCAGAGGTAACAGAAAAGGTTGTATCCGCCATTCGCAGTGGCGAGTATGATATGATTATTTTGAACTATGCGAACCCAGATATGGTAGGCCATACGGGTGATTTTGAAGCAGCAAAACGAGCTATTTTAGCTGTAGATGCGGGGCTTTCAGAGATTGTGAAAGCCATTCAAGATAGGAATGGTCAATTATTAATTACAGCGGACCATGGAAATTCTGAGGTCATGGTGGACCATACCACAGAAATTCCGCACACGGCGCATACGACGAATCCGGTGCCACTCATTTTAGTGGGAGCCCCAGAGGGTGTCACCTTGCGACCGGGTCGTCTATGTGATTTAGCACCAACTATGTTGGCTTTAGGCGGTATTGAGCAGCCTGAAGCTATGAGTGGTGAAAGTTTGTTAGTACAATAAATAAGGAGAAGTAACAATGGCAGTAATTACTGATGTATACGCAAGAGAGATTATGGATTCCCGTGGCAATCCAACAGTAGAAGTAGAAGTATATTTAGAAGACGGTACGATTGGTCGTGCAGCGGTTCCATCTGGAGCGTCTACTGGTCAATTTGAAGCGGTGGAATTGCGCGATAGCGAGTCTCCTCGTTACTTAGGTAAAGGTGTATTACAAGCGGTGGCAAACGTAAATGACATCATTGGACCTGCTATTTTAGGGTTTGATGCATCTGAGCAAGTGGCTATCGATGGAGTGATGATCGAGTTAGATGGTACGCCAAATAAAGCAAAATTAGGTGCTAATGCGATCTTAGGTGTTTCCATGGCAGTAGCTCGTGCAGCGGCTGAGTCCTATGATTTACCATTGTTCCAATACCTTGGTGGCACGAATGCAAAAGAATTGCCAGTGCCAATGATGAATATTTTAAATGGTGGGGCTCATGCAGATAATAACGTGGATATCCAAGAGTTCATGATTATGCCAATTGGTGCATCTAGCTTTATGGAAGCATTGCGTTATTGTGCAGAAATATACCATACATTGAAAGGTGTATTGAAAGCAAAAGGCTTGGCCACAGGTGTAGGTGATGAAGGGGGCTTTGCTCCGAACTTAGGTTCCAATGAAGAAGCATTACAAGTGATTACAGAAGCTATTGAAAAAGCAGGTCTTGTAGTGGGTAAAGATATTGTATTTGCTATTGATGCAGCATCTTCTGAGTTCTACAAAGATGGCAAGTACCACTTAGCTGGTGAAGGCAAAGTGAAAACTGCTGCTGAAATGGTAGAATACTACGCAGAACTTTGTGAAAAATATCCAATTTACTCCATTGAAGATGGCTTGGCAGAAGAAGATTGGGAAGGCTGGAAATTATTGACGGAGCGCCTTGGCAAAACTGTTCAATTAGTGGGTGACGATTTATTCGTAACGAACACAGAACGCTTGTCCCGTGGTATCAAAGAAGATACAGCGAATGCAATCTTGATCAAAGTGAACCAAATCGGTACGTTGACAGAAACATTCGATGCTATTGAAATGGCAAAACGTGCAGGCTATACAGCTGTTATCTCTCACCGTTCTGGTGAAACAGAAGATTCCACAATTGCTGATATCGCTGTAGCAGTAAACGCTGGACAAATCAAAACTGGTGCCCCAGCTCGTTCCGAACGCGTAGCGAAATACAATCAATTACTTCGTATTGAAGATATGTTGGCAGAAACGGCTCAATACCGTGGTAGCGATGTGTTCTATAACATCAAACGATAAGAATATGTGAAAATAAAAAAGGACCTTGCGGGGTCCTTTTTGTATAAAACCTATATGTATTTTCCGTATACTGCGGGAAGTTCCTGTAGAAACAAGCTATAATTATTCTCCCAATAAAGTAGCGAAAAATTCTTTAGCAGAACGTCCATGACCGTTGTTTGTTTCTTCGACTCCACGAGATAAAATATCTTCTAATTCTGAAGGGCTAAAGTCAGATGTACTAAGAGGTGGTGTATTTAACTTTAGATCAAAAGGTAGTCCTTTATGTAGGATAATTTGTCGATAAAATAAATCAATAGCGACAGCGCGACTTAGTCCAAGGTCTTCTAAAATAGATTCAGCATGTTGTTTTATATTTTCATTAATTCGGACATTAACGCTAGCAGATTTCATGAGGGTCTCCTTTCTGGTTACTATGTTAAGTAAATTATAAACTGTTGTATTGCATTATGCAACATAAAATAATATATGGAATATAAATTGACTAGGTAGTAGTTTGTGATATAATATAAATAAGAAAAGGTGAGCCATCAACGTGCGTTCGGCGTTAGGCTCATCTAGGAGTTAATAAAGCTTGATGACACCTAACGTGTTGAGGAGTGGTAGTCCTCATGCGTTAGGTATTTTCATTGTCTACTTACATAGATCAATGATAGCACTCACCTTGTTTTATACAAGGTGTTTATTTTTTTGTATAAAATCCATGAAAGACGATATATATAATCTATGATATAATAGAAAAGATTGATGCTGAATGCATTCTATAGAATTTTAAGTAAAGGTGAAAGGATTAGGAAAGGAGGAGTAGGGTGTACAACAATTTTGAAGTGATTGGGGCATTTGCATTGTATTTAGGCCTCATGATGTACATCGGGGTATATTATTACCGCAAGTCTAATAGCTTAGACGACTATATTTTAGGAGGTCGCCAGCTAGGCCCCTGGATCACGTCCATGAGTGCGGAAGCATCAGATATGAGTGGATGGATGTTGATGGGTTTACCTGGATTTGCCTACTCAACAGGGATATCGGCCTTATGGATTGCCATTGGTTTAGCTTTGGGAACGTGGCTGAACTGGGTGTTCGTATCGAAACGATTGCGCAATTATACAGAGGTAGCGAATAATAGTTTGACTATACCGGATTATTTGAAAAACCGTTTTCATGATACATCAAGAATTGTGCCGGTGGTGTCTGCTATCTTCATCGTTATTTTCTTTTTAATTTACACGTCCTCCGGATTTGTGGCAGGTGGTAAATTATTTAATACTATCTTTGGACTAGATTATATGACATCCCTCTTTATTACAGCAGGGGTAGTTATTTTCTACACGTTCCTAGGTGGTTTTCTAGCCGTAAGTTGGACAGACTGTATCCAAGGTATGATGATGTTTTTCGCCATCTTATTGGTGCCGGTGACGGCAGCCATGTATTTAGGTGGTCCTGTAGAAACATCTCAATTAATTGCTACGGAGTTCCCAGCAGGCTTGTCTATTTGGGGATCGGAACAAGATACTTTCACCTTGGTGGTAGGTATCATTTCTAGCCTAGGATGGGGGCTTGGTTACTTTGGTCAACCTCACATCTTAGTGCGTTTCATGGCGATTTCCGATGCGAAAGAATTAAAAAAAGCTACGAATATTGCCATGATTTGGGTGGTTATTTCCTTGTTGGCGGCAGTGGCAGTAGGTCTTGTTGGTAAAGTATATTTAACAACACCTCTAGTAGATGCTGATGCAGAAACAGTATTCCTTGTGATGAGCGAGCATTTATTTAATCCATTTGTGGCAGGCTTAATTTGGTCCGCTGTATTGGCAGCAATCATGAGTACAGCCTCTGCACAATTATTGGTGACTGCATCTTCTGTATCTCAAGATTTGTACCGCAATGTGTTTGCCCGTGATGCAGGAGACCGTGAACTAGTTATGGTTAGCCGTGCTACGGTATTGATCGTATCTGCTATTGCCATCGTGATGGCGGTGAATCCACAAAGCTATATCTTGACGATGGTGGCCTATGCATGGGCAGGATTTGGCGCTGCCTTTGGTCCAGCTATCTTAATCTCGTTGACTTGGAAACGTATGACTCTGAAAGGTTGTATCGCTGGTATCTTAGTAGGGGGCATTACCGTTCTTGTGTGGAAACAATTCGGTTGGTTCGGCTTGTATGAAATCGTACCAGGTTTCATCTTATCTGCCATTGCTATCTTTGTAGTAAGTTTGTTGGATCATGAGCCAAGCAAAGAAATCCAAGCGGAGTTCGATGCATCAGAACAAATGCATATTTTATAATTACATACACATAGTAAACGAAATGTTGGGGCTACTCCTTTGGGGTAGTGCCAACATTTTTTTGTAGAAGATGTGTAGATTATGGAAAGGATAGTGTAGTTCTAGTGCAAACGGTTTATACTGGCCTATAAAAATGGTATAATATATAGATACGATTCGATAAATGTACAGTTAGAAAGGAGGAAAGACATATGGATGCTAGAGCCCTACGAGCATTGCAACATTTTTATGGATATTCCAGTTTTCGCCCTGCTCAAGAGGTACCTGTTACAGCTTTGTTAGAGAACCAAGATGTGCTAGGGATTATGCCTACTGGGGCAGGTAAATCGATTTGCTTTCAGGTTCCTGCTATGCTAAAGGCGGGTATTACCATTGTATTTTCTCCGTTGATTTCCTTGATGCAAGATCAGGTGGATACCTTGAAAGAGCAAGGTATGCCAGCGGCGTATATGAATAGCACCCTCAGTCGAGAAGAGCAGAATAAAATTTTGTACTATTTACGGGAAGGGCGCATTAAATTATTATACTTGGCGCCAGAAAAATTAGCATCTGAAGGGTTTTGTGAGTTTCTAAGAGGACTACCGATTAGCCAAGTCATCATTGATGAAGCCCATTGTGTTTCACAATGGGGGCATGATTTTAGGCCTTCTTTCACGGCCATAGGACCTTTTATTAAGAGCTTGCCCCATAGACCTGTGGTAGGGGCTTTCACAGCCAGTGCTACGGAAGAAGTAGAACGTGATATAAAACAACTCTTAGGATTGGAGAATGCCCGTGTGCATATTACGGGATTTGATCGTCCTAACTTGGCGTTTTCTGTGATCCACGAAAGTAAGCGTATGGAATATGTACGAGATTATGTGCTACACAACCCAAATGATGTGGGGATTGTCTATTGTGCCACTAGGGCGAATGTGGAAAAGGTATATCGTGAGCTTTTACGGTACGGTGTGAAAGTAGGTTACTACCATGGTGGTTTATCTGATGAAGAGCGTAAGTACCAACAGAATCGTTACGCCTTTGATGAAGTACAAGTTATGGTAGCTACCAATGCATTTGGAATGGGCATCGATAAAAGTAATGTGCGCTATGTAATCCATTACCAAATGCCACGAAATATGGAAAGTTATTACCAAGAGGCAGGCCGTGCTGGACGAGATGGAGCACCGGCAGATTGTATTTTGCTATATAATGGGCAAGATGTGGCAGTGCATCAATATATTCTAAGTCAAAGTGACTTGCCACCAGAACGACAACGGATTGAGCGGAATATGCTACAAGCCATGATCGATTATTGTCATACACCTATGTGTCTACGTAAATTCATGTTGTCTTATTTTGGTGAACAAGTGCCTTGGGATCAATGTCATCATTGCAGTACTTGTGATGAACCACGAGTGGCGGTGGATGTAACAGCCGAGGCGAGCGCAGTATTGCAGACGATTTGGAATACAGAAGAACGATATGGAGTGACCATGATTGCGGATATCCTATGTGGGAATCGGACGGAGCGTATTGAGAGGTTTCGCTTACACCGATTATCCGTATTTGGCAAATTAAATCGTTGGGCAGATAAAGATGTAAAAGGCTTTATTAAGCGCTTAATGGCGATGGGGTATGTGACGTCTTCGGGAGGGCAATATCCTATTTTATCCGTTACGGAACAAGGTCATGAAGTATTAGCGGGACGAGTCACTGTGAAAGATGTGCCTATAGATGTAGGGGAACATCGTCCTATGCAGGGCCGTTCTAAATCAAATGCTTCAGGGCTAGCAAAAGCCACTAAGAATAACTCCTTATTTGAGGCTCTGCGTGTGCATCGTTTGGAACTTTCAAAAACAGAAGGGGTAAAACCGTTCATGATTTTTTCAGACGCTACTTTATTGGATATGGTAGCAAAAGAACCATTGACCTTAGGAGATATGGCGAATGTGAAAGGCGTAGGAGATATGAAGCTGCGCAAATATGGCAATGAATTTTTGAAGGTCATTGCCGGGTTTAAGGGCAACATATAGCGATAGAGGGACAACTTGATATTTATCTAAATGTAGATATACAAATACATTTAGACACAGATATTGATACAAATACAGATATATATACAGATATACAAAATATATGCTGATACAATTTAGCGTAGTTTCGTATACAAGGAGGCATAGATGAGTTTAGCAGATACGCAATATTTACAGATTATAGAAAATATATTAGATCATGGGTATTATGCCAACAATCGTACAGGCATTGCGACCTATAAATTACCGCATCAAGTGATGCAATTCAATTTAGCAGAAGAATTTCCTATTTTAACTACGAAATTTGTGGCTTTCAAAACGGCCATTAAAGAATTGCTTTGGATTTGGCAATTGCAATCTAATGATGTACGCCAATTACAGGCCATGAATGTAAAAGTTTGGGATGAATGGATGCGTGAAGATGGTACGATTGGTAAGGCCTATGGATACCAAATTGCCAAATATAAACAATTAGATAATTTATTGGATATGCTACAAAAGGACCCTCAAAGTCGTCGTATGATTGTGACCTTGTGGAATATTGAGGACTTGCCAGATATGGCGTTGCAACCATGTGCCTATGAAACATTATGGGATGTCACAGATGGTCGTTTAAATTGTATGCTCATCCAACGCAGTGGGGATATGGGATTAGGAGTACCTTTTAATACGGCTCAATATGCAGCATTGGTTCATATGATTGCTCAAGTATCTGGATTGCAGGCAGGACAATTCACGCATGTTATCAATAATGCTCATATTTATGAGAACCATGTAGAAGCTTTACGTACTCAATTAGAACGTAAACATGAAGCTTTAGAGGCTCCGGTGTTACGATTAAACCGAGAGATCAAAAATTTCTATGATTTTACGCCAGAAGATATAACTCTAGAAGGCTATGAGCATTTAGGGAAACTATCTATGACAGTAGCTGTATAAGGAGTTATCTATGTTAGCAATGATTGTAGCAGTAGCTGAGAATGGCGTTATAGGTAAGGATAATCAACTGATTTGGCGCATTCCAGAAGATTTAGCATATTTTAAACAGCGCACTACTGGGCATGTCATCATAATGGGGCGAAAGACATTGGAGTCTTTACCGTTTTTGTTACCTAATCGTGAACATTGGGTGATTACGTCGCAATTGGATTACATACCACCTTATGAAGGAGTGAAAGTATTCCATAGTCCAGAGGAAGCGGTACAAGCAGCACAAGACCTAGAGATAGCGTATTGCATTGGCGGCGCCCAGGTGTATGCAAGCATGGCGCCTTATGCAGATCGTTTGTATGTGACCGAGTTACAGAGAGCTTTCACAGGGGATGTGACATTTACTGAGCATACCAAGCCAGAATGGATGGAGATAGAGCGTATACCCGGCGCTGGGCAAGAGTATTTGTCCTATGATTTTGTAACCTATGAAAGGCGGAAATAGAATGGAAATACATGTAGTGATAGCCCAAGAATTAGGGGTAAAACCGCATCAAGTAGAAGCAGCCATTACTTTATTAGATGAGGGCAATACAGTACCATTTATTGCACGGTATCGAAAAGAAGTGACTGGTGAGTTAAAAGATGAACAATTGCGTGACATCGAAGAGCGGATGAAATATTTACGCAATTTGTTACAACGTAAAGAAGAAGTAACAAAATCTATCGAAGAACAGGGAAAATTGACGGAAGAATTGTCCCTAGCTATTACGAAGGCTATGAAATTGCAAGAATTAGAAGACTTGTATTTGCCGTTCCGTCCGAAAAAACGAACTCGTGCGTCCATGGCCAGAGACCGTGGTTTGGAACCGTTGGCACAGGCATTGTTTACAACGGCTACAGAAGAAGAGTTACGCCAAATGGGATCAGAGTACCTTAATGAAGAAGTGCCTACTGTGGAAGATGCCTTACAGGGGGCAATGGATATTGTAGCAGAAGAAGCGAGTGAACGAGCAGATATTCGCCAATATTTGCGTAAAGCCATGTGGGAAACTGGTCATATGAAAACGGAGCTAGTAGGCGAAGAAGAAGTAAACCAAGGATTCTTACAGTACAATGAAGAATACAAAGAACCTATTCGCCAAGTCCCATCCCATCGTGTATTAGCGATGAATCGTGGGGAAAGCTTGGGCGCTTTAAAAGTTAGCTTTGTGGTACCGGATGAAATGTTTATCCAATATATGGTAGATATTGTACAAGGTACTGCAAGGGTAGAGCATTCGTATATTGCTGAGGCTATTGCTGATGGATATAAACGACTATTGTATCCATCGTTAGAGCGTGAAACGCGAAATGCTATGACAGAGCAAGCAGAAGAGCAGGCTATCAAAGTATTTGGAACGAACTTGCGCAATTTATTGCTCCAAGCACCTTTATCTGGACATGTCATCATGGGACTCGATCCAGGATATCGTACAGGTTGTAAAATGGCCATCATCGACAGGGAAGGCAATGTCCTAGATTATGGTGCTTACTATCTTACGATGAGTGATAAACAAGCAGAGCGGGCCAAACAAGAATTAGCTAAGAAAATTCGCCAATATGGTGTTACTTTGATTTCTATCGGCAATGGCACGGCGTCTTATGAAACAGAGCAATTCACATCTTCCATGATTGCGGAAGAAGGATTAGATTGTCATTATATTATCACTAATGAAGCTGGTGCCTCTGTATACTCCGCTTCTAAGTTGGCTATCGAAGAATTGCCAGATTTAGATGTATCTATTCGTGGTGCCGTATCTATTGCGCGCCGTGTACAAGACCCATTGGCGGAATCTGTGAAGATTGATCCAAAATCAATTGGTGTCGGTCAATACCAACATGATGTGAATCAAAAACAATTGGGCGCCACTTTAGATCAAGTGGTAGAAACTGTGGTAAATCATGTAGGGGTAGAGCTCAATACAGCGTCTCCAGCGATATTGAAGCATGTATCAGGTATTTCTAGCACAGTGGCGAATAATATCATTGCCTACCGTAAGGAACATGGTGCTTTTACAAGTCGTAAGCAATTATTGAAAGTAGCTCGCTTAGGTCCTGCCGCCTTTACACAATGTGCCGGTTTCTTGCGCATCGGTAAAGGGGAGAACCCTTTAGATGCGACGCCAGTTCATCCAGAGTCCTATGAGATTGCACAAGGAGTGCTCACACAATTGGGAATGTCCTTAGAAGATTTACGAGATAAAGCGACGTTGGAAAGGGCCAAAGCAAAACTGCAAGCTGTGGATGTTGAAGAGTTAGCGAAACAGCTAGAAGCAGGTGTACCTACAGTGCGAGATATTGTAGAAGCCTTGCAAAAACCAGGTCGTGACCCACGGGAAGATTTACCAGTACCGATGACTCGCAAACAAATAGCTAGCTTGGAGGATATGCAAGTAGGCACTGTGGTAAAAGGAACAGTCCATAATGTGGTGGACTTTGGTGCCTTTGTGGATATTGGTGTGAAAATCAATGGACTGTTGCATAAAAGCGAGTTTTGTGCCTATCATGAACATCCATCTGATGTATTGGCAGTAGGAGATATTATCGAAGTAGAGATTATTTCTGTCGATGCAAAACGGAACCGCATTGGTTTATCTATGAAACGAGAAAAACCAAAACATCTAAACCGTCAAGGTCATAGACGCAATGGCGATGGAAATCCCCGTCAAGATACACCACGTAAGGATGGTCAACAACCAAAATGCGAAAGACAGCAGGGTCGAAACTCTAAGAACGTTAAGGATGTAAGAAGTGGCTCAGGTAATCCTATGCGAGATAGAAACAATCGAGGAAAACGGCAAGAAAAAGAGCAGGATTTAGGCGCTTTATTACAACAATGGGCTGACCGTGGAGGACGTAAACGATGATCTATATCATAAGTATCTTGACCTTCCTATTGGATCAAGTAGCAAAATGGTATGTACGTAGCCACTTTCGGTTGGGTGAATCTGTGCCAGTTGTACCTGATGTTTTTCATTGGACCTATATTGTGAACCATGGAGCAGCCTTTGGTATGTTGATGCACCAACGATGGATATTGTTGTTGGTAGTGGTACTTTTGTTAGGCGCTATGTACGTAGGTCGTAAGAAATTAGCTATGGCACCGTTATATGCGCGAATTGGGACAGGTACGCTCTTGGGTGGTGCCTTGGGCAATGCCTGGGATCGTTTGTACTTAGGTGGGGTAGTGGATTTCTTTGATTTCCGAGTATGGCCTATCTTTAATATTGCAGATATTGGTATTTGCATTGGTGTACCTTTGTTGATTCTATATTTTTGGTCCTATGAAAGCCAGAAACAGTGAGGTAAATAATGGAAACAAAACAATATATAGTAGAGGCTCAAGATGAGGGTACACGATTAGATGTGTACCTCACGAGAGAGCTTGGTCAGTCACGGAGCTATGTGCAATCCTTAGTGAAAGAGGGAAATGTACAAGTGAATGGTAAAACAGGAAAATCAAACTTGAAACTTTCAAAGGATAGTGAAATTAGCGTTACTATTCCTGAAGTGCACGAAGTAGAAGTAGAACCAGAGAACATTCCACTGGATATTCTATTTGAAGATTCGCATATGATTGTCATTAATAAAGCTCGTGGTATGGTGGTACATCCAGCGGTAGGCAATCATTCGGGGACACTGGTGAATGCTTTGTTATACCATTGTAAAGATTTATCTGGCATCAATGGAGAAATTCGCCCTGGCATTGTGCATCGATTAGACAAGGATACATCTGGTGTGATGATGGCAGCCAAACATGATGAATCCCATTTGGGCTTAGCAGAGCAAGTGAAAGAACATAGTGCTACAAGAACCTATTATGCATTAGTACAAGGCAATATTGCAGAAGAAAAAGGGACTATCAAGGCCCCTATTGGGCGCCACCCTAAAGATCGTATGAAAATGGCGGTGGTCTTTGAAAATAGTAAAGACGCAGTGACCCATTTCCGTGTACTAGAACGATATGGCAAGCACACATTAATAGAATGCGAACTAGAAACGGGAAGAACTCACCAAATTCGTGTACATTTAGCGTATATTGGACATCCTGTGGTGAATGATCCGTTCTATGGATTCCGTAAAATGGATTTTCCTATTGTAGGGCAGGCCTTGCATTCTAAAACATTATCTGTGAAACATCCTATCACAGGGGAAGCCTTACACTTTGAAGCGCCATTGCCGGAAGATTTTTTGGCATGTATTGAGTATGCGAAAGAGCATAATCGATAAGGAGTGATACTATGGAAGAACGTATCTTAATTGATGAAGCTGGTATGATGCGAGCCATTCGTCGTATCGGGCACGAAATTTTAGAGCGTAATAAAGGATTATCCAATGCTTTAATTATTGGCATTGAGCGCCGTGGTGTATATATAGCAAAACGATTACAAGCTCAAATTGAAGCCATTGAAGGGATTCAAGTAGATGTGGCAACAATGGATGTCTCCTTGTATCGAGATGATCGGAGCAATCAACCGAAGGAAGGGCCTCCGTTTACGATGGATACGACGGGTAAAATTGTGATTCTTGTAGATGATGTATTATTTACAGGTCGTACGATTCGATCTGCATTGAATGCCCTTATGGATGCAGGTAGACCGAGTGCCATCCAATTAGCTGTATTAGTGGATCGAGGCCATCGGGAACTACCTATACGAGCTGACTATGTAGGGAAAAATATTCCTACGTCCCACTTGGAAACGGTGCAAGTTCGTGTGCACGAAGTGGATGGGGATGATAGTGTAGTGATTTTTTAGAAAGATGAGGAACAACCAATGCATGGTATGGGAACCATCCTTAATGTGGTGTTGATTATTTGTGGTAGCTTATTAGGACTCTTTATTCGACATCGCATGAAAGAAAATTTAAAAGAAACGCTCATGATGGTGTGTGGGATCATTATCCTTCTATTAGGTATGAGTGGCACTATGCAATATATGCTAGTTATTGTTAGCGACAGTTTGCATACAACAGGACCTATGATGATGATTATCTCTATGGTACTAGGGGCGATTATAGGGGAATTGATTGATTTTGATCGTCGTATTACAGCCATTGGAGAATGGTTGAAGTTGAAAACAGGTAACAGTCGGGACCCACAGTTTACCAATGCTTTTATTACGGCATCCATGACATTTACCGTAGGAGCTATGGGGGTCATCGGTTCTATTCAAGATGGTTTGACTGGCGATTATAGTACGATGGTTGTTAAAAGTATTCTAGACGGCATTATCGTGATGGTCATGGCATCTTCTATGGGAAAAGGGGCTTTGTTCTCCTTTTTACCAGTGGGGATTACCCAAGGGATGATTACGGGTTTAGCTCATTTAGCGGCACCGCTTATGACTCCAGAGGCGATTGATAATTTATCCTATGTGGGCTCCATCTTAATTTTCTGTGTGGGAATTAATGTATTGTGGCCCAACAAGATTCGTGTGGCTAACTTGCTACCAGCAATATTTATAGCAATATTCATGACATTCTTGCCGATTACACTGTAAATTTTAGGGGGACTATAAATATCCTTTATACTATAGAGGAATAGTGAGTGCAACATTCCATACGGCATATTAGATAGGGATTATATGATAGAGGAAGGTTGAGTATAGGTACTCACTTTCCTCTTTTTACTTTCATAAAAGCTAATGAAAAAAATACAAGTTGAGCCTAGTAAAATTATGGATAGCGGATTTTTGCATGTGATAGAAAACATTGAGTCTATGTTCATGGCTGTGATAGAATAAACATACAAAAATGTGCGGCATAGATAGTTGTAGACATACTGAGCATTAAATAGTGAGGAGTTAGTGATGAAAGAACGTGAGAAACAGCAGGCTATCGAAGATAAGCGATTAAAAGAATTAAAAACGGTGCGCAAGATGATAGAAATCTACTGCAAAGGACAGCACCGACGTAAGTCCGGTGAGCTCTGTGAAAGCTGTGCAGAATTGATGCATTATGCAGAAGCAAGGGTAGAGCGATGCCCGCATATGGAAGAAAAAACATTTTGCGCCATGTGCAAAACACATTGTTACGCACCGACCTATCGGGAACGAATTAAAGAAGTCATGCGCTACAGTGGTCCTCGTATGTTATGGATACATCCAATCATGACGATACGACACATATTGTTAGGGAAAGGTCTGTTGAAATAATATGTGACTGAAATTATATGTTACAGTAATATGTCATGGGAATTGTGGCGTGTTAAAAATCAAGAGAAGACCTTTACACTATATCGAAAATTATAGTATACTATATATAGACAAAAGAGCGCCCATCATAGGTTGCTCTTTTTTTACTGTAGGAGGCACGAATTTCGTGAGGGAAACTCCTAAGCGTATATTGGGTATAGTTAAAGGGCGTATAACATGAAATTAAAAATCGTAGGATTATTGATCTTACTGGTGATTTCACTCGTAGTAGCCCCTCAATTTGGGGCTTCTTTCATACCGGTGTGGGATATGTACCAGGCATTTACCAGTCCAGTGCCAACAGATGAGATGAAAATGTTGAGCACCATTGTGCAAGATATTCGTTTGCCACGGTTGTTGTATTCCGTACTGACAGGGATTGGATTATCTTTAGTAGGGGTTCTGATGCAAACAGTAACACGCAATGCACTAGCCGATCCTTATGTATTAGGTGTCTCGTCAGGTGCTAGTACAGGAGCGGTCTTTGCTATCATTATGGGAGGATTACCATTCTTGGCATCCTATAATGTGCCATTCTTTGCGGCTTTAGGAGCAGGTATTTCCATCTTGTTGGTGTTAATCTGTGTGGGACGTAGCCAAAGTCCAGTAAAATTAATTTTAATTGGTATGGGTATGACAGGTATTTTCTCATCCATTACGATGATGATTATTTATGGAGCGAAGCACGAAGCACAAGTACGAAGTGCTATGTTCTGGTTGCTCGGTAGTTTTGCAGGCATTCAGTGGAGAGATTTACCATTAACAGCCATTATCATTGGTTTGTTGATGTTCTATATGTACATGTATAAACAGGATTTTGACGTCCTCTTATTAGGGCAACAAGAAGCGAAGCAAATGGGCTTATCTGTGAAATCCTTGCAATTATCTATGGTCATCGTATCCTCTGTGGCTATCGCTACCTTAGTAGCAAAAGTAGGTGTAGTAGGCTTTATGGGCCTTATTATTCCGCACTTGGCACGCATGGTTGGGGGCCCTAAACATGGACGATTACTGATTTTTGCGCCACTCATTGGTAGTATTGTGATGATCTGGGCGGATGTACTTTCACGAGCTATGTATAGCCCCGAAGAAATTCCTATCGGCGTATTGACATCCTTACTAGGGGCACCGCTATTTATTTGGATTATTATGACGAGATACCGTCATCAAGGTTAGACAATAGGAGGGACTATGTACGAGGTAAATTCTTTGTCCTTTTCCTATGGAAAACGACAAATTTTAGATGATGTGAAGCTCAGCTTTCCTAAACATAAAATGACGGCTATCATTGGACCTAATGGTTGTGGTAAATCGACACTCCTTGGACATTTGAGCCAATTGCATCCCACTGATGCGATTACACTGGATGGTGTACCTTTACAAACTATTGATGGCCCCACCTTTTCACGGAAGGTGGCAGTGCTAGCACAAATGCATGATGCTATGATCGATGATTTTTTAGTGAAAGATATTGTCCTTATGGGACGATATCCTTATAAAAGTCATTTTGGTAATTATACAGCGGAAGATGTTGCCATTGCCCAGTCCTATATGGATCAAGTGGGGGTATCCCACTTGGCAGAAGAGGAAATGGGACATTTGTCGGGTGGTGAACGGCAACGTGTGTTCATTGCAAAAGCATTGACACAACAAACAGAGGTATTATTGTTAGATGAACCAACAAATCATCTAGACATGAAATACAAGGTAGCACTCATGAAAGAATTGCAAAACTTTTCGGGTACAAGTATTGTGGTTCTCCATGACTTAAATCTAGCGGCGCGCTATTGTGATCACATCGTATTGATGAAAGACGGCAAAGTATTAAAAACGGGAGCCCCACAAGAGGTATTAACCCCAGAGTTGCTAGAGCCTATTTTTGAAGTGCCCTTCCATGTGTCTATGGAAGAGGGCGTGTATCATTTGTATTACTAATTAAGGTAAGAAAGGGAAGATTATGTTAAGTAATTGGAAACAATCTAAAGGCTTTGTATTAACAGCTTTAGTATGTGGTGCTTTGACAGTAGCAGGCTGTGGTTCTGAAAAAGAACAAGCGAAAACTGGCACAGAAGTGACTTGGAATCAAACATTTGAAGGCAAACAAACTGAGTTTGCTGTGAAAGAATCTCCAAAACATGCCGTATCCATGTCTCAATTTACAACAGAAATGATGTTACAATTAGGCTTGGAAGATAAAATGGCAGGTACAGCTTTCCAAGAAGAAGAAATCTATCCACCATTACAAGAAGCCTATGGCAAAGTAAAAGTATTAGCTGAAAAATGGCCTTCTTATGAAGTGCTTATGTCTGTAAAACCTGACTTCGCTACAGGATGGGAAGATTCTTTCAGTAAAGAAGGTATCCCTGCAGATAAAATGATTGCTCAAAAAGTAAACATTTGGATTCCAGAGTCTGCTTTATCTACACAAGCTGACTTAGAAACTAATTTCAAAGATATGATTAAGTTAGGTGAAATCTTCGGCGTGAAAGCAAAAGCAGAAGGATGGGTAAAAGGTCAACGTGCTTTGCTAGAAAAAGTACAAGCTAAATTGAAAGACCTTCCACATAAACGTGTATTCGTATATGACTCCCAAGATGGACAACCTTTCACAGTATTCGAAGGTTACACAACTAACGTATTGCGTTTAATCGGTGCTGATAACGTAATGAGTGGTTTAGGGGTAGATAAAACTTGGGCGAAAGGTTCTTGGGAAACTGTAGTTCAACAAAATCCTGATTACATCATCATTCCTGACTATGGTAATTCCATCCGCAACGATGATGATTTCCAAGAAAAAGTAGCTAAAATTAAAGCTGACCCTCAATTACAAACAATTAAAGCGGTACAAGAAAATCATTTCGTTCGCGTAAAATTATCTGAAATTACACCAGGCGTTCGTACAGTAGAAGCGTTAAAACGTTTAGCTGAAGAAATCCATGGTATCCATATTGACTAATTACATAGTCTTATACATAGTAAAAGCCGTCACAATAGTGACGGCTTTTTTGTATGTTTTACTTATTACTTAGAAATATAGTATTATTTAAGTATAGAGAGTACATGCTAATTAATATGTACTATATAGTGATTCACTATGGGCAGTGGATATACACTTGGTAATAAAAATCAACTATAGGAGAGGTAATGATGAAAGGGAAGGCATTACGTATTGTGGTGAGTACGATATGAAACATTCTATATTACTCATTACGTCTATGACGAAGCATTGGCAATGGGCTAAAGAAATAGAACAGAAGTATACAGATGAGACTATGTCCTTGGGCATAGTCTTTCTGTCATCTGAAAATATAGAGTTAGAAGATGTTCAGAGGGCGATTGATGGTACGGATATAGTACTATTTACTCATGTAGGAAGTACCTTAGATACTCCTTTGGTAAAAGGGATTCACAAATATATTACACAGAAACAAGTTCCTTATGTATTACTATTCCATGATTCAGCGTCGGATATACAGCGATATGGTATTGCAGATGAGGACATTGATCAAATTAAGGCTTATTTGCACCAAGGTGGAAGAGAAAACTTTTATGGACTGTGCCAATATATGCTATCCTTACAAGGTTATACAGGGCCAGTAGAACCGGTGAAAGAACTACCATACCAAGGTATTTTAGGCAGACAAGGGGAAGTGTATCCATCCTATGAGGAATATCGTAAGGACTATGATCATGGCGGTCCAGTGGTAGGTATTTTCTTTTATCGAGATGAATGGGTGCAAGGTCAATTAGACTATCCCTATGCACTGTATGATCGTGTATTAGAACAAGGATTATCCCCGGTATTAGTATTTGGTCAATATAGCAGTAAATCTGGTGGGCAATTACGGTGGTACGATTGTTGGCACATGTTGTTTGATCATCAAGTGAAAGAGACAATATCTCTCATCATTAATACATGTAAGTTCTCCATCATTGGCTTGCAGGGGGCGAGTCGTGATGAACTGACGGATTTAGGGATCCCTATCTTGCAGGGCTTTGTTACCTATACTACTCTTGAAAGCTGGCAAACACGTTCACAAGGGTTAGAGCCTATGGATATATCCTTTTCCTTGTCATTGCCGGAAATAGATGGCATTTTAAACGGTCATATTGTAGGGACCAGAACGTACTCAGAGGAAAGAGGCTACTATTTCAAATCATATCCTGAGGGGATTCAAAAGTTAGTAGACCAAGCCAAACGATGGATTGCATTGCAACAGAAACATAGGTCAGAAGTAAAGATTGCTCTATTCCTTCATAATTATCCTCCCAAAAATTCACATATTGGCAATGCCTGTGGGCTAGACACGCCAGAATCTGTACTACGGTTGTTGCAAGAATTACAACAGAACGGATATACAGTAGATGGTATCCCTCAAACGAGTGAAGATCTAATGATAATATTGACCAAACATGCTACGAATGATGTAGATTGTTTGACCGATTCAGCCGTAGAGAAAGCCCCGAAACTACCGAAAGAAGTGTATACGACGTGGTTTTCAAAGCTAGATAGTGCTACCCAAGAATCACTACTACAATATTGGGGACAGCCCATAGGGGAGATATTTGTAGAAGAGGATGAGCTCATTATTCCCGGTGTGGCCTTTGGCAATGTGTGGATATTAGTACAACCGCCACGTGGATTTAGTGATAATCCAGATGCTTTGTACCATTCGCCGGACATTCCGCCTACGCATCACTATGAGGGAGTATATCATTGGGTGCGTACTGTATTTCAAGCTGATGTGGCGATTCATATGGGGACACATGGCAATTTAGAATGGCTACCTGGTAAGGGTACCGCCTTAAGCGAATATTGTTATCCCCAATTAGGGATTGAGGATATTCCGAATCTATACCCGTATTGGACGACTATTGTCGGTGAAGGTATCCAAGCAAAACGGCGTAGCCATGCTGTTTTACTTAGCTATTTATCGCCACCTATGAAGCGGTCCGGCTTATATGGTGACTATGAAACGCTAGAACGGTATTTGGACGAATATGACTATATGAAAGCCCAGGAAACAAACCAAGAGCATGTGGTGCTAGGGTATATCTTATCTTCTGTGAAAGATTGTCATCTGGAACACTTGTGCGAACCCTTCGACTGGTATCAAGAGAGCGGTCAGGCACACTTTGTGGCAGATAGATCTGTCAGTGAAGAAGAGTGGCGCGCCTTAGCTGACTCCATTCATGCAGACGAGGCAGAAGAACTGTTAGGGGATGTTCATAACTATTTGATGGATATCCAAAATCGTCATATTCGTTGTGGCTTGCATATTTTAGGACAAAATCCAACCACAGAGGAAGAGGAGGGGTATATAGATGCTTTCATAGACATGTATGGTGTGCCAGACGATGCACAGAAGGAAACGCTGTGTGAGACCTACCTCGCAGGGTTGCGCCAAACCACAGAAGAAATGTGCCAATTGTTACGAGGTTTAGAAGGAAACTATATTCCACCTAATATCGGTGGGGCTGTTACTAATGGTGGTATCGATGTGCTACCGATGGGGCGCAATTTTTATGGCGTCGATGAACGGACCTTGCCGACCGTTCCTGCCTATGCCATCGGTTGTGAACTAGGCGATGCGTTGCTCAATGAATATATTCGAGAAGAACAGCGATATCCAGAGGAAATTGGTATTGTCTTGTGGGCAGACAACACGCAACGCACTCATGGACAATGTATTGGTGAAGTATTCTATTTATTGGGTGTACGACCAGTTTATACAGGTAGTCGTGTGTCCGATTTGGAAGTCATACCTCTCGAGGAATTAGGGCGACCACGTATCGATGTAACAAGCCGTATTAGTGGATTATTCCGAGATATGATGCCTTCTGGTGTCATGTGGATTGCAAAAGCGGTGCAAATGGTGGGCTCCCTAGCCGAAGATCATAGCGTAAATTATGTGAAAAAACATATAGAACTAGATGCAGCTGCATTACAAGATGAAGGTATGGATCATGAGGAAGCTGTCAAAGCAGCTTCGATTCGTGTCTTTGGGGATGCACCAGGCGCTTATGGGGCAGGGGTAAACCAAATTTTAGAACAAAGTAATTGGTCGACTCGTGAAGACTTAGCCAATGCCTATGTCACCTGGGGTGGCTATGGATATGATGAGCAAGGGGAAATTATTCCAAGCCATCAACAGTTTCGTAAGCGATTAGGTTCCATTGAAGTGACCGTGAAAAATGAAGATAATCGTGAAGTTAGTTTGTTGAGTGCAGATGATTTCAATGCCTATCATGGGGGTATGATTGCGGCTGTGGAGGCGGTGAAAGGTATTAAGCCGAAATCATTTATAGGAGATACCACGTATCGTAAAGATATTTTGGTGCGTTCCTTAGAAGATGAAATTCAGCGTCAGTTCCGTAGTGAACCAATGAACCCTATTTTTATAGAGGGGATGATGAAACACGGCTACAAGGGGGCAGCGGATATGGCTTCCTATGTACAACATACCTATGAATGGGACGCCACTAGTGATATGATTCAAGATTGGATGTATGATGCCTATACAGACGAGTATGTCATGAATCAGGACGTACAGGACTGGATGCGCCAAGTCAATCCTTGGGCATTAGGGGCCATTTGTACTACTTTATTAGAAGCAGAACAACGAGGACTTTGGAAGGCCAGTGCGGAACGTATAGAAGGATTGCGCGATGTGGCAATGTCCTTGGAAGATGATCTAGAGGGGTATTATGATGAAACGTAAGGAGACTAACATGAGTACTATATATCCTTTTACAGCCTTAGTAGGACAAGATCAAATGAAATTGGCCTTACTCCTCAATGCGGTAGACCCACGGGTAGGTGGTGTATTGATACAGGGTGATAAGGGAACGGCAAAATCGACGGCGGTACGAGGCTTAGCCAAGGTGCTGCCGATGCATCGTGATGGCACCCCGATGAAAGTGGTGGACCTTCCATTGCATTGCACGGAAGACAGATTGGTAGGAACCTTGAATATTGAGCGGATGCTGCAAGAGGGGAAGCAAGAGTTTTCTCCAGGAATTTTATTTGAGGCTCACGAAAATATTCTCTATGTGGATGAAGTCAATTTACTAGAGGACTACTTAGTGGATACATTGTTAGATGTGGCGGCGATGGGTGTGAATCGGGTTGAACGTGAGGGCATTAGCCATAGTCATCTATCACGATTTATTTTGGTGGGCACCATGAACCCCGAAGAGGGTGCTATTCGCCCACAATTGCTAGATCGCTTTGGTTTATCGGTGACTGTGAAAGCAGAATCAGATGTAGCATTGCGGATGGAAGTATTGCGCCGTCGATTGGCCTTTGAAGATACTCCACAAGCATTTATTGAGTCCTACAGGAAGGACGATGAAGCGTTGCGTAAAACTATTGAAACAGCGCGCAAAGTATTGCCTACCATTGGGGTAGATGCAAATCTATTAGAATTGATTGCCAATATATCGATTACCCTAGGCGTAGAGGGACATCGTTCGGATATTACCTTACTCAATAGTAGCCGTGCCTTAGCGGCCTTACAAGAGGAGTCCCGTGTGACTATCGATCATCTGAAACAGTTAACACCTCTTGTGGTATCTCATCGGATGAAGCGAAAACCCTTTGAACAACGTGAATTTGATGAAACTATGCTGGACAATCTATGGGCTACCTATGAGAAATCTTGCAATTAGTAGAAAAGGTATTTAATAAATACCGCATCTGACGCATCTAATATAACTAATATAATAGCTTACATAATAAAGATTTTGTTAAAGGAGGTGAATGGTATGAGCGTACAACTGAATACAGGCATTCACCTCTTTTTGCAAGAACCTTTGTTGCGGACATTACTGATT
Source organism: Veillonella sp. 3913 (assembly GCF_003992235.1). Classification (NCBI taxonomy): domain Bacteria; kingdom Bacillati; phylum Bacillota; class Negativicutes; order Veillonellales; family Veillonellaceae; genus Veillonella; species Veillonella sp. 3913. The sequence goes on along the minus strand of NZ_RQVF01000006.1, from coordinate 63,005 downwards.
TCAGGTGAAGTGGGAACGGGAAAAACGTATGCTCTGTTACAAACATTGCATGATAGGGGCCGAACCTATACGACGATTACATCCCACACAGATGTGAGTGCTATGCAGGAAGCAGTGGATATACAAAGGACCTTAGAAACAGCTCAAATTGTAAAACAAGCACATCCTTGGGACGTGTATGACTTGCTTATCTGCGAAGGATTGGATCACTTTGACCGGTCCATGTGGTTACGGATTCTTTACGAGCAAAATCGTCGGTACGAAGAGGGAAGACCGCTACAAATCATTGGGACCTATACGGGAGCAGAAGGGCTTTCAGAATGGGTCTATGATATGGATTTGTGGATACCCATAGAATCACCGGATGTGGATACTAGAGTGCGGATCCTAGCAGATAGAGACCATGCAGATATATATGAGAACGGTACGACTCGTGAAAGTTACCACGGGGAGGGAACTTTTCACGAGGGAACATTAGTAGATGTATATAAAACTCATGAAGAAGAGTCGATTTGTTCTAAGGGGAAATTAATGGATGCACCTGGAACCCCCTTCGTGCATGATAGCATATATACATATATTTCCAGTCTAGTAGAGAGATTCAACATTTCCTTTATGGGTATGGAATATATTTTACTAAAAGCGGCCATCGGTTTAGCTAGAGAAAAAGGCCATCAGTTTGTGGAGCCTACTGATGTAAAAACAGTACTTCCTTGGACATTACCACAGAAAATGAAGAACCTAGTGAATCCTCGGATACAGCAAGAGGGAGAGGCACAGGATTCATCTGGCCGAAGTCCATCCGATGAGACAAGAAGGGAACAAGAGAAAACGAAAGAGGTCAGTTCAAACCGAGAACAAGAGGACAATAGCTCACAAGGTATGGATAGGGAAAAGGACCGTGATGAGACAATAGGGAAGTGGCCTCAGGGGATGATGACAGATAGCGATGAAGCTCATGATGGACAATCAAAAGAGGAAACCACTCTGGAACTAGATCAGACAGAAGCGGAACTTGACACTAGTCATGATGGAACAGAGGAAGAAACAGATACTAACGGACAAGGTCAACGTAAGCCCAATAGCGGTAAGGTAGAGGAGTCCTTTGCACTTTCAGAAGCAGTGGAAACGCAGGTGTTACATTTATATGGGATGTTGCAATCTGGGCTGGCAAAGAAAGACATAGACATCAGTGATGACGGTCGAGGCCCTAAGGTACATCGTCAAGGAACTATGGGGAGAACCATTGCATGGATACCAACGATAGTACAAGGGATTGTACGCAGTCGGCAAGTACCGATTCGACTAACTATAGAAGATGTCAGATATGCTATGTATCAGGAAATGCCAAAAGAAGCCATCTATTTAGTAGTTGATACAAGTGGATCTATGGGGCAGAGACAACGATTACAGGGGGCAGAGAAGTTACTTTCACAATTGGTACAGATGATGTATGTAAAACGACAGTATGTATCGCTCATCACCTTTCAAAAGCATGGGGCGCAATGTGTGGTGCCGCTGACACAGCGAATTGAGACCATCCCCAAAGCATTGGGAGAAGCTCGTATTGGGGGCAGAACGCCCTTTGTAAAAGGTATTGAGGAAGCGGTCAAACAGATAGGCAATGACATGTCTCAAATGGGGCATGTACAGGCAAAGGTTGTAATTATTACAGATGGGAAGGTCACTTCACAAGCACTGCAGGGACTAGACGACATCGGTAGATGGCTTGCGAATCAGGGAATACAAACGACGGTTATCGATACAGACACCAGTTTTGTACGTATGAACCGTGCCAAAGAAATTGCTCATATGTTAGGAGCAGAACTTATAAATATTTCTCAATATAGAGCATATAACTAGTGATAGAATATATAGGTAAATACATGCGCTATATGCTACAATAGAGTATAGAATCCAAGTTTGGTTTGGTAAAAGGTAAGGTGTAATTATATATGGAAAAACAACAGGATTATTTGCAAATGATTGCAGGTGAGTCGGTGTCCCGCAGACCAGTTTGGTTTATGCGTCAAGCGGGGCGAAGTCAAGCGGCGTATCGCAAGATTAAAGAGCGATATAGCCTATTTGAGATTACTCATCAACCGGAATTATGTGCAAAAGTAACAGCTCTTCCCGTTCATGAGTATGATGTGGATGCGGCTATTTTGTACAAAGATATTATGACGCCTTTGGTGCCTATGGGCGTAGATGTGAACATAAAATCTGGTATAGGGCCAGTAATTTCTAATCCCATTCGGTCCAAAGATGATGTGGAAAAGCTACGGGATATTGTAGTAGAAGAATCGTTGGACTTTATGGTGAAAACGATCCAAATCTTGACGAAAGAAATGCTCACAGTTCCCTTAATTGGTTTTGCAGGAGCTCCTTTCACATTGGCTAGCTATATGATTGAAGGTGGCCCTTCTAAGAATTACCAGAAAACTCGTCAATGTTTAGTGGCAACGCCTGAGATTTGGCATGCTTTGATGGAGCGATTGACTGCTATGTCCATTACTTATATGGAAGGTCAAATTCAGGCGGGTGTGAATGCAATTCAAATTTTTGATTCATGGATTGGAGCCCTTTCCATGGAACAATATGAAAATGGTGTATTTCCGTATATGAAACATATTATTGGGACTATTAAAGAACGATATCCTCATATTCCTATCACTATGTTCGGCGTAGGTACTAAGCATTTATTCCCAGTGTGGAAAGAATTACCATTAGATGTAATCGGTTGCGATTGGAGATGCTCCATTGCAGAAGCAAGTGCGATGGGCATCAAGCAAACATTACAAGGGAATTTGGACCCTGCCTATTTATTTGCAGATTGGAAGACAATTCAAGGTGAAATTGATCGTATTTTGGCAGAAGGTGCTGCTCATGGAAAGCATATTTTTAATTTAGGCCACGGTGTTGTGCCAGATGCGAATCCTAAAGTATTGCGAAACATAGTGGAGTATGTACATGACAGAGGATAAAGAGATACAACAAGTTTGTGTATTGGTATTAGATTATGGCTCTCCCCGCTCCTTAGAAGATGTGAAAACATATTATACCCGCATACGGAGAGGTCACGGGCCAAGTGACAAAGAATTACAAGGATTGCGACATAAGTATGAACGCATTGGTGGACAATCTCAGTTAATGGAGTCTACCGCATGGCAAGTAGAGCGGTTACAAGAAGAGTTACAAAACGAACTGCCCTTTGCAAAGGTAACGGTGGTACAAGCACATAAATATATAGAACCACTCATCGGGGATGTAGCGAAGGAATTGGGCCACTATGATATAGTAGTGGTACTTATGATGAATCCTTATGGAACAGACATATTAAATGCATCCTATCTAGAGCCACTGAAACCGTTTATGAATGACCGATGGAAGGTAGTACAACATTGGGCAGATATACCGACATTAGTGCAATCTTGGACAGACCGAGTACAGAAGACTATGCGTACATTGCCTATTACGGCGAAACCGCTGTATGTCTTTACTGGCCATAGTGTGCCACTGATGCAAGGAATTTCCTATGATGGATATGTGCATAGCTTACAACGGGTGATGCAATCTATAGCAGATCAATTGGTGTTGCCCAATGCTACCCTAGCTTGGCAAAGTGCAGGCACTCGTGGGGAATGGCTAACACCTACGGTAGAAATGGTTACGGAACAAGCGGGCGCAGAAGGGCATACCCATGTGGTATATATGCCTATCGGCTTTACTTGCACTCATATGGAAGTATCTTATGATTTAGATGTGGAACGTCGTGAACAATGTGATCACTTAGGTATATCTTATGTGCGAGTGCCTATGCCAGATCGTGACACTCTCTTTGTGAAAGCCATGGCGCATGGTGTATTAACAGCTCTCTTGAAGGAGGGATAATATGAAAGTAGCAATTATTGGTGGTGGCCTAACGGGCTTATCTGCAGCGTATTATATGGGCAAAGCATTTCCTAACTGGGACATTCATGTCCTAGAATCTTCGAATCGTTGGGGTGGAAAGGTACAAACAAAACGTCGCGATGGCTATGTGGTAGAAGTGGGGCCTGATTCGTATTTAGCCAGAAAAACATCTATGACAGATTTGGTACAGGAATTGGGATTAGGTGATACCTTGGTACGTAATGCTACGGGAGAATCCTATATTTATCATCAAGGTCAAATGAAGCCTATCCCTGGAGGATCCATCATTGGCATCCCTACAGAATTTCTTCCTTTTGCTATGTCTAGCTTATTGAGTTGGTCTGGTAAATTACGAGCTGGATTAGATATTTTTAAGAAACCATATCCAGGAAACGAGGATATGAGTATCGATGCCTTTTTTCGGTATCATTTAGGGGACGAACTAGTCAATTTATTAATTGAACCTCTCTTATCAGGTATCTACGGTGGAGACTTAAAACGCTTAAGTTTACTGGGAACCTTTCCAGAATTTCGTCAATTAGAACAAAAGCATGGAAACTTGGTCAAAGGTATGATGGCTATGCAAGGTATGCGCAAACAATCTGGGGCGGTTACTGAAGGACAATTTGCCCAATTAACGGGAGGTTTAGAATCATTAGTAGATGCTCTTGTGGAACAAATGCCAAAGAACGTTTCTTTGCACACATCGACTGAGGTGCTAGAGGCATCATACACAGATAAGCTCTATACAGTGCAAACACAAAACGGTACAGACTCCTACGATCGTCTTGTGATCACTACGCCACCTAAAGCCTATGAAAAATTTTTTGTGGGAGATAAAAAATTTGAAGACTTGCGGCATATGGAACAATCTTCTTGTGCCATTGTCATTATGAGTTTGCCGAAGTCAGCTTTTACAAAACCATTGCAAGGCACAGGCTTTGTCATCACTCGCAGCACAGAGACACCATTGACGGCATGTACTTACATTTCTAGTAAGTGGCCACAAACGACACCACAAGACAAGGTGGTATTACGCGTCTTTTTAGGGAAGCCTACAGACTCTACGGTAGATACGCACAGTGAAGAAGAACTGTGTGAATTGGCGCTTTCAGAAATACGAAATATATTGAAGTTTACAGGAAATCCAGAATGGATAGAAGTGGTACGGTTACAAAAAAGTATGCCCCAATATGAAGTGGGCCACAAAGAACGAGTGGCAACCCTCATGGACCATGCCCAAGAACACTATCCGGGATTGGCATTAATTGGAACTCCATTTAAAGGGGTCGGCATGCCAGATGGCATCAAACAAGCCTATGAATTGGTAGAAGCATGGAAAGAAGAAACTAAGGAGGTAGTTCCTATGGATACACATACAGAATCTGTTCATGCAGGTGCAACACCTATGCATGGACATACTACAGGACTAGAAAAAGTACCTGAAACATACGAAGGTTGGTTTAGCTTACACGCTAATTATTCCATCAATTTTGAAAAATGGAGAAGCTGGTCTGCTGAGCAACAAATTGAAGTATTGCAATCTTTCAAAGCATTTATTGGGAATTTAGAAACAGCTCATGAGGCCCATACAAGTAGCTATGCTATGTACCAAATCAATGGTCACAAGGGAGATATTATGTTTTGGTTCTTGCAACCAAGCTTGCAAGATTTGAACGAAGTAGAATTGACACTAAAAAAATTACCAATCTTTAGTGTATTACAGCCAGAATCTTCTTTTGTATCTGTGATTGAAGTAAGCAATTATGTGAAATCTCCGAAAGACCATCCAAAAGTACAAGCTCGGTTATATCCAAAAATTCCTAGATTGGCGTGTATGTGCTTTTATCCTATGGCGAAGCAACGTAATCTAACAGATAATTGGTATATGTTGGATCGTCAAAGCCGTGGTAGCATGATGCGTTCTCATGGACAAATTGGCAAAAAATATGAAGACACTATCAAAGAGTTTACGACGGGTGCTTTTGGCATGGATGATTGGGAATGGGGTATTACATTGATGAGTGATGATCCAATTCAGTTTAAAAAAATTGTCAATGAAATGCGATTTGATGAAGTAAGTGCTCGTTTTGGTATCTTTGGACCATTTACGATTGGCACGATTCTGGATATGGATGGTATAGATCATCTGTTTTCCTAATGTATCAATAGGGTATTAAATTATAAAGTGATGAAATTGCGACAGGTTTGCATACCAGTACCATACTGGATTATAAACCTGTCGTATTTTTTTGCTTTTCGCCAATGTGGTGGCTACTAATTTAAGCGTTGTGGACAACATTCGTGGTTGAGCTATATTTGTATCATGTTAGATAGAATTATTTGTATCTTAGTAATACTTATGCAGTAGTTATACGTTGTTATATGGTATAATGAAAGATATGATAAAGGAGTGATGTCATGAAATTGTTAGCTATAGACTTAGATGATACGCTGTTACGTGATGATAATACTGTGTCTGATTATACAAAAGCAGTGCTAAAAAAAGTACAGGACAAGGGAATTGAGGTACTTATTGCAACAGGCCGTATGTACCAAACGGCATATCCGGTAGCACATCGTTTAGGCTTAGGTGATGTACCGATGGTACTGTATTCTGGCGGTGTCATCCAACGTGTAGAAAGTAAAGAACTCATTTGGGAACGAGCTATACCACCGGAGGTAGCGCGCAAAGTATTAGCCATCACGAAAGAGCATAATATCTATATTCAGTCCTATATTGATGACGAATTATTAGTGCACAGTGAAACAGAGTTTTCTCGTCTCTATGAAGAGATTACAGGTGCCAAGGCTGTGTACGTAGGAGATGCTATCTATGACCCTCAAAAGGGAACGAACAAACTATTAGTGGTGGAAGAGCCTGAACGTATGACAGAGGTGATTGCTATACTTTCCAAAGAAGTTGGCCACATGGTTGAGTTAGTTCGATCCAAGGTGAATTTCTTAGAAATCGTGGCACCTCACGTGTCCAAAGGGGAAGCTTTGGCTTTCATGGGCGAGCAATTGGGCATTGGTTTAGAAGATATGGTATCCTTTGGTAATTCAGAAAATGATATTTCTATGTTACAAGTAACAGGCCATTCCGTGGCAGTAGGGAATGCAGAGGAACATGTGAAGACAATTGCCAAAGAAGTATGCGACACAAATGAAAAAGATGGCGTCGCTAAATGGATTGAAGCGAATGTGTTATAAAATTTTGTAGGAGGGCCTCATGGAAGGGTTTCGTTTAATCATTGTGACCGGTATGTCCGGAGCAGGTAAAACACAAGTGATGCAAGTCTTGGAAGATATGGGATATTTCTGTATCGACAATATTCCTCCTGTGTTGATTCCTAAGTTTAGTGAAATTTGTCGTCAAAGTGCAGGCACTAAAGTGAGTCGAGTAGCCTTAGTGGTAGATATCCGCAGTCGTGAATTTTTTGATGATTTAAACAGTGCTTTAGATGATTTGACGGCTATGAGTGTGCCTTATGAAATTGTGTTCATGGAAGCTAGCGATGATACTTTGATTCGCCGGTATAAAGAAACACGTCGTAGTCACCCCTTGGCACCATCAGGTCGTATTAGTACAGGACTGTCACAAGAACGGGCACTTTTGGCGGATGTACGTAGCAAAGCGGATCATATTATCGACACCACAAATATGAAAACATCTGCCTTGAAATCATTTATGCGCCGTACTTTTAGACACGTGAAAGAACAAACAGATGGCATGGCTATTACAGTGGTAAGTTTTGGTTTTAAATTTGGTATGCCTAATGATGCGGATATGGTATGGGATGTGCGATTCTTGCCGAATCCGTATTACATTCCTGAATATCGTCATAAATCGGGGCGCGTACCAGTGGTAAAAGAGTATATTCACTCCTTTGAAGTGACTGATGAATTTAAAAAGCATTTCTTTACTACACTAGATTTCCTTGTGCCAAACTATGAACAAGAGGGAAAAAGCCAATTTGTGGTAGCTGTAGGCTGTACAGGCGGTATGCATCGTAGCGTAGCAATGGCAGAGGCATTATATGCACATTTGAAAGAAAAAGGCTGTAATGTTTCTGTGGAACATCGTGATATGATGCGTAATCATGTAGAAGAAGATGTGAATCCACGTTCTAGATTAGACCTATAAAGAAAGGAGTGGGACGATTCTTTCGTCTCTCAAGCCTATGAAATATAATAATTGGATGCGCTGGTTTGCGCCAGGCATTAATATTAAGCGGTGGCTATTCCTATTTTCTTTAGGCACGATTTGGCTGGTAGTGGGTGTCCTTATGATGATGAACTACCAGTGGATTAGCAACTTTGAAGATATTTTCTTAGAATTTTTATTCCATCTTACAGGCTCCTATAACTATACGGTCATAGCCAGTCTTGGTTTAGCAGGTATTGTGGCGGGTATAGTAGCTATGTTGTGGGGCATACGTAAGCTCATTCAGACCATTGTGAAGGCGATTTTGCCAAATACAGAAGATGGCGTGAGCGATTATATTTTTGAAAAAATTCGCTTAGGACAAGGACCAAAAATCGTAGTGATTGGTGGTGGTACAGGATTGTCTATGCTATTGCGGGGGCTAAAAAGTAAAACCACAAATTTGACGGCTATCGTCACAGTAGCAGACGATGGAGGTTCTTCTGGTCGGTTACGAGAAGATTTTCAAATGATTGCTCCTGGAGATTTACGCAACTGTTTAGTAGCATTAGCGGAAAAAGAAGGACTTATGGAAGAACTATTCCAGTATCGATTTACTAAAGGAGCAGAATTATCGGGCCATAGTTTTGGGAATTTATTCTTAACAGCCATGACTCAAGTGCTGAAAGATGATGTGGAAAAAGCCCTAGAAGCCTCTAGCAAGATCTTGCGAGTTCGGGGACGTGTTATTCCATCATCTACAGAAGAAATCAAACTGATTGCTAAATTGACAGATGGTACCATCGTAGAAGGGGAAAGTAATATCCCTAATGCGGGTAAGCCAATTGCGAAGGTCTATACTGAGCCACATAGACCATCTCCTGTAGGAGCTGCCTTGCAAGCTATTGATGAAGCCGATGCCATCATTTTAGGCCCGGGCAGTTTATATACTTCGGTAATGCCGAACCTATTGATTGATAAGGTAGCGGATCACATTGCTAACTCTAAAGCGGCTAAGATTTATATTTGCAATGTGATGACGCAGCCAGGTGAAACAGATGGGTATACTGTGTCTGACCATGTGAAAGCCATTGAAGCACATAGTGAGGTGGGAATTATCGATACAGTTCTTGTGAATGATAACAGAATCCAAGATGCCACATTAGAACACTATAAACAAGCGGGGCAAGAACCAGTAGACGTAGATATGGACGTGTTGCAATCGATGGGGATTCGGACAGTTCGTGCAAATCTTGTAGATAGTCAAGATAAAGCGGTCCACAATTCTGATCGGTTAGCGAAAGTGGTCATGGATGTTGTCTATGCTTTGCAGACGGATATTGAACCGCACATTTTAGAATATTACTTACAGCGAGAAGATCATTAAGTATGAAAGTAGAGCCTCTAGAGGCTCTATTTTCTAGTAGAAATAGTAAAGGAGAGGCTATGTCATTTGCAGAAGATGTAAAAAATGAATTGTGCCAATTTAAAACAGAAGATGCGTGGGCATCCAAGGTAGAGGCCTCTTGTTTATTACGGATGGGTGGGTCCATTTTACTAGGTATGCAAGGACGCGTAGGGGTACGTTTGGTGACGGCCAATAATGCAGTAGCTAGACGAGTGCTAGGAATTATTAAAGAACAGTATGATTTGCCTACTTCTGTGCTAGTGCGTAAAGGGCTAAACCTACGCAAAAAGAACATGTATACATTGACGGTAGAGCCTACAGAACAGAGTCGTCTTGCTCTAGAGGAGTTACAATTATGGCCTGTGGATGCTATGATTCCAGATGAATGGTTAAAAGACATGGAATCACGTCGAGCTTTTTTGCGGGGAGCTTTTTTGGGATGCGGATCTGTGAATAAGCCACAAAGTGACTATCATTTAGAGTTTATGACTACAAAGGAAGACTTTGCAGATCAAATTATTCGTGTCTTAAAGATGTTCCGATTGCATGCTCGAAAGGTAGAGCGCAAAGAGGAGTTTGTAGTGTATTTAAAAGAAGGGGATGCGGTGACCTCTTGTTTACAAATTATGGGAGCTCAATCAGCCCTGATGAATTTTGAAAATGTACGAATTATGAAAGATGTACGTAACACCATTAATCGTCAAGTAAACTGTGAAACAGCAAATTTACAAAAAACGGTGAATGCAGCAGTGCGTCAATTAGATGCGATACGTATTATTGATAAGCATCAAGGTCTCGACTCCTTGCCAGTTCGTCTTTATGAGGCAGCTATATTACGTCAGGAATTTCCGGATGGTAGTTTGCAAGAATTGGTAGATGCCTATGAAACAAAGTACAAGCGAGAATTGACAAAATCTGGTATTGGACATCGTTTGCGTAAATTAGAAGCCCTCGCCTTACAGTGGGAGCCAGAGGGACTTACGATAGAATAGAGGTAGTATGAAATTAATGAATCGAATACAATGGAAACAATGGTTATTAGGGAGCATTTTAACAGTACTTGGGCTAGGCACTACGTATGGACAAGCACCGAGAACGGTAAATATTGATGAGTATACATTTACACCCTTAGAGGTAAAAACTGTTAAAGAGATAGATACTTTATTATTGTCCGATAGCCCAGAATATGTGAAAGAGCCTGGGATTGTAGGGGCAGGTACACTTCATGGGAAAAGTCGTATTTACTTTTATCATGTGAACGAACGAACAGAACCTATGAAAGTAGGTATTTTATTGGAAAATAAAGGAAATGCTCCAGCATTTGTAGAGATTGAACGAGCTATCTATGCGAAACCAAGTCCTGACTATTTTAAAGTGGGACGAGAGCTTTCGAAAAAAGAAGTGAATAGTACTGCATTAGATTTAGGTGCTTGGGCGAATGAAGGTGTAACGATTCCTGTTCGTTCTAAAGGATTACAACAAGAAATTAAAAAAGAAAAAGAGAGTCTTGCACAATCGAAGAAATTAAAGGCAAAAAAAATTGAAGAGGCAATTAAAAAGGATACTACATCAAGAACTATTTCATTAGTATCACACAATACTAGTGGTACAGAATTTGTATTACGCCCTGGGGAAGTACGACCTATTTTTACTGAGTTGGAAAAAGTACTGATGAAGCAAGATGATTTATTCAGTGGTATTATCGATTTTTCTACTACGGAACCAGTATATGCATCTGTGGCGGTGATGGAACCTAAGTCAACAGTTACGTATGGCTTGCCTTTATTGCCAATTCATCCTATAGATGAAGTAGAGTTACGGGGTACTTATGAAGGAATGCGTCGATTCCATGTGGTGGAACCGCAGTTTAATAGTGAGGCAGGTCCAGCTAGTTTTGAAATTGCAAATGATCGAGAAGATGCCTTTATTAGTGGTGTTGATGAGACTAGTAACAATAAGCTGGTGAAAAACAAAGGTAATTATGGTATTTCTAATGTATATGTGTTACGCACAGAAGGAAACACTCCCTATGCCTTGTATTTTAATCCATTAGGTGGTGCTTTTAGTGGCACATTCAGGATTACATCTTCTAAAGGTGTACGCACCTATGATGTGCCTGTAAAAGGTCCGTATTTGGGACATGAAACTATTTATGACACACAGCTATTAGATGTATTTGATAGACCAGAAGATTTACTATTAGAATACATGTCACCAGGGGCGTCGAATTTGCCTGTTAGATTTTTGTTGATTCCACAAATTTCGGAACATGAGAATACAGATGGTAAGACATCGCAGTATATTACTAATTTAGTGAATAAAATTTTGGGAAAATAATCAAGTTTTTATATAAATAATCTAAAAAGATATCTTGAATTAAACTGAATATAAATTATTTTATATGAACAATTATTCCTATTAATATGCGAAACTATGCAAATTGAAATTTCACTATTTAATTTAAAATAATCTAGATAGACAAAGTTTATATTGACAATCATTGCTATTTATAAATATAATGAGTGTTAGAAATGATACTCAGATTAAAGTAGGCGATGTAATTCGGCAAAAGAGGCCCATTTGTTAGTCGTATGAGACAGCAAATGGGCTTTTTTAGAGGAGAAAATATGAATCAAAATAGTATACATACTGTAGAAAAGTTTAAACCAAAGGTGATGGATTTAGATTTGCTATCTAGTACAGAGATGGAACATGGAACCATCTATGAAATGAATACGCCCCAAGGCAAGGCCAAGATGCATAGTTATCTTGTGTTCAGTGGGGTAGAATTAACATTCCAAGAGGTGACCATGAAAGAAATCTGCCACCATGCAAAACCCTTAAAAGGTATGTTTGAAATTCATTATTGTAAAGAAGGGCGCATTGAATGTGCCTTTGATAATGGCAAGGTCTTATATATGGATGAAAATGATATTTCTGTAGGGTGGAAAGAGTCACCTAGTTATGTACATTCCACAAAGTTTCCTACCTCTTATTACAAGGGTATTAATTTATCCATTTATATTCCCAAAGCTCAAGAGATGGTGAATAAGTTTGTAGGACATGATCGGATTAATCTTCGTGATATATGTAACCGGTTTTGTAATGAATTTGAATTTGGTTTCGTATGTCGTAGGGAATCTAGGCTTAGTGAAATTTTTAAAAGTTTATATGATCTTCCTAATGAAGTGATGCCACACATATTTCAATTAAAATGTATGGAAATTATATTGTTATTAAGTACCATCGCATCAGATAATGATTGCTGTATGCCATATTTTGAACGAAAACATGTGGAAAGTGTGAAACGTATGCACGAATTTTTGATGAAAAATTTGCACAAAAAACCGACTATTGAAGAGTTGGCAAAAACATATGGATTAGCACCGACAGCATTGAAAAAATGTTTCAAAGGGATTTATGGTAGTAGCATTCATCAATATATTAAGCACATGCGGATAAAGGAGGCGGCAAAGGATTTAACTAATACAGATGATAGTATTCTCAGCATAGCTAACCGATATGGCTATGAAAATGCTAGTAAGTTTGCAGAAGCATTTCGGGTTATTATGGGACATAAACCTAGTGAATATAGGAAAATAAATAAAATGTCGGAATGGATTAAGTAGAAGCTATTTAGAGTAGATTTGAAATTATTAAATTTGATATTATAAGTATAAGCTGATAAAAATTATCATATTTTTTTAATGGAGGTAATAATATGGACAGCCTTTTATACATTGTACATTTATTTAACAGCGGTGGATTAGTAATGTATCCATTGGTTATTTTGTCAATCATTGTGATCGCAATTGGAATTGAGCGTTATACGTATTTCAAAGCTAATACTGCATTGCTAAAGGAATTTAGTCATGATGTGTATTTTGCAATAAAAGATAATGATTGGAAAAAAGCGAAAGAGTTATGTGAGGCAAATCAAACGGCAACTGGTCGTATCTTGAATGCAGGATTAACATACTCCAAAAACGAAACAAGTATGAAAAATGCGTTTTCCGAACAAATGATGATTGAAGCCTCTCATTTAAAAATTCATTTGGACTACTTAAGCGCTATCGTAACAATTTCTCCATTATTAGGTTTATTAGGTACAGTATCTGGTATGATTGGCACGTTCAGTGTATTGGATAATGGTGCTGGTGCATCCGCTATTTCTGGCGGCGTTGGTGAAGCCTTGATTGCCACAGCAACTGGTTTGTTAGTGGCTATCTTATCATTCTGTGTGTACACATACTTCAGTCATCGTATGGATGCAATTATCAATGATACAGAAACTTTATCTGTAGTGTTATTAAATGGTATGAAAGAACAATGGAGTGATTCTCATGTTTCAAAATAGTCGATTAAAAATGAAACCTGAGTTCATGATTGTGCCAATGATCGATATCATTTTCTTCTTACTGGTTTTCTTCATGATGAACAGTATTGAAACGGTGGCACAAAAGTCCTTGGGTGTACAATTACCGCAAGCACAATCAGCAACACAAGTCAAACAAAGTCCTATCATTCTTACATTGGATAAAGAAGGACATATCTTGATTGACTCTAAACCATATAGTATCGATGAAGCTCGTAACTATATTACAAGCAAAATTGGAGAAAATCCAAATACAGCGGTACTATTACAAGCAGATAAAAATACGCAACATGGATTCGTGGTTGCCATTATGGATATGCTAAAAACGATTGGGGTTAAGAAGTTCTCAATTGCTGCTAGCTAGAAAGGATGACACATGGAACAATATATTTCCTGGAAAAAATCCTACATAATCTCTGTTGTAATCCACATTGTCCTAGCTGTTGTGTTAGGTATTGCTTTAGTATCCGTAGTAGAGCATAAACAAACCGAAAATGCTTTTGAAATTGACATGTCTATTTCCGACGATTTAAAAGCATCCGCAGGTGGCGGTGGCGGTGGCGGCGGGGTATCTTTCCCTCAACCACTTTCACAAGAAGTTGTACAAGCTAAAGTACAAGCAGCGCAACAAAGTTTATCATCTCCGGTGCCAGTTGATGATGCTGTGAATGTGCCAACATCTACCAACGCAGCGACAGGTGCAAGTGATGGAACATCTACAAACCAAGGTACTGGTGGTGGATCTGGTGGCGGTAACGGAACAGGAAACGGTACTGGCGATGGTAGCGGTAACGGCTCTGGTAGCGGTGGTGGATCTGGCTCTGGCAGTGGCGGAGGTAATGGAGATGGTGTAGGTACTACATCTGGTAATGCACCGTTTGACTGGGCAGGATTTGTGGCTACTGTACAAGCCCAAGCACAAGGTACGTACCCTGCAATGGCAGTAAAACGTAACTTACAAGGTAGTGTTACAGTTAGCGTAACCATTGATGCGAGCGGTAATATAGCCTCTGTTTCGGCAGGTGGCGGACCTGGTATTTTAAACAGTCATACCCAAGATGTTGTCTATGGCATAGGCAATTATCCAAATGGTAGTGGCTCATCAGTATCAAATACATTCACAGTGTACTACACTTTGAATGGTGACTAGTGCAAAGGCACAAGAAATAATTCAGGAGGAATTATGGATTTAAAAAGTTTATTTGACTCCATGTCGGAGGAACAACGTAATATTCAACTTGGTTTTGATACGGCAACGCCGTTGACGCATGCTTTTACAAGCAAACGTGCGGTACATGCTGGTCTAAGTGGTCGTCCTTTAGAAAAGGATGAGGCACAACGTGTATGGAATGAATTAATGCAACAACCGCCTGTTCCAGGGCAAATGCAAACGGCATATATTCATATTCCATTCTGTCAAACTAAATGTACCTATTGCGGATTCTATCAACATGCTACGAATCAAGATGCAGAAGATAAATATGTAGATATGTTATTGAAAGAAATGCAAATGGCTGCCGATCAACCGCGGTTCCGTGATGGTTTGATTCACACTATCTTTATTGGTGGTGGTACGCCAACATCATTATCTGCTAATAATGCAAAACGCATGTTGTCTGCCATCCAAGAATATTTCCCGTTGGCCAATGACTATGAGTTGACATTAGAAGGTCGTATTCACGACTTGGTGCCTGAAAAAATGGATGTATGGATGAGCCACGGTGTCAACCGTATGTCCTTAGGGGTACAGTCTTTCCATACTCACGTACGACGTCAATTGGGACGTTTAGATGATCAAGATACAGTGTTGTCTCGATTAGAACAATTAAAAGCATACCAACAATGTTCTGTAATTGTGGATTTAATCTATGGTTTACCAGATCAAACGATGGATGTGTGGATGGAAGACTTAAAACTTCTTGAACAATCCGCAGCAGATGGTATGGATTTGTATCAATTAAATGTTTTTGAAAATAGTGATTTACAAAGCTTAATTGAACGCGGCAAAGTAAGCCCAGCAGCTACCACTAAAGAACAAGCATTAATGTATGAGGCAGCTGTAAAATACTTGATGAAACGTGATTTTACACGTTTAAGTGCAGCTCATTGGAGCCGTGCACCGCGTGAACGCTCAATGTACAACACTATGGCGAAAGCGGGATACCCAATGTATCCATTTGGTTGTGGTGCTGGTGGTAATTTAGGTGGATACATGACAATGTTACACCGTGTATTGCCTCCATATGAGGCTCTTGTAGAAGAAGGTAAAAAACCATTTATGGTTCTCATGAAACAATCTGAACTACAAGAATTCTCTAATTATGTAATCAGTTCCTTGGAACGAGGTGTTTTAAATCTAGACACTTTGATCGAAATGGATTCAAAATTAGAGGACTTACGTTGGTTGCTTGATACTTGGGTAACTCGTGGTTTGATGGAATATAATGGCGTATTATATCGCTTAACAACGGCTGGTGGATTCTGGAATGTCAATATTACACAAACCGTTATTGAATGTGTTCAGTACATCTTAACGGGTGAAAGCACATTGTTACATGAAAATATTGCGGCTCAAAACCATGGTGGTAGACCAAAAGATCATCCACATGTAGGTGGTGGTCATCCTGAAGGTGTGGCGAAACATCCACAGGGAGCAGGCGGTCATCCAGCAGGTGTTCCAAAAGGACATCCAGAAGGAGTACCAATGGGAGGACATCCAGCGGGCGTGGTGAAACACCCACATGGGGCAGGCGGACATCCAGCAGGTATCCCAAAAGGGCATCCAGAAGGAGTACCAATGGGAGGACATCCAGCAGGTGTACCTAAGCATCCACATGGAGCAGGTGGACATCCAGCGGGCATTCCAAAAGGGCATCCTACAGATATGGAAACTACACGTGCTCATGGCACAGTAGGACATAGTCCATTTAAGAAAAATATTTAGGTAGTATCTATTACAGGTGAACTCCTACACACCTTACCAAACCAAACAATATAGTTTCCTGTAATAGTTCTATAGCCACTCATAGAGTGGAATCAGGTATACCAGGTCAAAGTTGGTAGGCTGCATCATACTATAGTACGTTTAAAATCACTTCAGTAATGAGAGTGCAGTATCCGCAGGCAATGCCTGCGGATGTATATCTGATAAATGAACATTGTGCCTTAGGCTACAATGTTAGATACAAAAATAATGATATACTATTTATAGTATTTATATGTTATGTAAAAGGAGCGCACTTCCTAGAAGTGTGGAAAATGAATGAAAGCAATCGTAGTTTACTCAAGCCGTACAGGCAATACAAAATTAGTAGCAGAAGCTATGGCAAGTGCTTTGCCTGCTGGTACACCATGTGTATCTGTGAAAGAAGTTCCAGCTGATTTAGCATCTTACGATGTAGTATTTATGGGTTTCTGGGCAGACCAAGGTAACGCTGATAAAGCGGCACAAGCAGTACTTAAAGAAATCACAAATGAAAAAGTAGCTTTATTCTGTACTTTAGGGGTCCCTCCAGTATCTCCTCATGCACAAGAAACTGTAGAAGCAGCTGCGAAATTGTTACCAAATGGTCAAACACCAGTAGGTTACTTCAAATGCCAAGGTAAAGTAGATCCGAAAGTAATCGAAATGATGTACAAAATGTTCCCAGAAGGACATAACCATGGTAAAAGCCCTGAACGTGATGCACGTCATGCACAAGCTGCATCTCATCCAGATGAAAACGACTTAGCTAATGCAAAAGCATTTGTTGAAGAAGTTATTGCTAAATTATAAGTTTTCTACCTATGTAATAGGTTGCAATATAATAACACTCCGAAAAAGACTGCCAGAAATGGCAGTTTTTTTCATTTACGAAGATAACATGCTAGTATGTGTATAGATAGTATAAAATGTAAATAAATCTCTTGACGTATAAGTGTCCTTGCTTTATAATACTTATAAGCTTAATGAATCGGTACGAGAGACCGAAGAGCGTAATTTGAACCTTTTAAATTAGTCCTGTGAGGCTAGTAAGGGAACGTAGTAGGAGTACTTTACCTATAATCTATAGGTGTACTCTATAATAGAATCACTATAACTATGCGACCTCTTGCCTTACGGCAAGGGGTCTTTTTGCGTGTAATAGAAGTACTACAAAGGAGGCTATGATGGGAGAAATCAGCTTAAAAGGTAAGCACCTATTAGGACTGCAAGGTCGGTCAAAAGAAGAAATTGAACTCATTTTACGTGTAGCTAAAAAAATGAAAAAAATTGTTTTATCGGACAATAAGAAACATCCATTATTAAAAGGCAAATCTATTATTAACTTGTTTATGGAGAATAGTACACGTACAAGAAGTTCTTTTGAGTTAGCAGGTAAATATTTAGGGGCTGATGTCATCAACATTTCCAAGAGCGGTAGCTCTATGGCAAAAGGGGAAAGTTTCCGTGACACATTATTAACGATGTCTTATATGGGAACAGACGCCATCGTAATGCGCTCTAGTGAAGAAGGAGCTCCTTTATATGCCACTAAATGTGTGGATCCAATTATTATCAATGCTGGAGATGGAGCTCATGAACATCCAACACAAGCCTTATTAGATATGTACTCTATCTTAGAACATAAACCTATATTAGAAGGTTTAAAAGTAGTTATCATAGGCGATATCATGCACAGCCGTGTAGCGCGCTCCAATATTTATGGATTAAAAACAATGGGTGCTGACGTGCATCTAGCTGGTCCACGTACGTTAGTATACCCAGAACTAGAAAAATTGGGTGTTACAGTTCATCATGATGTACGTGAAGCTGTGAAAGATGCAGATGTGGTAAACGTATTGCGTATCCAATTAGAACGGATTCACTCCGCGTTATACCCAAGTAATCGTGAATATGCACGTATCTTTGGTATTAATAAATCTGTGTTAGAAAATGCAAAAGATGATGTATTAGTATTGCACCCAGGACCAATGAATAGAGGTCTTGAAATTGCGCCAGATGTGGCGTATGGTGATGCATCAGTAATCCAAGAACAGGTGCGTAATGGTGTAGCCATCCGTATGGCGATTTTATACTTAACAATTATCGGAGGTGACGGTAGTGAGCTTGCTGATTAAAAATGGTACGGTAGTTAACCCGGCAAAAGGACAACATGAAGTAGCAGATATTCTTGTAGAAAATGGTGTAATTGCAGCAATTGGACAAAATTTACAAGCGAATCAAGCAGAGGTATACGATGCAACAGGTCTTATCGTAGCTCCTGGATTAATTGACATTCACACGCATTTGCGTGAACCAGGTCAAGAAGCAAAAGAAGACTTTCACAGTGGTACGCAAGCGGCAGCAGCAGGTGGATTTACACGTGTTGTAACTATGGCAAATACAAACCCTGTTGTGGATAATGCTCCACTAGTACGTGGATTGCGTAAACAAGCTGAATTGACAGGGGTAGTAAAAGTAGATTTTATGGGCGCTGTGTCTAAAGGCTTGCAAGGAAAAGAACTTGCAGAAATGGGTGATATGGCAGAAGCTGGTGTAGTAGGTTTCTCCGATGACGGACATTATGTAGAAAGTGCTGCTTTCATGCGTCGTGCTTTAGAATATTCATCCATGTTTGGAAAAATGGTTGTAGACCATGCAGAAGAATGTAGCTTAACTTGTGAAGGTCACATGCATGAAGGTATCGTTTCCTATGAAATGGGTGTAAAAGGTCGCCCAGCTGTGGCAGAAGATTTAGCGGTAGCTCGTGATATTATGCTAGCAGAAATGACTGGTGGACATATCCATATTGCACATGTGAGTACAAAAGAAGCTGTCGATCAAGTACGCCGTGCGAAAGCAAAAGGAATCAAAGTAACTTGTGAAGTAAC
This sequence comes from Veillonella sp. 3913, assembly GCF_003992235.1. Classification (NCBI taxonomy): domain Bacteria; kingdom Bacillati; phylum Bacillota; class Negativicutes; order Veillonellales; family Veillonellaceae; genus Veillonella; species Veillonella sp. 3913. The sequence continues at coordinate 43,310 of NZ_RQVF01000006.1, read as the reverse complement.
AAGCCAACATTTAGTATTCACAGATGAATATTTACGAGATTATAATCCAGACTTTAAAATGGCTCCGCCAATTCGTTCTGAAGATCATCGCCAAGCGTTGTTAGAAGCATTACAAGATGGCACAATTGATGCAATAATTACGGACCATGCACCACATGCGTACGAAGAAAAAGATGTGGAATTCTGCTGTGCAGCGAATGGTTTCACAGGATTGGAAACATCCTTTGCGGCAGTAATTACACATGTATTAAAAACAGGTATCCTCACAATTGATGAAATCATCAATTTAATGAGTACTAAACCAGCTCAATTAATCGGAGTAGACGGAGGCGTACTTGAAGTAGGAAAACCTGCGGATATCTCAGTCCTTTCTTTAGATGAAACTTGGACTGTAGATAGAAATAAATTCTACACTCGTGGTAAATCATGTCCATTTGATGGTATGACAGTCACTGGTAAAGCAAAATTAACAGTAGTAGATGGACAAGTTGTAATGAAAGACGGGGTTGTAATCGGGTGACAGGAAAACTGGTATTAGAAAATGGAACTATCTTTGAGGGCACATTGCTGGGGGGCATGCCAATCGTTGGCGAAGTAGTGTTTAATACAGGGATGACGGGATATCAAGAGATTTTAACAGATCCGTCATATGCAGATCAAATTATTACTTTAACTTACCCATTAGTAGGCAATTATGGTGTCACACGTGAGGTAGATCAATCTTCTAAGCCCTATTGCAAGGCAATGATTGTAGGAGAATTGTGTACGTTCCCTAGTAATTGGCAAAATGAGGGGACATTTGAGGAATATATGAGAAGCCATGGTATTCCATGTTTATACAATGTGGATACACGTGCAATTACACGTGCTATCCGCAGCCATGGCGTGATGAAAGGGGTTATTTGCCCAACAGATACACCACAAGAGAAAATCGATGCTTTATTAGCGCAACCACTAGCGACAGATCACATTATGCGTGTTACCACAAAATGGGAAGGTCGCCGTGGTCAAGATACAGCTGAGTTTCATGTAGCCGTGTACGATTTTGGTGTGAAAGAAAATATTCTTCAATCTTTGGAAAACGAAGGGTGTCGATTGACAATTTTCCCAGCTCATACAAAAGCTGAAACAGTGATGGCTTGCAATCCTGATGGAATCTTCTTGTCCAATGGACCGGGAGACCCGAAAGACGTACCTGAAATTGTTGAAGAAATAAAAAAATTAGTAGGCCAAAAACCTATTTTTGGTATTTGCATGGGACATCAACTGATTGCTCGTGCATTTGGTGGTGAAACGTATAAGTTGCGTTTTGGTCATCGTGGATCTAACCATCCAGTAAAAGATTTAGATACGAATCGTGTTCATATTACCTCTCAAAATCATGGTTATGCAGTTGATGAAGCAAGCCTAGAGGGTTCTGGATTGCGCGTATCCCATCGCAGTGTGAATGATGGTACTGTAGAAGGATTAGTGCATAATGAATTGCCGATTATGTCGGTACAATATCACCCAGAAGCATCTCCGGGCCCGACTGATAATGTATATTTGTTTGAACGTTTTAAAACATTGATGAGAAGAGGTTAATGATGGAAAAGAAAAAAGTTCTTGTAATTGGTTCTGGTCCAATTATTATCGGGCAGGCAGCTGAGTTTGATTATGCAGGCACACAGGCTTGTCAATCTCTTCGTGAAGAAGGTTATGAAGTTGTATTAGTGAACTCTAATCCGGCTACCATCATGACAGACCGTGATATTGCGGACCGCGTCTATATTGAGCCAATTTCTTTGGAGTTTGTTACAGAAATTATCCGTAAAGAACGCCCATATGGTGTGTTAGCCACATTAGGTGGACAAGTTGGCCTTAATATGGCGGTAGAACTGTCAGAGGCAGGAGTCCTTAAGGAGTACAATGTGAAACTTCTAGGGACTACGTTAGAGGCTATCAAACAAGCGGAAGACCGTGAATTGTTTAAAGAGGCAATGAAACGCATCAACCAACCTGTGCCAGAATCTGATATTTTTAGTGATGTAACAGAAGCGGTAGAATTTGCTAATCGTATTGGATACCCTATCATCATCCGCCCTGCTTATACACTAGGTGGCACAGGCGGCGGTATTGCTCATAACGAAGAAGAAATGTACATGATTGCTCTTCGTGGCATCAAGCTTAGTCCAATCCATCAAATTCTTGTAGAACGATCCGTAGCTGGTTGGAAAGAAATCGAATACGAAGTGATGCGTGACCGCGCAGATAACTGTATCATTGTATGTAATATGGAAAACATCGATCCAGTAGGGGTGCATACAGGTGATTCGGTGGTAGTAGCACCATCTCAAACCTTGAATGATACACAATACCAAATGTTGCGTACTGCCTCTGTGGATATTATTCGCTATCTTAAAATTGAAGGCGGTTGCAATGTGCAATATGCCTTGGATCCATATAGCAATCAATACTATGTTATCGAAGTAAATCCTCGCGTGTCTCGTTCTTCTGCATTAGCTTCTAAGGCAACGGGATATCCTATTGCTAAGGTAGCAGCTAAGGTTGCTATCGGCATGACCTTAGATGAAATTACAAATGCCGTTACAGGGGAAACTAAAGCGTGCTTTGAACCATCCTTGGACTATGTGGTAACAAAATTTCCTCGTTGGCCATTTGAAAAATTTAATTTGGCGGATCGTACGTTGGGAACACAAATGAAAGCCACTGGCGAAGTTATGGCTATCGACAGAACCTTAGAAGGTTCTCTATTAAAAGCCATTCGTTCTCTAGAAATTGGGTTAGATCATATTGAACTGAAAAAGATTGCTCATGAAACGCCTGAGCAACTGATTGAACGATTACAATTAGTGGATGATGAACGTCTCTATGTCATCGCTCAAGCTCTTCGTGTGGGTATTAGTGTAGAAAAAATTTGCTACATTACAAAAATTAACTCTTTCTTCATCAATAAAATTAAAAATATTGTATTAGTAGAAAAAGATTTGGCTACTAATGGTGTAACAGAAGCAAATTTAAAAACTGCGAAGCGTTACTCTTTCCCAGACCAAGTCATTGCTAGATATGCAAATTGTAGTGCTGAAGAAGTGTTGGCAAAACGCAATGAATGGAATATTCATCCAACCTATAAATACGTAGATACCTGTGCCGCAGAATTTGAAGCGCACACACCATATTATTACAGTGCCTATGCCACAGAAGATGAAGTAGTACCACGTGGTGAAAACAGCGTTATCGTTCTTGGTTCCGGTCCAATTCGTATCGGACAAGGGGTAGAATTTGATTATTGCTCTGTTCATTCCTCTTGGGCATTGCGTAAAGCGGGCATGAAATCCATCATTATTAACAATAACCCAGAGACAGTAAGTACAGATTTTGATACATCTGATAGCTTGTACTTTGAACCGTTGACAGTAGATGATGTGATGGAAATTATCCGCAAGGAGAATCCAGTAGGGGTTATTGCTCAGTTCGGTGGACAAACAGCAATTAACTTAGCGGGGCCTTTAGCCGCACGGGGTGTAAACATTCTAGGTACCTCAGTGGATAGCATTGATATGGCAGAAGACCGTGAACGTTTCGATGCATTACTGGCAAAATTAGAAATTCCACGGCCAGTGGGGGCGTTGGTGACTAGCGATGAAGAAGCCTTAGAAGCAGCTAAACGCTTACAATATCCATTGATTGTCCGTCCGTCTTATGTACTAGGTGGCCGTGCTATGGAAATTGTATATAATGACCAAGAATTAGATCGTTATATGAAAGAAGCCGTAGTAGCTTCAAAAGACCACCCTGTCTTAATCGACCGTTACATGGTAGGCATGGAAGTAGAGGTAGATGCGATTTCTGATGGTATCGATGTATGCATTCCGGGTATTATGGAACAAGTGGAACGAGCAGGGGTACACTCTGGTGATTCTATTGCGGTATATCCAGCACAACATTTGTCGGAAGAGTTGACGAATCAAATTGTAGACTATACTCGTCGCATTGCTCAAGGTTTGCAGGTAAAAGGGGTACTCAATATCCAATATATTGTGGTCAATGATGAGTTACATGTTATCGAAGTAAACCCTCGTTCTAGCCGTACAGTGCCTTTCATTAGTAAAGTAACCGGTATCAACATGGTGGAGTATGCAACACGAATTGCTTTAGGAGAAACCTTGGAAAGCTTGGGATTACCAACTGGATTAGTGCCAGCCCGTCCACATGTGGCTGTAAAAGCACCAGTATTCTCCTTCTCAAAAATGGGGTTGGCAGAAATTGCACTAGGACCAGAAATGAAATCTACTGGAGAAGTAATGGGAATTGGCCGTACTTATGCAGATGCCTTGTTCAAAGCGATTCACGGAGCCAATATGCGCATTCCAGATAAAGGCAATATTTTGATGACCGTAGCCGATCGTGATAAAGAAGAAGCAGCCCGTTTGGCAAAAGGTTTTATCGAATTGGGGTACCATATTCAAGCTACAGGTGGTACTGGTCGTTATTTCACAGAACACGGTGTAGATTGCACTATAGTGAATAAGCTATCTGAAGGTAGTCCAAACTGTGCAGATGCTATTCGTGAAGGTAAAGTAGATTTGATGCTAAATACCCTAACCTATGGTAAACAACCAGAACGAGAGGGATTCCAATTGCGTCGTTTAGCTGTAGAAATGGGTGTACCATGCTTAACATCTTTGGATACAGCTCGTGAAGTATTACATGTTGTAGCTAGTCGAGCTACCGCAGGTGATGCTATTACAGTGGATGCAGTGCAAGATTATGAAATGGAGTAATCATAAATGAGTGGATATGTAGAAATGGGTCGAGTGATTCATAACACCCAAATAGGCAGTGATGTATGGAGACTATCCGTATATGCACCCAAACAAGCAAAAGAGGCACAACTAGGACAGTTTTGCAATGTTCGCGTCACAGGGGGCACAGCTCCCTTGTTGCGCAGACCTATCAGTTATGCCGGCTTTGATGCCGAAGCAGGTACCATCGACTTATTATATCGTGTGGTAGGTAAAGGTACAGAGATTATGACTCAGCTACGAGAAGGGGATACCTTAGATTGCTTGGGACCATTAGGTCAAGCTTTTACCACTGCAGACCGCATGTTATTAGTGGGTGGTGGTGTTGGAATTGCGCCTATGCTATGTATCGCTGATCGGTTACAACCAGGTCAAGAGGCTCATGTGATATTAGGATTCCGTAATGCAAGTGAATCATTTTGGGCTGATTTATTTAAAGATAGTCCTGTGACTGTACATATCACCACAGATGATGGCTCACTGGGTACTAAAGGATATCCTACGTCTGTGATGGAAACGCTGATGAAAGAAGAGCAGTTTGATGCGGTCTTGACATGTGGTCCTACACCAATGATGAAAGGGGTAGCCGCTGTAGCTCAACAAATGGGAGTGCCTTGCCAAGTGTCCTTAGAGGAACGCATGGGTTGTGGTACCGGTGGTTGCGTAGGCTGTGCATGCCAAGGTAAAAGTGGCACACGATATAAAGTGTGTAAAGATGGTCCTGTATTCCCTGCTGAGGAGGTGTTTTACTAATGGCTACTGTAGATCCTAAATTAGCAGTGGAGTTCTGTGGTATCTCCATGAAAAATCCTATCATAGCAGCATCGGGCACTTTTGGGTTCGGATTGGAATATGATGGATATTTAGACCTTGATACAGAGGTAGGGGCGATTTCTGTAAAAGGTTTAACACCTACTCCTCGACCTGGTAATGCTGGTGTACGTATCGCTGAAACACCATCTGGGGTGTTGAACTGTATTGGATTAGAAAATCCAGGAGCAGAAGCGTTCGTAGCAGATATATTGCCAAATTTAAAACAATATGATGTGCCAATTTTTGCCAATATCTCTGGTAATACACTGGAAGAGTACGAATATATGGCAAAAACATTGACCGTCGAAGGTGTAGCAGCCTTAGAGGTCAACATTAGTTGTCCTAATGTAAAATGCGGAGGTATGGCATTTGGTGTGCAGGCGGAGAGTGCGGCTGCTGTATGTAAAGCGGTAAAAGGGCATACAGATTTGCCAGTGATTATGAAATTATCACCCAATGTAACAGATATCGTAGAGATTGCTCGTGCTGTAGAAGCGGCAGGTGCAGATGGTATCAGTATGATTAATACCCTATTAGGGATGTCTGTAGATCTACGGACTCGTAAACCATTATTGGGGAATATCTATGGTGGTTTATCTGGTCCAGCTGTGAAACCAGTGGCATTGCGCTTAACACATCAAGTGGCACAAGCTATTGAAATCCCAATTATGGGGGGCGGCGGCATCATGACTGGTGAAGATGCCTTAGAATTTATGCTAGTAGGAGCTGACATCGTGTCTGTGGGGACGGCAACGATGGTAGATCCACGAGCTATTGGTATCATCGCTAGTGAAATGAGTGCTTATTGTGAAAGCCAACACATCGATCATGTATCGAACTTAGTTGGTGGCATTATTATGCCTTAATAAGAGAAAATGTATATCTCCTGTAATAGGTTTATAGTGTCAGCAATACATCTAAAATCAGAGTGGTTATCAGGAAATATATCGATACAGGGAAAGCCCTAAAGAAGAGAACTTTGAATACAATACAGAAAAGGACTGTTCCAGTGAAAGAGACACTGGCAACAGTCCTTTTAGTGTTTAGATTTTATTGAGTAATTCTTCTTTTTTCTGTTGAAATTCTTCGTCAGTAATGGCCCCCATATCAAGGAGTTCTTTTAACTGTTTGATACGAAGAATGGGATCATTCAAGGCTGGTACTACATCAGATGTGGTAGTATTCTCTGATGTATCCTCTACTTCAATGGTAGAAGTTTCCACTGGAGGACCTGCATCGATGGCAGCTTTCACAGCAGCTGTATTAACCCATAAGCCACGTTGTTGTTGATCATAATCATAGGCTACAGAGCCACGAGATTCAATCCATGCTTGTAAATTTTCATTTACTAAATTAGTCAACACATCTAATGTGGCAAGACAGGTATCTCGACCTTGAATGAGCAAGACTCGATGGGTACGACTCACCTCTTTGTTGTCGATATGATCGATATCTGTATCATAAAACTTAGCACGTGTACCATAGCGACCACGATACGTAAATAGACCTGTTTTTGTGTTGTAAGTAATTTTAACTTGCAATGTATGACCGCCAGGGGCATAGCTTATGATATGGTCTGGAGTTTGCGTGAACCAATCGAAAAGTCCCATAATCACTATCCTTTCTTACGTTTGCTTGGCCAAGGACTAGGAGGTCCGTAGCGATTGTTTCCAGTAGAACCAGGGAAACAAGATAAGAATCCATGTATAATTACTACAATAATAGTGTGCAGAATATAAATATTCTTTAATGGTAGATATAAATTTGTACAAATAATATACATACCCAATAGTATACCAAGGAGACGACCTGGTAATCCGATGTCATTGAATCGTCGTATGTATAGGGTATAGTATAGAGGGAGCAATATGATATATCCTGCGTAAGCTAATGCTTTGATGCCAAAATAAGCCGGCAATATTACAACTACATCTAATAGTTGTTGGATAAACATATTAAAAATATGCATAGTAGCAGATAAAAATAGTATGCCAATGATAAATTGAAATCGGTTCATCCGACCTGATGAATTTAATACGCCATGACTGTGTGGTTCTAGCGCAAGTAAAAGAAAGAGGGCTGCTACACCTACTAGAAATGATAGGCCCATATTAATCAGTATGTCCATAAGGAACCTCCTTATATGCTATGAATAAGTATAGCATAGATTAGGATATATGGCGAACTGTGGTCAAATGGAATGAAATTGAAATAGATTCTTCATTAAAATATTAAAAAAATAGAGTAGTATAAAGAAAGTTAGTAGAAAAAAATAGGCAAAATAGCGGTTCATTGGTATAATAGTAAAGATAGTAAGAAATAGGTTCACTTTTTTCTTTCTAACTACGATTATATAGTTATGAAAGGAGGAATGTATGGAACCTGTAACAACACCTATGGAAAAACGCATTCGCATGGTTCGTGCTTGGTTAGATGCAGCAGCTAAGTCCTATGCTACAAAGGGAAGTGTGAAGGGGAACTTTCATTTATTCTTGGCTCAAGCGGAGATGAAGCAAATGAATGAGGGTAAACCCTCTATTGTGTCCTACGCACAACGAGCTATGTTAACTATTGCATTAGTAGGAGTCATAGGGATAACACATTGGTGGCTATCACAACATGAAGCAGGGCACGTAACACATACTCCTGTCATAGAAACAAAGGTAGAGGTGAAACCTGCACCTGTGCCTTCCACAGTGGTAGTGAAAGAATCACCAACCATAGAACAGGCTGAACCTAAGCCCGTTGAGACGGTGATAGAAAGCAATCATGCTGTAACAACACAGCCCAATGTGGAACCTAGAAAAGATCCTACTATTAGCTCGAAAGACATGGTACATGCAGTGCAAACTGGTGGACGTATTTTGCGAGATTAGCACCTTTTATATTCTAAGGAGGAACATATATGAAGGGAAACCTATCTTATAAGAAATTTTTAACCTTTGCTGTCCTAGCGGCAATCAGTACAACTCCAGTATTTGCTGATACTGCTACTACGACTGAAAGTGGCAAAACAATTGCTAAATTATCCATGGAGGATTTAGGAAAGCAAAATACTAAACGCCAAGAAACAGTAGCCTCTGGTGATACGGCTACAGAGGCAGCGATTGCAGCAGCTCGTGAAGGTTTGTCTGAGGCTGCACAACGTGATGCTATTGAAGAACAACGTAAACGTGTTGATAACTCTTCCTTAGCTACTAATGACAAAGAAGTTAAAGTTATCACAAAAGCTGGTGGTGATAAATTAGAAGAAGCACAGGCGGCAGGTGTGGAAACAGCAATTCCTCAAGTACAAGCTCGTTACTTTACATCCCTAACTGAAGCGGAGTTACAAAAATATGTAGGCAAAACGATCACTCATATTTCTATTGAAGGTCTTGACCAAGCAAATCAACCGGCTTTCCTTTCTTTATTACAAGGTAAAATTGGTGATGCTGTTACAGTAGAAGGAATCTCTAAAGAGATTGCCAACCTAGGTGGTTCTGGTGTTCTTTCAGAAATTACACCAGTATTTACAGAAGTACCAGAAGGTGTAAAAGTAGCATATCATGTAACATTAAACCCAGTGATTAAAGGTGTGTCTGTAGAGGGTAATACGGTATACAAAACAGATGTATTGTTGAACTATTTAGGTGTACAACCTAACACTGTGTTAAATACTATTGCAGTTGGTGAAAAAGTACAAGGTATCAACGCAGCGTACCAACGTGATGGATATATTTTAGCCCATGTAAAAGATATGGCTGTAGATGACAATGGTGTATTACACGTATCTGTGGTAGAAGGTATTGTAGAACGTATTACTCCACATGGTAATAAAAAGACTAAAGATCGTGTGATTACTCGTGAATTTAACCAAAAAGTGGGACAACCATTTAATAAATTCTTAGTACGTCGTTCTGTAGAGAAAGTATATAACTTAGGTTTCTTTGATGATGTAAATGTACGTTTAACACAAGGCTCCACAGAAGAAATGGTGAACATTGAAGTAGACGTACTAGAACATAAAACAGGTACGATTACATTAGGTGCAGGTTATTCTGGTGCTGATGGCTTTGTAGGTATCGTAGAAGTGGGTGAAGAAAACTTACGCGGTACTGGTGATAAAGTGAAAGTTCACTGGGAGTTCGGCGGTACAGCAGGTTACAAAAACTACTCTGTATCCTACTTGCGTCCATGGATTGATAGAAAAGGCACATCTTTAGGGGTAACCTACTACAATCAATTAAATGAATATACAGATTACAATGAAAAAGGCCAATCTGTGGCTACCTATGATAGAAAATCTAATGGCTTTAATATTTCCTTAGGTCGCCAAACTGCTGAGTTTACTCGTGATTATGTCACATTAGAGCATCGTAAAGATACTTATGTTTGGGACACTAAAGATTCCAGTGGTTTCCGTTATGATACAGATGCCTTTAATGGACCAAGATTTGATAATCGCATTAACAAAACAGTAGGTGCTGTTGCAGGAAACAATTATGAATTTGTAACTAATGGCTATTTAAAACATAACTTTGGCACAACAAACAGCATTAGCTGGCAAAAAGTATTTGACTCCCGTGATAATGTATACGAACCAACACGTGGTAAACGTTTATCCAGTACATTACAATGGGGTGGTCATGGCTTAGGTGGTGACTTTAACTTCTATAAATTCACTGGTGAAGCTAGAACATATAAAAAAGTAGGTAATAAACAAGTTCTTGCCTTCCGTGCAAGATTAGGTTGGGCAATGGGCGATTTACCATATAGCCAATTATATACAATCGGTGGTTCTGATTCTCTTCGTGCCTATGAGGATGATCAATACCGTGGTAAAAAAATGTACAACTTTACGGCAGAATATCGCTTCCCAATTTGGAATAAAGTAAGCGGTGCATTATTTACAGATTTAGGTGATGCATGGGATGCACCAAATGTACCTTGGTTCAAACATTCTAAAACATTTAATGTTTCTGTAGGTGCCGGCGTGCGTGTGACAACACCAATTGGTCCAGTACGTATCGACTATGGTATTAGTAAAGATCAAAAGAAATTCCACTTTAGCTTTGGTGGACAATTCTAATTGATGACTATACAACAATGGATAGGAGGGGCTTTCCTAATGGTTACATTAGGGATTCCCTCCGTCTACGGAGCGCCTGTTCAGACTGTGGATGTGGACCTACACAGTACAACAGGAACGATTCCAGCAGCCTTAAAAACACGTATGGTAGCTAGCATTCAAGGTGCAGCTTCCTATATATACAAAGGTAAAGAGGATTCTTATATCAAGGAATCTATACAGGCCTATGAAAAGGCTACAATAGATGTAGTGGATCGCATTCTATATGGATATACGGTAAAATCTATATCTATGGATATTGGTGAATCTATATATATGCGCCTTACATTAGAACCCTATGGAAATGTGGTGCAATCTATAGAAACTAAGTTTAACTATGGGAATATATCTCCTTATGGACAATCTCTCATACATAGAGATATAGGAAATGTAAAGCCCCGGTTAGAGCAAATTCTTTTGGGAGCATCCCTGGAGTCCTTAGATTGGATTACACCATTAGCTCAAAAATCAATTCGTAGTGAATTAGAAGGAACTCTTCCTGAATTTACACCACAAATTGATATTGTAGGTGGAGAATTAGCAAAGGCTACCGTATATTTAGTACCTCATGGTAATAGCGTACATCGTACAGATGTGGCTATTCACTCTAATACTTTACCGAGTGCTCTTTTTTATAATATGCGTCAATATTATGAAAAAAAGTTACAACAATTAGAGGGACTACCTGTGTCGTTTGTGCGACGTCATCAGTTGATGATAGAATCGGAGATACAAGAAGAACTTAATACAAGTCGGGGTGTTACGCAATTTGGTGTGACCATGACTCCAGAACTTCAGGTAGGTACGGACACAAGATTAGACATTCACGTGGATTCCTCTAAGTATATCCTTCGAGGCGAAGGGTATTTGGATATGGGGCGTGGTGTGGATTCTGTAGGATTACGAGTGTATACGGGGGTTCATCGAGGTCCTCATGATTGGTATTTAGAAACAGAGTTTTTACCCAATCGTTTGAAATGGTCTTTTGCGCCATCGTATGGGTATCAATTCAGTAAAGATACAAAGGTAGGTTATCAATACAGCCTGCCGAATCATCACCATCATGGCTTTGTATACCAAAATATTGGTACACGTTGGAATGCAAGATATGAAAGAGATATAACTGCGAAAGCTAATGAATTTGCTCTTTCTTATGATGTACATGAATATTTACGATTAGAATATGTCTGGGGTGACCAGGATCGATGGTTACGCCTAATAGGACGAATATAAGGAAAGAAGGTAGATACACTATGATGCGTTTATTGAATAATAAAAAGAATGTAAAAACAGTGTCTATCATTGTAGGCATTCTTTTTGTCATCAGTGTGGGGGCTTTGGCCTATACACAGATGGCGGGACATGGTGGTTCCAATGCAGTGAGCAATATCGGTGTTATTGATATGCAGCGAATTGTAGAAAGCAATCCAAACTTAGTGCAAGATGCACAACAAGAATATGCTGCCTATAATGAAGAACTACAAAAAGAATTTAATGAAAAATCTGCTAATTTAGATGAAGAAGGTAAGGCTAAATTATCTAATGAACTTCGTCAAAAGATGCAAGAAAAACAACAAACAATTCAAGAAAATCTAAAAAAACGTGTAGATGAAGCTTCTAAAACAGTAGCTGATGGCAAAGGCCTTAGCGTGGTATTGAGCCGTGAATCTGTATTGTTTGGTGGTACTGATATTACGGATCAAGTGAGCAAGAAGCTAGCAGAAACTAAATAAGGTAACATCCAAATGGGAAAAGGACCTATCTTCGCTTTATTAGGTATATTTGTATGTGCTGCTAGTATTGGTAGTTATTATGTACATCATCAGCCTGTGGCTTTGCAAGGACCACGGATTGGGGTTGTACGTTTGCAAGAGGTAGTAGAAAAGCATCCAAACTTTCATAGTTATGATGAACAAAAGAAAGAATTGTTACGACTGGAGGCTCAACGGGACAGAGAGGATGAACTTCTCAAATCTAAATTGGGTACTGAAGTGGGAAAATCTGAAGAACATCTAAAACAGTTAGAATCAAATTTAACTGAAAGTTTGAATCAGGAGCTACAAACAAAAATTGCCTTACGTGAAGCTGAGTTAAATCAAGAGTTAGCGACTAAGCAACGTGAATTGATTGAACAATATCGTAAAAATTACAAAGTAGAACCTAGTGAAGCAGATATAGAAATTGTAAATTTACAATTGTGGTTAACAACTGAAATGAAAGTAAAGCCGATTGATGAAGAGCAACGAAAACGTTGGGACACTCTAAAAGCTGAGAAGGAACAACGATTATCTGATTTGTTAGCACAACGGAGTCATCGTATCAACGGATCTCAACAATGGAAAGATCTAGAAGCCAAAGTGGCTGAGGCGATGGTACCTGCCCAGACAGAAGCACAGCAGAAGTTAAGTGCCTATGCTACTGAGCAGGCAAAAGCCTTAGGGGCACAGCGAGATCAATCTATGAAAGGTCTGGTGGATTCGCAACAAGAAGTGTTGGCTAAGGTTCACCGTGAGGGCACCACTTTGTGGGATGCAGAATGGGAACAACGATTGGCACAAAAACGGGATGAAGTACAAGCCCTACATGATGCCATTTTAGAAGATATTCGAGTTCGTGCAGGAGTGTTGGCTAGAACTAAACAGTTAGATTTAGTGCTGGTAGATCATATTACAGATCGTACGGGTATGGATTTAACAGAAGAAATCATTCAATCGTATGGACAATAAAGGAGTAAAGTGATGAAATCAATGTGGAAACGTATGGCTACAGGTGCCATGATGGTATGTGCATTAGGCTTAGTAGCTGGTTGTGGATCAAGTGAAAAAGTAGGTGTGGTAAATACTGAAAAGTTAGTGCAAGAAAGCCAAAAAGCTAAAGATATTAATAAAGAAATGGAAGCTAAACAAAAGGAAGTTACAGACCGTTTAGCTCAAGTGCAAGGTACACAAACTGAAGAGCAATTCCAACAAACACAATTAAATGCACAACAGGAATTGCAAATTTATGGACAAGCAAAAGGTAAAGAGTTTAAAGCCTATGTGGAATCCAATATCCAAGCTGTAGCAAAAGAAAAAGAGTTGACTGTAGTAGCGAATGATCAAGCCATTGTAAGTGGTGGAGTTGATATTACAGAAGATGTGCTTAAAAAAATGAATGAAAGTGCTTCCTCCGGAGAAACTAGTAAATAATAAGAGAGTAAAAAGTAAGGAGGCTTCATAGTGAAGTTTTCAGTAGAAGACCTAGCCAAATTGGTTGAGGGCACTGTATATGGCGATGGTTCCATTAATATTGAAGAAGCCCGCAGTTTAGATCAAGGTGCAGCCCATGCTATCAGTTTTGCTATCGGTGATTATAGAGAGTTTGCCAAAGATAGTAAAGCAGGAGCTTTGTTAGTAGATGCTAAAATTGAAGGGTGTGAGACTCCTCAAATTGTGGTGTCTAATGCAAAAGCAGCTTTTGCTAAATTGCTAGAAGTATTTCACCCTCCGGTGGTATTTCCAGAGGGGATTCATGAAACCGCAATTATTGGCAAGAATGTAACAATTGGAAACAATGTAAAAATTGGACCTTATTGTGTAGTTTATGATAATGCTATTATTGGCGATAATGTTACATTACACGCCTATGTATATATTGGACATAATGTGCGTATTGGTGAAGGTACAACGATTTATGCAAGTTCCATTGTGCATGAGAACTGTATTTTAGGAAAACGAGTTGTCTTACGTGCGAATGCTGTTGTAGGTGGAGAAGGTTTCGGCTTTGCTACTGAAAATGGTAAGCACACACATATTCCACAAGTAGGTAATGTTATCTTAGAAGATGATGTGGAAGTAGGCTCCTGTTCTTGTATAGACAATGCTACTATGGGATCTACCTTAGTGCGTCGTGGTACTAAAATAGATAATTTAGTTCACCTAGGCCATAATGTAGAAATTGGAGAAGATTGTTTCTTAATTGCCCAAGTCGGTATCGCAGGTAGTACAAAATGTGGTAACCATGTTATCTTTGCTGGACAAACTGGTTGTACAGGACATATTACAATTGGTGATAATGTTACTTTTGCAGGAAAAACAGGCATTACAGGTAATGTGCCATCGAATGGACTTTATGCAGGGTTCCCAATGCGACCACATAAAGAATGGTTAAAATTAGCTGCCTATGAAAGCCGTTTACCAGATATGGTAAAACAGTTAAAAGCATTAGAAAAAGAAGTAGCTGCATTACAAGCTAAATTAGAAGATAAATAGGTGTAGATATGTTATATACCTGTATGAAAGTGTTAAGTGCTATCCTATGTGCTTTGCCGTATCGAATGCAATATGCTATTGGGTATCTATTAGGACAATTAGGATGGATTTTTACACCAAGCAATCGAAAACGATTGGCCATTGGACAAATATTATTTTGTCGCATTACAGATGATCCTGTAGAGGCAAAACGAATTGCCAAAGCCAGTGTGACAAGATTTGGTCGTATGATTGTGGATGTGCTTCGTTATCCTGAAATTAAAGATGGTAAATACAAAGAGATGTTCACCATGGAAGGTAGAGAATATCTAGAAGATGCCAAAGAAGATGGAAAAGGTGCTATTATTATTGCTCTCCATAGTGGAAACTGGGAATTACTAGGAGGTATTTTAGCATCTGAAGGATATCCTTTGATTTCAGTAGCGATGCAGCAACAAGGTGATGCGGACAAATTTATCAATGAATATCGTGCGCTTATGAAACAACACGTCACTTATAAAACAGGTGTTCGTGAAATGGTAAAAGAACTGCAACAAGGTTCTTTTATAGGTCTTATTATGGACCAGGATCCAGGAGATAAAGGTCAGTTGGTTCCGTTTTTTGGCTATGAAACATTGACTCCCGTAGGACCTGCGGCAATGGCTCGTATGCAGGATGTGCCGATTATTCCTATAACAATACGTTTTAATGAATATACTGAGAAATACGAAATTACTGTACATCCACCTGTATACGCTGAAAAAACAGAAGAGCGGAAACGTGATATTGCGGTTACATTGACGATGCTCAATGAATGGGTGGAAGATTATATTCGAAGATATCCAGAAGATTGGTTCTGGCTTCATAATAGATGGAAATGGACACGTCGCTTTTATGGTGATACCATAGAAGTACCACCAGATGTGATGAACCAAAAACTGTAGAAAGGAGGTCCTTATGAAACAACAAACAATTAGTAAAGCAATAAGCTATGAAGGGGCTGGATTACACAGCGGTTTACCTGTGCAAATGCGTATCCTTCCTAGTGAGCCCAATACAGGGATTACCTTTGTACGTACAGATTTGCCGGGCACTCCTTCTGTGAAAGCGGACATTCGTAATGTAACAAATACGATGCGTGCTACCACATTAGAAGAGGGTGAGGCAAAAGTATTTACAGTTGAACATATTTTAGCAGCTTTTTATGGTATGGCTATTGATAACTGTATTATTGAATTGAATTCACCGGAACCTCCTATAGCTGATGGTGGATCAGCCACATTTGTGCAGCTTATCAAAGAGGCAGGAATTATCGAACAAGAGGCAGACCGTCAAGTTTATGTGGTGAAAAAATCTCATGGTATCTATGAAGAAGATAAATTTATCATTATTCGTCCTTATGATGGATTCCGTGTCACTTTTACAAGTATTAATAGTCATCCTATGCTAGGTACGCAACATGCAGATTATGAGATTAATCCTGATGTATTTGCTACAGAAATTGCGCCAGCAAGAACGATTGGTTTTACAAAAGAAATCGAACAATTGCAAGCGATGGGATTAGCTAAAGGCGGATCCACGGAAAACGTGATTGTCTATGATGATACAACTTGTTTATCGGAACTTAATTTTCCAGATGAATTGGTGCGTCATAAAATTTTAGATATATTAGGCGATTTATTCTTGGTGGGCCATCTAAAAGGCCATATTATTGCTGTGAAATCGAGTCATAATTTAAACTCGCGATTAAGTCGAGAAATTTTAAAAGAAATGCAAGAGGAGGCATAACATGATTCTTACAATTGAAGAAATTATGGAAATTCTACCACACCGTTATCCATTCTTATTGGTAGATCGTATTATTGAAATGGAACCAATGAAACGTGCGGTAGGTCTTAAAAATTGTACTTTCAATGAGCCACATTTCATGGGTCACTTTCCAGGTAACCCTGTGATGCCAGGTGTATTGATTACAGAAGCAATTGCTCAAGTAGGTGGTATTGCACTCTTGTATCCTGAAGAAAATCGTGGCTTAACACCAATGTTTACAGGTATAGATAAAGTACGTTTCCGTCATCCAGTTAAACCTGGTGATCAAGTACGCATCGAGGCTGATGTAGTAAAAATCAAAGGTCGTATGGGTAAAGTAGAAGGTCGTGCGTATGTAGGTGATAAATTGGTGGCAAGTGGTGAGTACATGTTCGCCTTAGTGAAGCCAGAATAACTTTCAAAATGTAAGGAGTGACACAGATGATCGTAGTTGGCATGGAAAATGCAACATCTGAAATTCATAGTACTGCAGTCATACATCCAGATGCAAAAATTGGTAAAAATGTTATTATTGGTCCTGGTGCAGTCATTGGAGAACATGTTGAAATCGGAGATGGTACTAAAATTGGCGCTAATGTAGTTATTGGTGGCTGGACAACGATTGGTAAAAATAATGAATTTTTTCCAGGTTGTGCTATCGGTTTGGAACCACAAGATTTAAAATTTAAAGGTGAAAAAAGTTATTGTATTATTGGCGATAATACAGTAGTTCGTGAATTCGTAACTATCAGTCGTGCTACTGGTGAAGGGGAAGAGACACGAGTTGGTAACAATTGTTTGTTCCAAGCGTGCACACATGTGGCGCATAACTGTATCGTAGGCAATAATGTTATCATGAGTAACTGTGCAGGCCTTGCAGGTCACGTAATTGTAGAAGATCGCGTGGTTATTGGAGGTATTGCAGGGGTTCATCAGTTTGTAAAAATTGGTCGTAATGCTATGGTTGGTGGTATGGCGAAAGTCGTACAAGACATCCCTCCCTATGTCATTGCGGATGGACAGCCAGCGCATGTAATTGGGTTGAACTCTGTAGGGTTAGCTCGCGCTGGAGTATCTGAAGAAGTGCGTCGTGAGTTGAAGAAGGCATTTCGTATTCTATATCGCAGTGGCTATAGTCTGTCTAAAGCAATTGAAGAAATGGAATTGAATTTAATATCTTCTGTTGAGATTGAACACATGCTACGTTTCTTACGCAATGCAGATCGTGGTATCATGCGCGTACGCAGAGATTAATAATGGAATTATAATACATGGAAGAGCATACAATGTATGCTTTTCCATGTATTTTTTATTGTGAACTTTCATGCCATTTATGCCCTATATATGGTATAATATAGATTAGAATTTTTATAATTAAAAGTTAGTGGGAGGCGTTATGGCGAAAGTAGGATTGATTGCAGGAATTGGTAATCTGCCAGTTGAATTTATGCGAGCTGCTCAACATGAAGGCTATGAAGTTGTGGTCATTTCTGTTGTAACAGAGGGAGCTCCTGAATTACAAGCAGAGGCCGATGCATACTACCAAATCAGCGTCTTTAAATCAGATACAGTGATTAAAACGTTCCTTAAAGAGGGCGTCACAGATGTGACTATGTTAGGAAAAGTAACAAAAGAACATCTGTATAAAAAGATAACAACCATACCAGATATGCGTACGATCAAATTGTTGAATCGTTTGCGCAATCGTAAAGATGATACGATCATGCTAGCTATCGTAGAGGAATTAGAAAAAGAAGGACTAGCGGTAGCGGATCAAACAAAATATATGAGATCTCTTATGCCACCAGTAGGTGTCATGACAATGAGAAAACCAACAGAGGTGGAGCAATTAGATATTGAGTTTGGCTTTACCTTAGCGAAACAAATGGGTGCACTTGACATTGGACAAACCGTAGTAGTGAAAGAACAAGCGGCGATGGCCATAGAAGCCATTGAAGGAACCGATGAGTGTATCAAGCGAGGCGGTGCCTTGGGTCGTGAAGGGGCTGTGGTGGTAAAAACTGCAAAACCTAATCAGGACGTACGTTTTGATGTTCCAGCGGTAGGTATGAAGACGTTAGAATCTATGATTACCGGTAACTGCAAGGTCCTAGCTATGGAGGCGAAACGGACGATTTTTGTTGAGCAAGAAGCAGTTTTGCAAAAAGCAAACGAATTAGGTATCGTAATCTGTGCCGTAGAAGGGCCGGATGAGGAGTAAGCATGAAGATTATGTTTTCTGCTGGTGAAGCATCAGGAGATACGCATGGTGCCAGTGTGGCAAAGGCTTTATTGGAGGCATATCCAAAAGCACAACTATTTGGCATGGGCGGAGACTTGATGAAGGAAGCGGGTGTGAATATTATATACGATATTCAGCAACTAGGGTTCATCGGTATTGTTGAAATAATAAAACATTTGCCCACATTTTTTAAACTTCGCAGCTTCTTAAAAGAAGCTATGCTACGAGAAAAGCCAGATGTGTTGGTGTGTATTGACTATCCAGGTTTTAATATGAAGTTAGCGAAGGTGGCAAAAGAATTACATATACCTGTGGTGTATTACATTGCCCCTACCATTTGGGCTTGGAATAAAGGACGAGGCAAGGATATCGCTAAAACGGTGACAAAAGTAGCTTCTATTTTTCCTTTTGAAGCAGAGGCATACCGTGAATTTGGTGTAGATGTGGAATTTGTAGGGAATCCTTTGGTAGATATTGTACATCCTACCATGTCCGTCGAAGCAGCGCTTGCTCATTTTGGTGCAGATACAAGGAGTCGTAATATTCTTTTGATGCCAGGTAGTCGTAAACAAGAAGTAGAAGGGTTATTACCAACAATGCTGGCAGCAGCAGAACGGTTATATAAAAATCATACAGATTTGAAGTTCTTCTTACCACGGGCACATACAATACCTAGAGAAGATATTGACAGAATTTTACAAAGTTATTCTGTACCAGTCACTGTTACAGAAGGTCATAACTATGATTTAATGCAGATTTGTACCGCATGTATTGCGGCTTCAGGGACAGCTACCTTAGAAACAGCCTTGATGGATGTACCTACTGTATTAATTTATAAAGTGGCACCTGTTACGTATGGAATTGGTAAATTACTGGTAAAAATAGATCATATTGGATTGCCTAATATTATGGCGAAGCGTCGCATTATTCCTGAGTTATTACAGGGGGATGTAACGCCAGAAAATGTAGAACGAGAACTAGCTAATATCTTAGATCATGAGGCGGTATATACGCAGATGAAAGCTGATTTAGCGCAAGTGAAAGTAGAATTAGGGGCACCGGGAGCGGTGCAACGTGTAGCTGATGTCATTGCATCAGTCGCAATGAAGGAGGCGTAAATGAATCGTTATAAACAACTATTGGCATTTATTGTGCCATATAGGATGCGACTCATATTAGGGATATTTTGTATGATTGCAGCTGCCATGGGGTATTTAGTGGTACCATGGTTAATCCGAAATGTAGTGGATGGCGTATTGCAAGATAAAGATTTAGGCTTATTAACATTAATTGTGATTGCTATTTTAGTAATTTTCTTGCTTCGTGGATTTGCTACCTATGGGCAAAACTATATGATGGCTTATGTAGGACAGCGCGTGGTTATCGATATTCGTGAAACCTTATTTAAGCATTTACAAAAGTTAGACCAAGCTTATTTTGACCGCCGTAAAACAGGGGTTATCATGAGCAATGTGACTAGTGATGTAGGTGCATTACAACAAGCTATTGTAGATAACCTTATATCGTTTATGACAGAAGGAGTTACCTTAGTAGGGTCCTTAGTCTTCATGTTTTACTTGGATTGGAAACTATCCCTTTTAACATTGATTATTGTGCCTGTTGTATTAGGATTAACGAATATATTTGGTAAAAAATTGCGCTCTGCAGGTCATGAGGTACAAGGTAGAACAGCGGATATTACGGCGTTTTTACAAGAAGTTATCTCAGGGGTGCGCGTGATTCGTTCTTTTGCTCGTGAAACATATGAATTTAAGCGATTTGAACAAGAGAACCAAAATAACTTTGATGCTGCTATGAAAGCTACAAAATTAACAGCTGTCATGGGGCCTATGGTGGAATTTGCAGCTGCTATTGCAGTGGTGATTATTTTATGGTATGGCGGATATTCTGTAGTGCAAGGTTATATTACAGCAGGTTCCTTGATTGCATTCTTAATTTATGCTATTAACTTATCTAACCCTGTGAAACGCTTAACTCAAGTCTATGGTAACTTGCAAAAAGCAATGGCAGCAGGAGATCGTGTCATTGATATTTTAGAAACAGAACCTCATGTGAAAGAATCACCAACGGCAAAAGCGTTAACAGATGTACAAGGAACTGTAGAATTCGACAATGTACAATTTGCTTATGATGAAGATAATTTAGCTTTAAAAGGCGTCAACTTAACGGTGAAACAAGGGCAAACCGTGGCGATTGTTGGTCCTTCTGGAGCTGGTAAATCAACGATAGCGAACTTGTTACCACGTTTTTATGATGTAACAGGTGGCGCTATTCGCATTGATGGTGTAGATGTGCGAGATGTCACATTTACATCCTTACGAGAAAATATTGGTTTAGTGCCACAAGATACGATGTTATTCAATGCATCAGTACGTGAAAATATTTTATATGGTCGCTTAGATGCTACTGAACAAGAAATCATTGAGGCGGCTAAAGCAGCGAATGCCTATGAGTTTATTGAAAAATTACCGAATGGATTTGATACGATTGTGGGAGAGCGAGGTAACTCTTTATCGGGTGGTCAGCGTCAACGTATTGCTATTGCACGAGCTATCTTGAAAAATCCGAGCATTTTAATTCTTGATGAGGCTACCTCAGCCTTAGATACTGAAAGTGAAAAGATTGTACAGGAAGCGTTAGAACGACTAATGAAAAATAGAACGGCTCTAGTCATTGCTCATAGATTGAGTACTATTAAACATGCCGATCATATTGTGGTCTTACAGCAAGGTTGTGTTGTAGAAGAAGGCACACATGATGAATTATTAGCGTTGAATGGCTTATATAGCCATTTATATTCTGTTCAATTTGCCAGAAAAGGATAAACTATGTATTGGATATACAATATACTTCTCATTATCTATTGGATTGGCTTGATACCGGTGATTCTCTACCGTTTGGCCTTTGAAGAAGGATTCTACGAGCGGATCAAACAAAGTGCAGGATTCATGCCTAGCACATTGATGAAAAAAATTGAAGGTAAACGGGCTATTTGGTTGCATGCGGCTTCTGTAGGCGAAATTGTAGCTACCAGCCCATTGGTGAAAGACATCAAAAAAAGCTTTCCTGATGCAGTTGTAGTTGTATCTGTGGTAACTGCTACTGGACATGCCATGGCACGCCGCATCATTCCAGAAGCAGAAGGGATTATTTTCTTCCCCTTAGACTTACCATTTTTGACACGAAGAATTTTGACAACGATTAAGCCCATTGCTATTTTACTGGTAGAAACAGAAATTTGGCCAAACTTTCTTCGTATTGCCAAAGCTGAACAGATTCCAGTTATGATGGTCAATGGTCGTATCAGTGATCGTTCTATGTCACGGTATATGCATATTAAATCTTTTATGCATGATATGTTGGGGTCCATAGATCGATTCTGTATGCAATCTAAATTAGATGCGGAATATATCACTGTATTAGGGGCAAATGTACAAGAGGTAACCGTTACAGGGAATACGAAATATGATCAAACCTATGCAACGGTAACAGATGAAGAAAAAGAACAATTGCAACATGAGTTTGGATTTGGACATAATCATCCTATTATCGTGGCAGGTAGTACCCATAAAGGGGAAGAGGATAAGTTGTTTCAAGCGTTTAAAGAAATTTTACAATCTTATCCCAATGCGCGATTACTGATTGCACCTCGCGAAATTATGCGTGGCCATGATGTAAAAGCATTATCTCAAAAATATGGGTTGAAAGCGATTTGTCGTAGTGCTATGACAGAACCTGTACATGAAGAAATTCCAGTAGTGATTTTAGATACCATCGGTGAATTAGGTCGTCTATATAGTTTGGGGGATATTATTTTTGTAGGTGGATCCTTAGTAAAAACTGGAGGTCATAATATATTGGAACCAGCTGCTCATGGTAAGCCAATTATTGTAGGACCACATATGTTTAACTTTAAGGAAATCTATAGTTTGTTGAGCTCCCGTGGTGCTTGTACAATGGTACATGATGAAAGAGAATTATTAAGAGTATTGCAAACTTTGTGTGCTAACCATACTATGCGAGAAGAGATGAGTCGTCATTGCTTGGAAGTAGTCAGTGAAAATCGGGGAGCTACACAACGCAATACAGAGGAGTTACGCCGTCTTTTTGAACGCTTTCACATAGTGCCATAATCGATTCATATTAGTTTTAATATCCTAAGTTATACTAAGGGGATACGGAGGAGGTTAACTCATGAAAGGAGAACAACTCTTTAAGCATATCATCAGCGGACAGATGGGAGGATCCTTAGGAGATGCCCTGCGTGGTGGTTTAGAAGAGGCTAGTAAGGTCTATGAAAGAGTCATAGAATATCGAAATGAGCGCTACAATCACCCCAAGCGTGTGCAACGGGTAGCAGTGCCAGTTATTAGCATAGGCAATATTACAGTGGGTGGTACTGGTAAAACTCCTATGGTACGCTATGTATGCGAAACATTGGATACAGCACATCATAACGTAAGCGTGTTGAGCCGTGGCTACAAAGCGGACAATAATAAAAAGCCTATCGTTGTTTCTAGACAAGGCACGGTGGATGTGTCCTCTTTCATTAGTGGTGATGAGGCGTGGTTATTGGCCAAAACATTGCCGAATGCTAATGTCATTATTGGATCAAAACGAGTAGAGTCTGCTAAGATTGCAGTGGAAGAACTACAATCTGATGTACTTGTGTTAGATGATGGATTTCAACATCGAGCATTAGGTCGTGAGGCGGATATTGTCTTAATTGATGCCAGTCATCCATTTGGATATGGCGCAGTGTTGCCAAGAGGTCTCTTACGTGAGCCTTTGGAAAATTTGAAACGTGCCACGTACATTGTGTTAACGAAAACGAATCAAATCGATTCAGAACAATTGGAGACATTGCGCGAAGATATTTATGCTTTAGCGCCACTTGTTCCGGTAGCTGAAACGATTCATCAAACTGTGGGCTTTCAAACGATGGAAGAATGGAGTCATAATGGACCGATTCATAATATTAGTGACTATGACGGTACTCCTTTACTAGCCATTAGTGGAATCGGTCAACCGAGTTCGTTCATTTCTAATTTAAAAAGTTATGGATTCACTGTACAGGATATGATGAGTTTTGGAGACCATCATGATTATTCTGAGGAAGATGTGGTGAAATTATGGGAACGTTGTTTTAAAACTGGTATCCAAGGGATTATCACCACAGAAAAGGATGCGGTCAAGTTATCACAAGTACGGGCCATACGAGACTTACAGATTCCTGTCTATGTATTAGTAATTGGTATTGCATTTACTAAAGGTGAAGAAGATTTTAAATCCTATGTTTTGCAAATAGCAAAGGGGAAGTAATATGCGTATAGCTTGTATTATTCCAGCGCGCTATGGATCGACACGATTGCCGGGTAAACCCTTAGCGATGATTGGTAATAAACCAATGATTCAACGGGTCTATGAACAAGTATCAAAAGCCACTGAAATTCATGAGGTCATCGTGGCTACTGATGATGAACGTGTGTATAATGCGGTTACTGCATTTGGTGGGCAAGTGATGATGACGAGAGCCGACCATTTGACTGGCACTGACCGATTGGCAGAAGTAGCAGCTGCAAGAACAGATATTGATGTAATTATTAATGTACAAGGTGATGAGCCACTGATTGATGCTTCTGTTATCGATGCATTGGCACGTCAATTCAAAGAAGATTCAACCTTACAAATGGGGACGGTAGGCTGTCCTTTGTTAGAATCAGAATATAATGAGCCTAGTGCTGTCAAGGTAATTGTAAATCGACTAGGGAATGCGATGTATTTTTCTCGATCTTTAATTCCTCACCCTAGACATGCATTTGTGGTTCCTCCACTCAAGCATGTAGGTATGTATGGATATAATCGTCAGTTTCTATTAACATATGCTAAGATGGAACCGACACCAGCAGAATTAACTGAATCCTTAGAGCAGTTACGAGCCTTAGAAAATGGATATACGATCCGAGTCATTACTACAGACCAGCGCTTTGTTGGAGTAGATACACCAGAAGATTTAGAACGAGTGAATGAAATATTTCACCAATTAGAAGCATAAACAATTTTGTTTAGAAAGGAGATACAATGAAAACAGTACAAGTAGGCAACCTTACACTTGGTGGAGGGAAAGGCTTATTTCTATTAGCAGGTCCATGTGTAATTGAGGGCTATGAACGTACATTAGAGATTGGTCGTCGCGCGAAAGCAATTTGTGATAAAGTAGGTATTCCCTACGTATTCAAAGCTTCCTTTGATAAAGCCAATCGCTCTAGCTATTCTTCCTTCCGTGGTCCAGGCCTCGTAGAAGGTTTAGAAATTTTGAAAGCTATTAAAGAAGAGTTGCAGGTACCAGTGGTAAGTGATATTCATGATATTACTCAAATTGAACCAGCTGCTGAAGTGTTGGATATCCTTCAAATTCCAGCATTCTTGTGCCGTCAAACTGATTTGGTATACGGAGCTGCGGCTACTGGAAAATGCGTGAATGTGAAAAAAGGTCAATTTATGGCTCCTAAAGATATGAGCAATGTGTTGAAAAAAATGGAAGAATCTGGCAATCAGAACTTAATGTTGACGGAACGTGGATTTAGCTTTGGCTATAATAATTTAGTGGTAGACATGAGATCTTTCCCAATTATGCGTTCTTTTGAATATCCAGTTATCTTCGATGCCACACATTCTGTACAATTACCAGGTGGAGCAGGCACAGCATCTTCTGGTCAACGTGAATTTGTGGCTAACTTAGCACGTGGCGCTGTTGCCAGTGGTGTGGATGGATTGTTCTTTGAAGTTCATGATAATCCAGAAGAAGCACTTTCAGATGGACCAAATATGTTATATTTAGATTCTCTAGAAGAATTATTAACTGATTTAGTAGCTATCGACAAAATCGTAAAAAAATAGTACAGATGTAAAGGATGCAGGTGAACTATGAAGATACTTGAACGAGCAGCACAGGTGCTCCAAGAAGAATCAAAAGCAGTGTTAGACTTAATTGAAACATTAGACCATCGGTTTGAAGCAGCAGTAGAGTTAATCTTAGCCTCTAAAGGACGTGTGGTCTGTACAGGTATGGGAAAATCTGGACATATTGCACGAAAAATTTCGGCTACATTAGCGAGTACAGGTACACCTGCATTATTTTTACACCCTGGTGAAGGGGTACATGGCGATTTAGGTATGGTTACCTCTGATGATGTAGTATTGGCTTTTTCTAATAGTGGAGAAACTGGGGAGGTTATCAGTTTATTACCATCCTTACGCCGCATAGGGGCTAAATTAATTTCTGTAGTAGGGAATCCAAGCTCTACATTAGGAAAAAATTCTGATATAGTTTTGGTCGTTTGTGTAGATAAAGAAGCATGTCCTTTAGGGCTGGCTCCCACTAGTAGTACCACAGCTGCATTAGCCTTGGGTGATGCATTGGCGGTGTGTTTATTAGATCAACATCAATTTACACCAGAAAATTTTGCTGTATTCCATCCAGGTGGTTCCCTAGGTCGTAAATTGTTGCTCACAGTAGAAAATATTATGCATAGCGGTGATGATAATCCTATTATTCATAAAGGTGCTACTGTGCAAGATGCATTATTTGTGATGACCAACAAAGGTCTTGGAGCAGCTAATGTAGTAGATGAAGAAGGTAAATTAATTGGTTTAGTAACAGATGGAGATATTCGACGTGGTCTAGATTCTGGATGCAATTTCCTAGTATGGTCTGTGGAAGATATGATGACGAAATCACCGCGTACGATTACTAAAGATAAACTAGCGGCGGAAGCACTTCACATGATGGAGAAGAATCAGCCACGGCCAATTACAGTACTTCCTGTTGTTGGTCATGATGGAACTAGCCTTGGGTTAGTACATATTACAGATTTGTTGCGAAGGGGTATTGTATAATGGCAATACGTTGTTTAATCTTAGATGTGGATGGAGTGCTGACAAAGGGCGAGATTACGTATACATCTAGTGGAGAAGAAGTGAAAGCTTTTCATGCAAAAGATGGATTAGGATTGGCTCTAGCACAGCGTATGGGATTACAAACGGCAATCATTACGGGCCGTACATCCCCTATCGTAGAGCGACGATCAAAAGAATTAAAAATTTCTCATATTCAAATGGGGAGCCATAATAAGAGTGCTGGATTACAGGAGCTCTTGAAAACATTAGAGTTAGAGGCTCACGAAGTTGCCTATATGGGCGATGACCTCAATGACTTAGGCATTATGTCTAAGGTGGGATTAGCGATGACACCACAAGATGGTGTACCAGAAGTGAAACAAGTAGCTCACTATATCTGCCAAGCTAACGGTGGACAAGGAGCGGTGCGTGAAGCAGTGGAGTATATTTTGAAACAAGCAGGACTTTGGGAGGATGCGGTACGGTTATACCGTGAGGAATCCTACCAAGTAGGTCAGTAGAAAGGAGGCTTTCATGGCAGGAGAATGGCAATATACAGCCTTAAAAACGCTTAGTAAGTTAGTTTGTACATTACCTTATTCTACAATCTTATCCATTGGAGCAACTCTAGGACCTTTATATAGATTAGTAGGAAAAAAACAGGTCAAACGAGGATTACATAATCTAATGATTGGCCTTTCCATAGATGAAAAAGAAGCAGATGCCATATTAGGACGACTCTTTCAAAACTTGGGACGTTCTGTGATGGAAACATTATATATGCCGAATTTGACACCAGAGTTCATTAAAGAACATATCGAAATGCGTGGGTTAGAGCATCTAGATACAGCCATGGCAGAAGATAAAGGTGTTGTTATCTTGACGGCCCATGTAGGCAATTGGGAGTGGATGGGCGCAGCCTTGGCGGCTCATGGGTATCCGTCCACAACGATTGTCAAAAAACAACCGAATGCTCAATTCACAAGATTGCTAAATGAATACCGAGAAATGGTAGGATTAGAAGTATTTGCTCGCGGTGGTTCTGAAATGAGAGGCGCTGCACAAGCGATGAAAGCAAAGAAATTATTGGGTTTCTTAGCGGATCAAGATGGATGGTACACTGGTTTGCCAGTGATGTTCTTAGGACAAGATTCATCAGCGGTGACGGGACCAGCATCCTTTGCGAAAAAGTTTAAAGCTCCTGTTGTGCCAGTCTTTGCATCTCGTAAAGAGAATGGTCACATTGTCCATATATTGCCAGCACTTCATTATAAAGATACTGATGATGTGGAGAAAGATATGTTCCGTCTTACGGAAGAAACTGTGAAGATAACAGAAGCGTTTATTAGAGAACATCCTGATGAATGGTTGTGGTTCCAGCATCGTTGGAACACAAAAATTCATGAAATCACAGATATCGAACATAAACTACAAGTGCGGGAGGCTGTCCATGAAGAACAATAAAAAACTTCTCCTCACGATTGTGGTAGGCATTTTAATTCTTTTGGGAGTTGGATATTTTTTGTATGGTGGAGTAGAAACCACCACGATAGGACCCTCTGGAAATTCTATTAGTTTTAATGGAACAGAATTGAAAGAAGAAAAAAATGGACAACTGATTTGGTCTGTGAAAGCAGAAAAGATAAGCGTTGATCAGGTCACAAAAGTAGTTACCTTAGAAAATGTAACAGGGGCGTTTCATAAGGATGGAAAAATACTTACAGTGAAAGCACCAAAAGGCGTGGTATCTAAAGACCATGGACAGATTACATTATCTGGTGGCATTGAGGCTACCTCTAGTACGGGTGCAACGCTTCGCACAGAAGGGCTAGAGTATACAAGTAAAGAACAGTTATTTAAATCAACTTCTAAATTTATTTACACCGATGTTGATACAACATTAGAAGGTGATGTGCTAGAAGGCGATATGATTTTGCAACAAGTGACTGCAAAAGGTCATGCTAAGTTGATTCGCAAGTAGGAAGGAAATTCATGAAACTACAACGTTTACTCATGGCAGCTCTTATGGGTGGTGTCATGATGATTCCCGTATGGGCAGCGCCAACGGATGCAAATCCTGCTGGTAACAGTAATTTAATGATTACAGCCGATCAGTTGACATATGATGGAGTTAGTGGTCGTGCTGAGGTAAAAGGTAGTGTAGTTATTACCAAAGATGATAAGACTATGACTGGTGCTATAGGTTGGTATAATACGAACACACAAGAAGGATATTTAACTGGTGGAGTGAGTATGATAGGCACTAATATGTCAATGGCAGCATCAGAAGTGCATGTATTACATAATCAGCAATTTGATGCTACAGGTAATGTACATTTACAAAAAGATGATCGTCAACTATACGGTGATCATGTAAACTATAATACGGAAACTGGTTATGGTGAAATTATTGGTAATGGACAGTTAATGGTGGCTGATAACATTTTGACTGGAGAGCATATTACAGCATTTACAAACGAAATCTCTGCCACAGCGAAAGGGAATGTAACCGTATCTAGTACAAGTCGTAATATAAATGCCACAGCAGATGAAGCTGTATATACGCAGACTCCAAATCAAAATGATGGAGTGGCTTATTTAAAAGGTAATGCAAGAGCTGTACAAAATGGTAATGTCTTAGAAGCGCCAGAATTAAAAATTCAACTTAGTGATAATAGTGCAGAAACGCTTGGTGGGCGCAGTACCTTAATCATTACTCCAAAGTAAGGAGAATTTATGTTTATACAAACCAAGGATTTAGTAAAAACCTATAAATCAAGAAATGTAGTGGATAAAGTGAGTGTTCGTGTGGAGGAAGGCGAAATTGTGGGATTGTTAGGCCCCAATGGAGCAGGCAAGACAACTACTTTTTATATGATTGTAGGTGTAGAAAAACCTAGTTCAGGAAGTATCTGCATCGGTGATGTGGATGTGACCCATATGCCGATGTATAAACGATCTGCCTATGGTATTGGATATTTGCCACAGGAAGCCTCTATTTTTCGTAATCTAACCGTTGAAGATAATATTTTAGCTATGTTAGAAACTACGGATCTTTCTAAAGTAGAACAAAAGGCAACCATGGAGTCTTTATTAGAAGAATTTCATATTACCCATGTACGTGACCGCTTGGGCATTCAGTTGTCTGGTGGTGAGCGACGTCGTGTAGAAATTGCTAGAGCCATTGCTTTAAATCCTAAGTTTATATTACTGGATGAACCTTTTGCAGGGGTTGATCCTATTGCGGTAGCAGATATTCAATCTATTATTCGTCATTTGAAAGATCGAGGGATTGGAGTGCTGATTACAGACCATAATGTACGTGAAACATTAGGGATTGTAGATAAAGCTTACATTTTAAATAGTGGTACGATTTTATTAGAAGGTACAGCCGATGAAGTAGCTACGAGCGATGTGGCTCGTAAGTTTTATTTAGGTGATGATTTCCGAATGTAGGAGTGGGTATGAGAATTTTAGATAAATATATATTGAAAGCTTTCATAGGGCCATTTCTGTTTGGGATTTTTGCCTTTACTAGCATTTTTATTGGAACAGGTACGCTATTTCGTATTGCCCAATATATTACAGAATATGGGGCTAGTTTATGGTCTGTGACTAGAGCTTTTTTATTGGCATTACCGAATATTGTAATATTAACCTTTCCTATGTCTGTCCTACTAGGATCGCTTATGACATTTGGTCGATTAAGTGGTAGTAGTGAAATTATCGTGATGCGTGCGGGGGGACAAAACTTTTTACGTTTGGCCACACCTGTATATATCATGGCATTTCTTATTTCTCTTTGCTCTATTGCTTTTAATGAATATGTAGTGCCAGCAGCGAACCATGCGTATCAAACGATTATCCGTGAGGAGATTATGAAACGTGCTACTCCACAAACACAGGAACATATTGTATTAAAAACATTAGCAGACAAAAAGATTAACACCTTAATGTATGCAGGTAAATATGATAGCTCTACTAAACTGTTGTCTGATATTACAGTGCAACAATTTACGGATGGACAAGTGACACAAATTGAACGTGCTAAAACTGCGAATTGGAACGGTCAATACTGGATTATGCACGATGGTACTATTTATGATATTAATGCATCTGGTGAGGGTATTGATCGAACTATGAAGTTTGAAGAACAAGTATTGCCAATTACGCAAGATCCAGATAAAATTAGTCGATCTCAACGTAAGCCAGAAGAGATGACCATCAAAGAGATTAGACAGCAAATCAAAGCGATGGAGGCTACTGGTGGTAAAATTACAGAATGGCAAATGGAAATGTATCAACGCTTTACTATTCCTGTAGCAAGCTTTATTTTTGCCTTGGTAGGAGCACCATTAGGTTTACAAAAACAACGGTCTAGCTCTTCTATTGGATTTGGCATTTCTGTGTTAGTTATCTTTATTTATTATGGGGTAATGACATTGTCTGGCGCTCTAGGTAAAGGAGGGGCGTTACCACCAGTATTAGCAGCGTGGATTCCTAATACGTTAGGTGTATTAGCTGGTTTATATTTAAACTGGAGAGTATCTAAATAATAAGATTTTACAGGGGTAGCATTACTAATTTAGTAAGTAATGCTACTCTTTTATATCTTGATTGCAGATGAGTATATGGAGACCTTTTATTGTATAACCATTGTAGTGTACTAGGGATTTTGATATACTAAGTAAAGATATAGGACTAGTATTTTACATTGAGGTATATGACCATGTTAGTAGGACTACGGATTCTCCTTATTATTACCATTATGGGGGGATTAATTGCATTTTTAGGCGATAAAATCGGCACTAAAGTAGGGAAACGGAGGATGAGTTTGTTTGGGTTGCGTCCTAAACATACATCTATTATTGTGACTATTGTAACGGGGATATTCATTTCTGCTGCTACGATAGGCGTGTTGAGTATTGCTTCAAACAATGTACGGACCGCTTTATTTGGTATGGATAAATTGAAAGCTGAAATGGCGCAACTTTCAGCAGATATAGATCAAAAAACGAAGGCATTACAACAAAGTAATGATGAATTGAATCAAAAAAATAAACAATTGCAAAAGGTACAAAGTGATGTACAAGCAACGGAGCAAGAGCTAGAAGAAACTCGCAGCGCTTTATCTAGCATGGGAGATCAATTAGTATCGATTCAAGATGCCTATGCAGAAGCGGAACAAAAACTTGTTAACTCAAATGCAGAAGTAGGACGGTTAGAACAGGTACGTACACAATTGGAAAGCCATGTACAAGATCTACAATTAACTACGAAACAATTAGAAGATGGTATCAATCATGTGCGTGAAGGGAATGTGGTATTCCGTAATGGAGAAGTCTTATCCCAAGCTGTGATTCGACCTGGCTTAGGAGAAGTAGAAAGTATGGCTGCCTTAACAAGCTTCTTGAAAGACACGAATCGTCTTATTTTAAATCGATTCCAAATGGAAGAAGAAAAGACAGTCATTTATGTGAGCCGGGATAACTTAAATGAAGTAGCAAAAGTAGTAGCCTCTACGGATAAACCATTGATGATTCGCGTTACTGCTTCAGCAAATATTATTTATGGAGAACCGGCGCTAGCAGAAATTCATGCATATCCTCATGATATGGTTTTCAAAAAAGATACAGTCCTTTGGTCATCTCTGATAGATGGTGGTAAAAGTGCGCAAGACCAAGTGTTGGCATTTTTAAAAGAAGTCAATGGGGAAGCGAAAAAACACGGTATATTACCAGATCCTATTACAGGTGAAGTCGGTTCTTTACCGGGAAATGAGTTATTTATTACTATTCGTAAAATAGAAAATCAACGTGGCCCCGTACGATTAGAGGCAGTCACAAGAGAAGATACTTTCACTAGTGGACCTGTACAAATTATGCTGCGTGTCATTCCAGTGAATCAGTGAGGAGTGGACTATGGTATTGGAACCCTACGTATTGGCAGTTGATCCAGGGCGTGATAAAACAGGCGTTGCCATTCTAACAAAAACAGCTCAATTAGTGATGATGGATATTGTGTCTACTGCATCAGTTCAAAAGGAATTAGAATCTTTGCTGGCTATGTATCCAACAATAACCTATATGGTTTGTGGCAATGGAACGAATCACAAAGTGGTGGGATCCATAGTTAAAACACTAGCAATATCACAAGAAAGAGCATTTGCATTCATGAATGAAAAGCATACCACAGAAGAGGCAAGGCGCCGTTATTTTGAGGTGCATCCACCGACAGGGTGGAAAAAATTAGTGCCTAAAGGCATGTTATATCCTCCAGTTCCAGTCGATGATATTACGGCATGGATTATTGGAGAACGTTGGTTATTAGTTAATGAGGAGTGAGTATCCAAAGGATGAAAGAACATAAAAG
This sequence comes from Veillonella sp. 3913, assembly GCF_003992235.1. Taxonomy (NCBI): domain Bacteria; kingdom Bacillati; phylum Bacillota; class Negativicutes; order Veillonellales; family Veillonellaceae; genus Veillonella; species Veillonella sp. 3913. Next base: position 10,010 of record NZ_RQVF01000006.1, on the reverse strand, counting down.
CAGAAAACGAAAGATAATGGATATGGTTATGCGATACTTTATGATGATTATTGGAGCGGCCATTTATACCTATGGACTAGATGTATTTTTAGTGCCAAATCACCTTATCGATGGTGGTGTTGTAGGTATTGCCTTGATGGCTAGTAAGTTATCTGGTATATCATTTAGTGTACTCGTTATGTTAATTAATCTACCATTTTTATATGTAGGGTATATGCAAATTGGTAAAAGTTTTACCATATCAACCCTATTTGCTATAGCGTGTATTTCCGTATTTTCTGCTTTCATGCATCAAGTACCTCCTATTGTACATGATCCCTTGTTGGCCTCAGTCTTCGGTGGTATTATTCTGGGGCTTGGAGTAGGTATTATTATACGAAATGGTGGGTCCTTAGATGGCTCTGAAATTGTAGCAATCATTTTTGATAAAAAGAGTTCCTTTTCCGTAGGTGAAATCGTTATGTTCCTGAACTTCTTTATTTTAGGAGCAGCGGGATTTGTATATGATTGGAATAGTGCCATGTATTCCTTGATTGCCTATTTTGTAGCTTACAAAATGATGGACCTAGTTATTACTGGGGTGGAAGAATCTAAAGGAGTTATGGTCATTACTGATAAATCGGAAGAAGTCGCTGATGTAGTGATGCATCGCTTAGGTCGTGGTGTTACTTTATTGTACGGCGAAGGGGCCTATACTAAGACCCCAAAGCGTATTATTTATTGTGTTGTGACGCGATTGGAATTAACAAAACTAAAAGATATTATTTACGAAGTGGATGAGAATGCTTTTATCACCATCAATGATGTACATGATGTATTTGGTGGTCAATTTGGAAAAAAATCAATTCATTAATGGATAATTGTGAGATACGTATCATTACGTATCCTTAGAATAGGAGGGTATATGGAAAAAGATACAGCCATAGGAAGTCAAATTTTGAAAGAAGTTCGTGAGTGGTTACAAGCCATTGTTGTAGCTCTTATTGTAGCCATGTTAACGCATATATTTATTGTGCAGCCCACGAGAGTGTCCGGCGAATCCATGGAGGATACTTTACATAATGGGGATTTCCTATTAATTAGTAAATGGTCTCATGTAATGCGAGATGTACCAAACTATGAAGATATCGTTATCATTGATAGTCGCGTGCAACGAGAACGTTCTTGGAAAGATGATGTGATGGAACCTTTGATGAATTACGCCAGTGTGGTAGTACCATCTTTGCAAGGTCATGATGTATGGGTAAAACGAGTAATTGGTCGCCCTGGTGATACATTAGAATTTAAAGAAGGACATGTGTGGAGAAATGGTACCAAGCTAAATGAGCCGTATACTAAAAAAGAGACTATGAAGTTTGAACGCTCCTTACCAATTACTGTTCCGGAAGGGCATGTATTTGTGATGGGAGACAATCGTAATCATTCTTCAGATAGCCGTTTCATTGGATTTGTACCAGTAGATCATGTACTTGGTAAATTAGCGTATCATATACGTAATCCATTTTAACTATAATTTAATACGACTTTTGGAATCCTATGCTTTGGCATGGGATTTCCATATATCCTAAGAAAGGTGGAGAGACAGATGGGTGAAGGTTTAATCTTAGTCAATACAGGAGATGGAAAAGGCAAGACAACAGCAGCTTTAGGTGTAGCACTACGCTCAGCTGGATGTGGCAGAAGGGTACTTATTTTACAATTTATCAAAAGTGGTGCTAATTACGGTGAATTAGCAGGCATTGCATTACTACCAACTGTAGAGATTCGCTCTATGGGAAAAGGGTTCATCTTTCATAAGCAAGATGAATCAGAAGAAAAAATGAAGGAACATCAACAAGCAGCAAAAGAAGCGTGGGCTATGGTGGAAACAGAAGTGAAGTCTGGTCAATGGGATTTGATTATCCTTGATGAAATCAATTATGCCATTCATTATGGCTTAGTAGATGTAGAAACAGTAGTGAATTTACTCAAAACAAAACCAGAGAACTTAGACATGATTTTAACAGGTCGAAATGCACGCCCAAAGATTATTGAATTGGCACATACGGTAACGGAAATGAAAGTCATCAAACATGCCTATCAACAAGGGATTAAAGCAAAGCGTGGCATAGAATTTTAACTTTGGTAATCTAAGTATATGGTTGATTACTGGATGTTGCATAAAATAAAAGGGGTATGCAAAAACCACATCGAAAATCTTAAAAATAGTTCTTGCGTAAGTGAAGAAAAACAAGTACAATAATAGTGTACTAATTTAGTGCTTTACATGGAAAGGTTTCCATGTTTGGATATGATATTAATTCAAGGGGGTTATACCTATGGCTATCACAAATTATGTAAAAACAGCTGAATTTGCAACAGAAAAACATGTTCCAGTAATCACAGCACCTGACACTGTTAAAGCTGGCGAACGCGTTGTAATCGAATTAGAAGTGGGTAAAGAAATTGCTCATCCTAACACTGTAGAACATCATATTTCTTGGATCAAATTGTACTATGTAGAAGAAGGTACACAACTTCCTTACGAAGTAGCTCGTCTTGAGTTCAATGTACACGGTGAAGCTCCTACAGGTGCTAACGAAGGTCCTGTACATGCGGAAGCAGCAGGTGTTGTTACTGCATCTTTCAAAAAATCTGGTCGTTTGATTGCAACTTCTTACTGCAACATCCACGGCTTATGGGAATCTGAAAAAGATATCGTAGTAGAAGGTTAATTTTGGATTAGACATCTAACTGAATTGATTATGATAAGGACTGTTACCCCTAGTAAGGGATGACAGTCCTTTATTATTACGTATAGAATTTGTATAGGCATAGACTGTTGTATAATATAGTAAAAATATATATAGAAATATCTACTTTAAAAAGACAAATGTATGATAAAAATAGTAAGATATTACAAAAATCCTTTACTTTAGTAGCGTAGTATGGTAGATTAATATAGATATTATTTTATACTTTGTATCTTATAAATGAGGGATTGCAGTGGCATTAATTGTGAAAAAATTTGGTGGTAGCTCTGTAGCGACACCTGAAAAAATATTTAACATTGTAAATCGCGTGTTGCGCGACAAACAACCAGATGATCGTGTTGTGGTTGTTGTTTCAGCTATGGGCGATACAACAGATGACTTGGTGAGCTTGGCGAAAGAAGTCACATCTATGCCGTATGGCCGTGAAATGGACCGTCTTTTGTCCACCGGTGAGCAAGTGACGATTGCATTGATGGCATTAGCATTCCAAGCAAAAGGTCATGCAGCGGTATCTATGACAGGTGAGCAAGCTGGGATTGCGACTAGCGATACCTTTGGTAAAGCACGTATTTTAGATATTGAACCGAAACGTGTGCTAGATTCTTTAGAAGCCGGTAACATTGTGGTTGTGGCGGGTTTCCAAGGCATGACGGAAGCTGGGGACATTACTACATTGGGTCGTGGCGGTTCTGATACAACAGCCGTAGCATTAGCAGGCGCTATGAAAGCCGATGTATGTGAAATCTTCACAGATGTAGATGGGGTATACTCCACAGATCCACGAGTGGCACCAGGAGCCGTGAAATTGAAAGAAATCACCTATGGTGAAATGCTAGAAATGGCCCGCTTAGGAGCAGGGGTTATGCAACCAAGAGCGGTCGAAATGGGACATCGGTATGGGGTGCCAATTCATGTACGATCTACTTTCAGTGATGAAGAAGGCACGATAATTCGAGAGGAGTATACAATGAAAGCAAATCAATACGCTATTACAGGCGTTGCAGATGATACAAATGTAGCAAAAGTAAGTCTTGTAGGTGTAGAAAATGTACCGGGTGTGGCGCATCAAGTATTCCAAGCGTTAGCAAATAAGAGCATTGATGTAGACATGATCGTACAAAGTATTCGCACTACAGATGACAAGCGCACGGATATCGTGTTTACCATTACACGTGATGATGTGAATTTAGCGAAACAAGTACTTGAAGAACTTGGTCAATCCATGTCTATCGAAGAATGTGTAATTAATGAAAATATGGCAAAAGTTTCCATCATCGGCGCTGGTATGTTGGGACAACCAGGTGTAGCAGCAAAAATGTTTGGTATTTTATCTGATGAAGGTGTGAATATCGAGATTATCAGTACATCTGAAATCAGTATTTCCTGCCTTATCGGAGAGGAACATATTAAAACAGCTGTACGAGCTATTCACGATAAATTAATTTTAGACGGCAGAGGTTAAGTAACAATTAGAAAAGAAGGTATAGGAATGAATGATAAGAAAAAGGAACGGTATATACAACTAGGGTTGTTAAGCGGATTAGTAGCACTGGGTCTTCTAGTGTACGTCCTTGTTCCAGGTTTCTATGATGATATGTGGGAATTAATCCTTTCTGGTGATGTACAACGCATGGCAGAGGTATTACAATCCTATGGGCCATGGGCCATGGTGATAAGCTTTGCTCTGGATGTGCTCATCAATGCATTGGGATTTTTACCATCCATCTTCTTTTCTACAGCCAATGGCTTGTTATTTGGTGTGGTGCCAGGGATTATTATTTCTTGGTTAGCAGAGACTGTAGGTGTGGTGCTTAGTTTTATGATTATGCGCTACATTTTGCGAGATACGGCACATAAGGTCATTGAAAAGAGCGAGTTTTTACTGAAAGTAGATGACTTTAGTGGTAAAAATGGTTTAGTTATGATGCTTTTTGCTAGATCTATTCCATATTTTCCAAGTGGAATCATCACAGCCTTAGGAGCCATTAGTCAAATCTCCTTACGGGATTACATCATTGCGAACTTGATTGGTAAGTTTCCATCTACCGCACTAGAAGTGATTGTGGGTCATGATACGGTGCTGTTACAAGATAATCTAGGACGATTGGCAGTAGTGGTGCTCGTTGCTACGGTTATCTATTTCCTGTTGTGGAAAGGATACCAACGGTGGGCTAAACAGCGGTAATATAAAATGATGCCTCCTACTATTTGTAGGATTGGTGTATCTCACTGTTTGAGACAGTGAGGTATTTACTAGGACAATCTATGATCTTAATATACGAGTAAATATATAAAAAGGAACGTTGATAATGTTTGATCAACGTTCCTTTTTTCGGTCTTATGATACTTTGTTTAGTCGTTAGTATAACGTAATATGATTTATGTATGGTATCGTGCTTTAAAAGAAGGATAATAAAAAACTCAATTCTTAATGAATTGAGTTAAGTACCCACAGCGGGTGCCCCAAGGGCGATGAAAATAAATTCGTATTTGAACTTGTAGTGTGATTCTGTAAATGTCTCAACTCCTTGAGACACCTTTATTGTATACAGAAAAAGATATGGAGTCAAGGATTTTTTAGTAGTATAATACAATTAAATAACAAATGGTGATATTCATCTTGAATTATTATAAGGGATTATTTCATGGTAGTTGATCAAAAGGAGAAGAACGATGAGTAATTTTGACAATCATAAGGATTCAATTTGTAAACACAAAGGTCTAAAGAAGGGGAATTACTATATAGGGTTAGATATTGGGACGAATTCAGTAGGCTGGGCAGCTACAAATGAGCAATATGAGTTGTTGAAATTTAAATCTCATAAAATGTGGGGATCTAGACTGTTTGCAGAGGCACAAACAGCTGTTGATACACGTATGAAGCGGTCTGCTCGTCGTCGTCTGCAACGTCGTAAATTTCGCTTGTTACTATTAGAAGAATTATTTGCTAAGGCTATCAATGCTGCGGATGATACTTTTTTTCTTCGACTTCATGAATCGAAATATCATGTAGAAGATAAAACAAATCCAGTGAAATATACACTGTTCATGGACAAAGATTACACAGATATTGATTACTACAAGGAATTTCCTACTATCTATCATTTGCGTCATCATTTGATGACCTCTGGTACAAAAGACACTCGTTTGTTATTCTTGGGGATTCATCATATCTTAAAATATAGAGGGAATTTCTTGTATGGTAGAAAAGAGTTTTCTATTGATGGAGAGATGTATTCGGTCCTTAGATCTACTTTAGAAGAACTAGGTTTTGGAAGCTATGTGGAGGATGCAAGTGTGCTCCAGTCTATAGCCAATTTAGTGCTAGATAGAGGTATTGTACGAGGTGAAAAGGTAAAGCAGATAGAGCCATTGATTACACAAGGAAAAAAACTATCCAGTGTAGAAAAAAATAGGTTAAAAGCTTGGGCTTATCTCATTATGGGCTTGAAAGCTAATTTGGTCAATCTATTTACAGATGAGGATATAGAAGTAATACTTCCAGAAGAAAAAGAATTTAAGAGTATTAATTTACATGAAGGTATCTATGAGGATGTACGGGATGCTTATGAAGATGCTTGGGGTGACCGATTTGCTATTGTCGATCAATGTAAGGTTTTACACGATATCATTGTGATTAGCTCTATTATAAAGCCTGGGCAATCTTTGTCAGAGGCAAAAATAGAATCCTATAATCAACATAAAGAAGATCTAGTGCTTTTAAAATCTGTGCTGAAAGAGGACAAAAAATTATATGATGACATGTTTGTTGTAGATATAGATAAAGGTACAAATTACGTTAAATATATTAAACAAGGTGTGAATGGTAATACCTCTACAACACAAGAAGCGTTTTATAAGTATGTTAGAAAAGTAGTCTCCGTATTACCAGAAACAGAAAATACAAGATGTATAGTGCAGAAACTAGAAGAAGGAACATTTTTACCACTTCAACGAATTAGTAAAAATGGGGTAGTACCTTATCAACTGCATAAAGAAGAATTAGTACGCATTCTAGAAAAAGCAAAGCTAAACTTCCCATTTTTAAATGAAGTAGAAGATGGATTGACCGTAGCGGATAAAATTATATCTATCTTAGAATTTAAAATCCCGTATTATGTAGGGCCATTGAATCCAACGCACTCCATTGAAAATGGTGGTTTTGCTTGGGTTGTCCGTAAAGAAGCAGGACAAGTGTTGCCATGGAACTTTGAACAAAAAGTTGACGTCCAAGCATCGGCGGTTAAATTCATTGAAAATTTAACTAACAAATGTACCTATTTAATCGACCAAGATGTGTTACCTAAATATTCCTTGCTCTATGCGGAGTTTTCGTTGCTGAATGAATTGAACAATATTCGTGTCAACGATAAACCATTACCTGCAGATGTGAAACAAGCATTTATCCGAGAACATTTTATGTCCTTGCAAGATAGTAAAACAGCTACGAAAAAAGTGGTGGCAAAATATTTAGTAGATAATAACTATGTGTCACAACCGCCTATCATCACAGGTATGGACCAACAGATTGCTACGAAGTTAACATCCCACAGAGATATGACTCGTATCCTAGGGGAACATTTTGACCATGCCATGGCGGAAGATATCATTCGATATATCACTATCTTTGGTGAAAGTAAAGATATGTTGCGCCAAGTGTTGAAAAACTATTATGGAGATCGTCTTACTACAGAACAAATTAAAAAATTAGGGAAACTTACCTATACAGGTTGGGGTAGATTGTCTAAAAAATTCTTGTCCGATATTTGGGGTATGAAAAAGAATGATGACGATGCAGAAGCAGGTACTATCATTGAGCATATGCGTGAGGGGCAGGAAAATTTGATGCAACTATTGAGCTCTTCTTATTCTTTCATTGATGTGGTCCAAGAATATGTGACAAACGTATTGGGGGAGAAAGAAAAGACAGCATTTGAAATGTTAGAAGATTTATCCTTATCGCCGATGGTAAAACGTAGCGTATGGCAAACATTGCGCATCCTTGATGAGATCGTATCTATACGTAAAGAACTACCAAAGAAAATATTTGTAGAAGTAGCTCGCACAAATAAAGCGGATAAAAAACGTACTCAGTCTAGAAAAGCACTGTTGGAAGAGTTATATGAACAAATTAAAGATGAAGATGTACATGTTTTGCAACAAGAATTGAAATCTAAAGAAGATTCTGCTCTGAATAGTAAAAAGCTATACTTATACTTTACACAAATGGGGCGTTGTATGTATTCTGGCCGTAGAATCGATATTCATGAATTGTTTACAGATACGTATGATATCGACCATATATATCCGCGTAGCTTAACAAAGGATGACAGTTGGCATAATATTGTGTTAGTGGAAAAACAATTAAATGCAGAGAAAACAGACCGGTTTCCAATTTTATCGGCTATTCAATCTAAGCAAAAAGGATTTTGGAAATTATTATGGGATAGGGGATTTATTTCTGAAAAGAAATATGATCGTTTAGTTCGTACAACAGACTTAACCGATGAGGAACTCAATCAGTTTATCAATCGTCAGATGGTATCTACGAATCAGTCTGTTAAGGGGGTTACTACTTTATTACATCAACTGTATCCAGAGACAGAAGTAGTATTTTCTAAAGCAGAAAATGTATCTGATTTTAGACGTGATTATGGCTTTGTAAAAGTGCGCTCTATTAATCATCATCATCATGCAAAAGATGCGTACCTAAATATCGTAGTAGGCAATGTGTATCATGAAAAGTTTACGAAAAACTTTTTATCCTTTGCCAAACAAAAAGGGACACATCGTACCTATAATTTAACAAAAATGTTTGAATATGAAATTAAATTAACAGAAGAATCTAAGAAGGTGATCTGGGATCCTAATATTCATATGGAAATAGTGAAAAAGATGATGAAAAGTAATGATGTACGTGTTACACAACGGGCGGTACCTCAAAAAGGTGGTCTATCTGATGAAACTATATACAAAAAAGGAATCGCTAAACGTGGTGTATATCTGCCATTGAAATCATCTGATGAACGTGTAAGAGATGTGGAAAAATATGGCGGAAGAACATCGATTACCATTTCTGAATATATCATTTTGAATATCAGGGATACTTCGGACCAAGATCGAATTGAAATATTTTCCTTACCACTTTATATAGCAGGTAAGAAAGATATTCATAAGGCAATAGAAGAGGCATATTTATCTACTTGTAAAAAACCTGCATCAGTGGTAGATATCCAAATACTATATCGAGGACTATATATTGGTAGTAAAGTAAATATTAATGGTTTTACTTATTATATGGGTGGTAAAACAGGATCTAATGTTTCTGTCGATAGTGCGGTTGATGTGGTAATGGATATAACATCGAGTGTATATATTAAATTGCTAGAAAAAGTAGCTATTAAAAAGATAGAAAACTCAAAAACATTCCGTATTGAGAATATAAAAACATCTTATAACCATAAAGAAGTTACAGTTAGTAAAGAACAAAATATTGCCTTATATCAAGAGTTGTTAAAAAAACTTGATACGCCTCTATTTTCTAAGATGAAAGGAAATAAATTAGAAGAGTTTCGAACAGTTGGCTTTGATACATTCATAGCATTATCTTTAGAGGACCAAGCTAGTGTGCTATTGGAAGTGTTGAATGTGTTAACGAACTTTAAAACAAAACGAGATATTACAAAAATTGGCATGACTAGTTCTCGTTCTACACTGGGGATTAATATATCTAATACGGAACAATTTAGCGTTATTACAACATCTATCACAGGCTTATATGAACAAGAAATTAAAATAAAATAGGAGACACTATGAGTTGGCGCACGGTAGTTATCACTAAGCAATCAGAACTTGATGAAGTGCTAGATACAACAGAAAGAGTGATAGTCCTATTAAACTATTTTATCAGGATTCAACCATCGATATTGTTCATGAATTATTAGATCCAGATTTATTCGTAATTATGAATATAGATTTGTATTTAGACCTGGAGGAGGTGCAGTTGTTTTTTAGTACTATATTAGCGAAACAGCTATGTATTCTATGTATATCTTCAGGTTCATATGGGTTACAAGATATTGTTTGAGAGTAGTGTGATTCTGTAAATGTCTCAAACTATAAAATGATTTATAATGAAAAATTTTAAGTTTGAGAGTAGTGTGATTCTGTAAATGTCTCAAACTATAAAATATTAAAAAATGTCTCTAAAACAGTTATAGAGAAGACTAAGAATGATAATGTGTCAAACTCAATGGT
>NZ_RQVF01000005.1:0-130190 GCF_003992235.1 Veillonella sp. 3913 | reverse complement strand
GGAAACGGCCTGGGAGGATAGGAAGTTGCTGATTAAGAAAATAAAGAAGACGCCGAAAGGCGTCTTTTTTATTTTCTTATTCAATATATTATTTTGGTCTGGCCGTTTCCAGCCAACATGACTCAAGTAATATCTGTGGAAGAATACCATAGGCCTGGGATCCCCAGTGAACCACTTTCATAGGAGCATAGCGACGCATGAAAGTGTGTGAATCGGGGAGTTCCTGGCGTAAGATTTTGAAGCCCGAAGGGCGCACAAAATCCACAGTCAGGAACAAAGCAGGAAAAGGAAAATGTAAAAGGTAAAAAAGAAGAAGCGACGCGCAAATCATAGAGCATCGCTTAGTTCCTGGCGTAAGGTTTTAAAGCCCCGAAGGGGCGTATAAAACCCACAGCCAGGAACAAATAGGAAGTTGCAAATGTGATGTACGAGAAGAGCCGTTTCCAGCTAACATATCATTAATAAAATCTTATAAATTAATAATATAGAGTTTAGAATAATACTTTAAAAAAGATGAATTTCATATTATAATGTATATAATAAAGGGGTATTAAGGAGAATAGGTATGAAAAGACTATATATATTTTTTGCGGTAGTTTTCTCTGTATTCTTGTTGGGTTCTTTAAGTTCGCAAGCAATGGGGTTATTAGAATCACCTAAACAACCTATTGCATTATTTATCCAAATGGATCCGTCTCATGTTGGGAAACCATTAGAAACGAGTGAAGAGATATATACAAAAGTAAATGAGAAATTAAAGAGTGTAGGTTATGAAGCTATTGCGTTTACAAAGGCCCAAAAAGATCTTAAAGTTTACATTAGAGATAATGACACTAATGATAATCAACGAGATCAGGATAAAGGAGTTATTCTTCGTACTAAAGACCTTAAAGCTTTGGCAGCAAAAGAAGGTACTCGCTATGTGATGGTATTAGCAACTCGTGTTACATCAGCAGAGGAGAAACAAAATTTTTGGACAGGTCTTAGAAAAAACTTGACTATCATGACGAGTGTTACTATTTATGATGCTCAACAAGAGGACTATATTATGGATGAGGAATTCTCCAGCGTAGGTAAAACTAGCGGAAGTTACGATAGAGCATTCCATCGTGCTATAGAAGATACACTTACTAAAATAGACTTAGGTCAATATTTAAAATAATAAATAGAAGCTACCCCTTTTAGTGTAAACACTATTCTACTAAAGTAGAATAGTGTTTTTTTTATATATAACAATTCTCATTTTTGAATTTGCATATTTATGTATATAGTTTTACCCTATAGTGTTCTATAGTTTATATCCAATTGACTACATAGGAATAAGAATATACAATAGTAGACGTTATTATAGCTTTGTATAGAGTGATAACTAGATGCTGTCTATCAGCATATGTCGATACATATGTAGTAAATATAAAATAAAAATATATATTTATAAAATTAGATATAGATATTATCAATATATTAAATTTATGGATTAATGATCAAAGTATTATAGCGAATAGATATATTTTCACTACATATTACGTAGTATATATTAACCAGTTAGTTATATATATAAAAAATACAGCAGTAAGGGGGAACCAATCATGTACCAGCACGTAACAGATTTAATAGGCTCTACGCCTTTGGTGGTATTGGATGCTTTCACAAAATTATATCAATTAAATGGTCGTTTGTTAGGAAAATTAGAATATTTTAATCCAATGGGTAGTGTGAAGGATCGTGTTGCCTACGGAATGATCAAAGAGGGAATTGACTCTGGGGTGATACAAAAAGATACGGTGCTCATTGAACCTACTAGTGGTAATACGGGGATTGGTCTTGCCTTTGTAGCAGCGCAAATGGGACTTAAATTAATTCTTGTCATGCCGGACACGATGAGTGTGGAGCGTCAACGTATCGTACGAGCATTGGGGGCGTTGGTTGTGCTTTCACCAGGCATAGAAGGGATGAAAGGAAGTATTCGGGTAGCTGAGGAGTTACAACAAATTCATGGCAATGCTTTCATCTTGCAACAATTTACAAACCCTGCGAATCCTAACACTCATTATGAGACGACAGGTCCTGAGATTTGGAAGGATACGAATGGTGAAGTGGATGTGTTTATATCCTCTATCGGTACAGGGGGAACTGTGACAGGTGTGGGGCGGTATTTGAAAGAGCAAAATCCATCGGTACAGATTATTGGCGTTGAACCTACTACATCGGCTGTATTATCTGGCAAAGAAGCTGGACCTCATGGTATCCAAGGGATTGGAGCAGGATTTATACCAGATGTGTTAGATACTAAGTTGTTAGATAAGATTGTGACAGTCTCTACAGAGGATGCCTACACATGTACACGGACCATTGCTAAAACAGAAGGATTGTTACTTGGTATCTCCTCTGGGTCTGCTTTACAAGCGGCCATACAAATTGGTCAGGACCCGGCCTATAAGGATAAGAATATTGTTGTATTGCTACCAGATGGTGGAGAACGCTATTTATCGACAGGTATTTTTGATGTGTAAGTGCGTTATATTGTGCTAAACAAGAGAATAGTAATGTGCCTTAGACATGACGATGGAGGGTATATATGAAACAAAAACGATATAGAAACTGGCTCATCGCCATGATAGGGGTTGCTTGTATAGGGACTTTCACAGGATGTATGAAAGAGCCCAAAATAGTAGGCAATGAGGTACACATTACAAATGTATCCTATGATAGTACCCGTGAGTTTTATGAAGACTATAACCGCCTATTTCGTGAGCATTATAAGGCTATCACTGGAAAGGATGTGCATGTCACGCAATCTCACGGTGGCTCTAGTGCACAGGCGCGGTCCATCATCGAAGGTAATGATGCCGATATTGTGTCCTTGGGGTCTTCACAAGATATTGAAATGCTGAACCGTGTGCACTTGCTCGATACGAATTGGGAGAACATGTTTCCCAACCATTCGGCTCCTTATACGTCGACTATTGTATTTTTAGTGCGTAAGGATAATCCTCAGCATATACAAGATTGGGTAGATTTAGAGAGGTCTGGGATTTCCATCGTAGCTCCAGATCCGAAAAGTTCTAGTGCGGCTTGTTGGATATTCATGGCGGCTTGGGACCATGGACTCAGGGCATACGGTACAGAAACGGGTGCCAAAGGGTATGTAAAATCTCTTTATGACCATGTGAAAGTTTTAGATGCTGGCGCTCGTAGTGCGGCGACGACTTTCGTAGAAAATAAGCAAGGGGATGTGCTCTTGATTTGGGAAAATGAAGCCTTACAAATTGTGAAGAACTATCCAGGTCAATATGAGGTGGTGACTCCTAGCACAAGCATCGTTGCAGAGCCTAATGTGGCTCTTGTAAAAGGAATTACAGATCGAGATCAAACTACAGAGGTAGCTCGTGATTATATTCAATATTTATACTCTGATGAAGGGCAGCGGTTGATTGGTTCTTATGGATTTAGACCGTCCAATCCAGTTATTTTACAGGAGTTTTCTTCGACCTTTTACCACAGGATAGAGTTAACAACTATTCATGCCTATGGTGGCTGGGATGCAGTATATAAGAAGTTTTTTGATGAAGGTGGGGTATTTGATGAAATCTATGGAACATAATACATCGTGGCTTTCACGAATCATAGGCCCTACATCGACACGAATCATTCCAGGTATGGGCTTGTCCTTAGGCATTACCATTGCCTTATTATCGATCTGTATCATCATTCCTTTAGGGTCAGTATTTTCCCATGGAGTGTCCTTGCCTTGGGACACTTGGAAAGTATTGCTTACTAAAGCGAATGTAGTACAAGCCTTTACAACTAGTTTATTAACAGGCGCTATTGCAGCAGCTATCAATGTAGTATTTGGTTTTATCTTGGCTTGGGTTCTGGTGCGCTACACATTTCCAGGGAAAGACTTACTGAACAGCATGATAGAACTCCCTTTTGCACTACCCACAGCAGTGGCTGGGATTACCTTATCGAAACTGTATACTGATACAGGTTGGTTTGGATCTATCTTGTCGCACTGGGGGATTCACGTGGCTTATAGTCAAATTGGCATTGTAGTAGCCCTCGTATTTGTAGGGATTCCTTTTGTGGTGCGGTCCTTGGAACCGGTGCTAGAAACCTTAGATCCTATTTATGAAGAGGCTGCTTTCATGATGGGCGCCAGTAAATTTAGATTGTATCGACAAGTTATTTTTCCTGAATTGTTGCCGCCCTTGTTGACTGGTTTTAGTTTGGCCTTTGCTAGAGGGATTGGCGAATATGGTAGCATCATTTACATTTCAGGGAATAGTTTTAAAAATCACACGCAAGCTGTATCCTATGTGATTATGCAAAAGTTAAATTATGCCGATTATAGCAGTGCTACAGCCATTGCTATCGTGCTACTAGGCATTTCGTTTTCTATTTTGTTAGTAGTGAATTTAATTCAGAATCATCACGCGAAGCGTATTAAAGGGAGGTAATAGGTCTATGAAAGGACGATACGGTTCTACCTTGTTAATTCTATTAGCTTGGGTATTCATTATTTTTATGCTCCTTATTCCTATGCTTTCAGTAGTGTTTCAATCCTTGTCGTTAGGTTGGCGGTTCTATGTGCAGTCTATTAGTACTGTCTATGTGATGAAATCTTTGGGGCTGACCATACTGGTGATGGTCATTGCTATGTTGGTGAGCGCCATCTTCGGAGTGGCAGCTGCCTTTGCGGTATCGAAGTTCGATTTTCCTGGTAAAACATTGATCGCCACTTTGGCAGATATACCATTTTCCGTATCTCCCGTTATTGCAGGGTTAGCTTTTTTACTCACCTTTGGTCGATTGGGTTGGTTGGGGCCGTATATCAATCAGTTTAATGCGTGGACAGGATTAGATATTCGTATTGTCTTTGCTATACCAGGGGTTATCTTGGTGACTGTATTCATGACCATGCCCTTCGTATTCCGTGAAATCTTGCCAGTCTTGCTGAATCAAGGCCGAGAAGAAGAGGAAGCAGCGGCTTTGATGGGGGCCTCTGGATGGCGTATTTTTAAGGATATTACCTTTCCTCACATCAAATGGCCTTTGTTGTATGGGATTATCTTGTGCGGGGCCCGGGCTATGGGTGAATTTGGTGCTGTGGCAGCTGTATCTAAGGCGAGGGGATCTACGTTTACCTTGCCATTAGAAATCGACGCTCTTTATATGTCTGGTACTGAAAGTGCCGTGGTAGCATCCTTTAGTGTGTCTTCGGTGCTGATTCTATTGGCTTTCATCATGATTGCTTTGCGCACCTATGCGGCCCATAAAGCTAGCCATCGGTAAAGCAGGTTAGTGATAGAGCGAGGCATCGGTGAGGCAAGTCAATGATACCGTAGGTCAAAGGTTGTCAATGATACGAATTGTCATCGATACAGGTAAAGGGAGGAAATGCATGTACGTTAGTTTATCGAATATATATAAAAATTATGGAGACTTTCAGGCGTCGAAAGATGTGTCCTTGTCCATTGAGAAGGGCAGCTTGGTAGCCCTCTTAGGACCTAGTGGGAGCGGGAAGACGACCATATTACGGATGATTGCCGGTTTGGAAACACCTGATGAAGGCGATATTTATATCAATGGTACACGGGTCAATACTGTGGCACCTGCAGACAGAGGGATTGGATTTTTATTTCAAAGTTATGCTCTATTTCGCTATATGACGGTGTTTGATAACATTGCCTTTGGGTTGACCGTGAAGAAAGCGAGTAAGGAGGAAATTCGTCGTCGTGTAACGGAGCTCATCGATCTCATCGGACTTAGTGGCTTAGAAGATAGATATCCGAGCCAATTATCTGGTGGGCAACGGCAACGGGTTGCCTTTGCTAGAGCATTGGCACCGAATCCAGATGTGTTGCTCTTGGATGAACCCTTTGCTGCCATCGATGCGAAGGTAAAAGAAGAACTTCGTATGTGGTTGCGCAATACGATTCAGCAAATTGGGATTACTACTATCTTTGTGACACATGACCAAGAAGAGGCGCTAGAAATGGCAGATCAAATTGTAGTGACTAACAAAGGTCGTATTGAACAAGTGGGAACGCCACAGGAGATTTATTGCAACCCAAAGACTCCGTTTGTGGCTAAGTTCTTAGGTAAGTCTTCTGTTGTAGAAGGGTGTGACGTGTTAAAAGGCTTTCAGAAAATCGATAATGTAAAAGAAGCCTTAATTCGACCAGAATATATCAGCATTTATCCTCTAGGGACTTTACACCGCTATCGTAGCGTGGTGGAGTTAGGTCACATTGAACATATTTTATTCAAAGGTAATCGCTTGGAAGTGACGGTCCGGATTGGTGAACTAGTGTTAGTGGCGAATCATACTATCGATGGACATGCTTTCAAAGTCGGTGATGCGGTGGATGTGTTGATTTCAAGAATATGTATCTACGACGATAACGCAACGTATCTAGTGGAAAACGAAGGTATGAATACAAGTAGCTTGTTCTATATTTAGAAATCTATCGGGTATGGTAGTAACGAAGATAGATGATATTAGTTAGCTATCTGTAATATAGGCTACAAGGATGTTACGCCATATATACCAAATGTGTATGAAATGATTAGAGAAGATATAGCTGGTATGGAAATAACTGCTAGTATATTTTAGAAATTATAGATAGAACAGAAACAATATATACAAGGGTATATGCATAGGAAAGAAAGGGTGCATAGGATGTTAGGAAAGAAAGAGCGACTGCGCACGGATGTGCTGATTATTGGCGGAGGGACGGCTGGTTGTTATGCAGCGTTAACCATAGGAAAAGCCAGCGATGCTCGAATCATTGTGGCGGAGAAGGCCCATATTAAACGAAGCGGCTGTTTGGCAGCAGGGGTGAATGCCATCAACTGTTATATTTTGCCGAACCGCACGGTTCAAGATTATGTGGACTATGCTACAAAGGATGCGGAGGGTATTGTACGAGATGACTTGTTGCGTACTATGTGCGAACGAGTGAATGGAACGGTTCATGAGTTAGAACGATTAGGCCTAGTGATTTTGAAAGATGGCCAAGGTAATTACGTAGCTCGTGGGAATCGAAATATTAAAATTAATGGTGAAAATATTAAGCCCATCTTGGCGAGCGCCGTGGAATCTTTAGAAAATTGTGAGGTGATTAACCAACTAGTTATCACAGATTATATCGTGAAAGACAATTGTATCTATGGCGCTGTGGGTTTCCATAAGGAAACGGGGACCATCTATGAGATTGAAGCCACTTACGTAATCTGTGCTACTGGCGGAGCCTCTGGGATTTATAAGCCCAACAATCCAGGCTTCTCTCGCCACAAAATGTGGTATTCCCCTTTCAATACAGGGGCAGGCTATGCTATGGGTATCTTGCAAGGGGCGGAGATGACCACCTTAGAGATGCGGTTCATTGCCCTTCGTTGTAAAGATACTATCGCACCTACTGGGACCATCGCCCAAGGGGTAGGAGCGAAACAAATCAATAGTCTTGGCGAGAACTATGAAAGTGTATACGGTATTACTACTTCACAACGTGTGTACGGTACCGTACAGGAACAGGTGGAAGGCAGAGGCCCTTGCTATTTAGGGACGAAGGGGATTTCTCCAGACCAAGAGCAAGACCTTCTGAAAGCCTACCTCAACATGGCGCCAAGCCAAACATTACGGTGGGTAGAACGAGGTCAAGGACCTGCCACAGAAAATGTAGAAATTGAAGGCACAGAGCCATACATTGTAGGCGGTCATACGGCGAGTGGTTACTGGGTCGATACACATCGAGAAACGACCATCGCTAACCTATTTGCTGCTGGTGATGTGGCAGGGGGAGCACCTCAAAAGTATGTCACAGGAGCCTTAGCAGAAGGAGAAATTGCTGGGGATGAGATTGTGCGACGATACCAAGAGCAAGGTAAAGTACCATCTGTAGGAAATGAACCGTGGTATCAGAAAGCAATTGATGCTATCGTGAAACGATATACTTCACAAATGGGGGCTAACGGAGGTGCTGGTATAAGCCGTGCCAGTGATAGTAACCTACTAACCCATGTGAGGGGCGAATTTACAGCAGTTAATACCAATGTTGATTCTGTACAAACCAGATCTAACGATAGTGTTGTACAAAACGGCACAAACATTGGTGTTGAACTATCCTATACTAATGCTGATTCTGCATTAGCCCGTATTGAAGAACAGGAACAACGATTACAGGATATTATGGATGTCTATGCCGGTGGCATTAGCCAAGCCTACAAATACACAGAAGAAAGCTTAGGCGTTGCGAAATTAAAATTAGAAGCCTTAGCAAAAGACGTAGAGCAACTACAGGCAAGCACATTACATGAACTGTCCTACCTCTATGAATTGCGAGATCGCATTGTGGTGGCTCAAGCCTTAGTGGCTCATTTAGAGGGACGTAAGGAAACACGTTGGCACAGCTTTGGAGAGCATGGAGATTACCCACATTGCAGTGATGAGAGATTGGTGTACGTCAACTCCGTATATCAAGATGGTGAATTTCAGGTCTTTCAACGGCCACTAGTGGAAAAGGGGGATACTTATGAGCATACAAATTAATAAGGATACTTGTATCGGTTGCGGTAGATGCCAGCAAGTATGCCCTGGGACATTAATCTATAAAGATGAGGCGAAGAAAGCTTACATCGCCTATCCTTCTGATTGTTGGGGCTGCGTGTCTTGCGTAAAAGAATGCCCTGTAGGAGCCATTTCCTTTTTCTTAGGAGAAGACATGGGTGGTAAGGGCGCTACTATGGTAGTGCAAACAGAAGGTCATTTATTGCACTGGGACATTACGAAAGTAGATGGAACTGTGCAACGAATTACAGTGAATGCAAAAGAAAGTAATGCCTATTAAGGAGGTCAATATGAGTCAATTCTCTCATTTAGATGAATTAGAAGCGGAAGCTATATATATTATTCGAGAGGTAGCCGCACAATGTGAAAATCCAGTGATGCTATACTCCATTGGGAAAGATAGTTCGGTGATGCTGCATTTAGCGATGAAAGCTTTTTACCCAGCAAAACCGCCATTCCCATTCTTACATGTGAACACGACTTGGAAGTTCAAAGAGATGATTGAGTTTCGTGACAATGTGGCAAAGAAACTAGGCATTGAAATGCTAGAGTACATTAATCAGGATGGAGTAGATCGTGGCATCAATCCATTTGACTCTGGTGCGGCCTACACAGATATTATGAAAACACAAGCGTTAAAACAAGCTTTGGATAAATACGGTTTTGATGCAGCCTTTGGGGGCGGTCGTCGAGATGAAGAAAAATCCCGTGCGAAAGAGCGTATCTTTTCTTTCAGAAATGAACAACATGCGTGGGATCCGAAGAACCAACGTCCAGAAATGTGGAAACTATTTAACACAAAAATCAACAAAGGGGAAAGCATGCGTGTATTCCCTATCTCTAACTGGACAGAAACAGATATTTGGCAATATATCAAACGAGAAAATATCGATATCGTGCCATTGTATTTCGCAGCAGAACGACCAGTAGTAGAACGTGATGGCAACTTAATTATGGTCGATGATGAACGATTCCGCTTACAAGAAGGTGAAACAGTAGAAAATAAATTAGTTCGATTCCGTACCTTAGGCTGCTACCCATTAACAGGTGGCATTGAATCGAATGCGACTACCTTAGATGAAATCATTGAAGAAACATTGAGTGCCGTATCCTCTGAACGAACAACAAGGGTTATCGACAGTGAAGCGGCAGGTAGCATGGAACGACGTAAACGGGAGGGCTATTTCTAATGAAAAGTTTATTGAAATTCATTACATGTGGCAGTGTAGATGACGGAAAATCTACATTGATTGGACATATCTTATACGACTCCAAATTATTATATGCTGACCAAAAAGAAGCCCTTGAATTAGAAAGTAAGGTAGGCAGTCGTGGTGGCAAAATTGATTATTCCTTGTTGCTAGACGGTTTGATGGCAGAGCGTGAGCAAGGTATCACCATCGATGTGGCGTATCGCTATTTCACAACAGATCATCGCAGCTTCATCGTGGCGGATACACCAGGTCATGAAGAATATACTCGCAATATGGCGGTAGGGGCATCCTTTGCTGACTTAGCGATCATTCTGGTGGATGCGAAGCAAGGTGTGTTGGTGCAAACACGTCGTCATGCTCGTATCTGCGCCTTAATGGGTATCCAACATTTCATCTTTGCAGTGAACAAAATGGACTTAGTGGACTATAGTGAAAGTCGATTCCAAGAGATTCAAGCAGATATTCAAGCATTACAACAAGAATTGCAACTGGCGGACATTGCTATTATTCCTGTATCGGCTACAGAGGGGGATAATATTACCGTTCACTCTCCGCACATGCCTTGGTACAAGGGCAATACCTTGCTCGGCCATTTAGAAACAGTAGATATCCAAGCTTTTGAAGAAGAAGGCTTCTATTTGCCAGTACAACGTGTATCGCGACCAGACCATACGTTTAGAGGGTTCCAAGGTCAAGTAGAAAGCGGTACTCTTCGTGTGAATGACACAGTGTGCGTATTGCCAAGCGGTGAAACGGCAGTGGTGAAATCTTTAATTCGAGGATTTGATTCTGTCGAGGAAATTCACGTAGGAGAAGCGGTGACCATCCAATTAGACCGTGAAGTAGATGTGTCCCGTGGTTGCGTCATTGTAAATGGCACAGAGTTACAGGTGAGCGCGAAGCTAGAAACGACATTACTATGGATGGATGATACTACCTTGCAAGAAGGCAGAGAATATCTGATCATGGCAGGTACGAAATTAGTGTCTGGGGTAGTGAGCAAAATTCGGTATGCTGTGGATGTGAATACAGGCGATCATGTGGATCGAGATGGATTAAGCAAAAATGAAATAGCTCGTTGTGTTTTGACTTTACAAGAGCCAATTGTGGTGGATACTTTCACTAAGCATAAAACATTGGGCGAGTTCATCCTTATCGACCGTGTAAGCCATATGACAGCGGCCTGTGGTGTTATCCAAGATACCCTCGATAAAGGAGAGGAACTGTACACATTTATTGGCGATGCCGTGCGTGGTCGTGGCGATATTTTTGAAGAATTCTACTACGATGTGGAAGGGTTAACCGTAGATAAAGTAAGACCTGAATGTGCCACATACCATGTGGGTGATGCGATTCCGCTTACAGGAGATAGTTACCAATATCCAAGTACTTTCGATATCCTAATTCTACGTGATAAAGTCTATATTTCTGTGCGAGATGGTGTCATCACAGCCATCGCTCCATTGCGTGAGTATACCTACCAAGGTTTGCCATTGCTAAACGGTCGTGGCTTTGGTATTGAGGTACACTCTGGCGAAGAATATACTCAATTCTTAGCGGATATTGAAGATTCTAAGAATCTAAATGATACTTTCGGAAAATGGTTGACTTTCACAAGTTATCGTCACATTGCTTTCAAAAAATAAATTGTATTGTTAACCATATAAACCTACAGCAGGTTGCCTATTGTCCTAAACCTCTCTACAAGGTATAATGAAGTAGATTGTAATACGAAGTAACAATTGTACTTACGTAGAGAGGAAATTAGATAAAAAATGAAACAAGTTATGATCGCTACGGACCATATGAGTCATGTGTACCAAGACGAAATGGGCCGTGAGGTACACGCCTTACAGGATGTGAGCGTTCACATTCATGAAGGTGAGTTTGTCAGTATTATAGGGACCAATGGGAGTGGTAAAAGTACCCTTGCCAAACATTTTAATGTCCTATTGCAACCTACATCTGGTACCGTTACCGTTTTAGGAATGGATACAAAAGAAGAACAATTAATTTGGAATATTCGCCAAAATGTGGGCATGGTATTCCAAAATCCAGATAATCAAATCGTGGCAGCCATTGTAGAAGAAGATGTGGCTTTTGGTCCAGAAAACTTAGGGGTACCAGCTCCAGAAATTCGAGAACGTGTGGATGCTGCATTAGCAGCTGTGAATATGTCGGACTATGCTTTACATGGGCCCCATCTATTATCAGGAGGGCAAAAGCAACGTATCGCCATTGCTGGTGTTTTAGCGATGAAACCTAAATGCATTATTTTAGATGAGCCAACGGCTATGCTCGATCCTAAAGGACGCAAAGAAGTCATGGATACGGTGTACCGTCTCAATAAAGAAGAAGGCATCACTATCGTATATATTACGCACTTTATGGAAGAAGCAGCTTTAGCAGATCGTATCATTGTGATGAAACAAGGTAAGGTCATCGATGAAGGAGCTCCAAAAGATGTATTTATGAATGTAGACACGTTAAAAGGTCTTGGGCTAGATGTACCGGTGCCGTCAGAGATTGCGGTGCGCTTACAAGAAAAAGGGGTCACTATGCCAAAGGGCATTACTAGCAATGAAGAACTAGGGGAGGCCATATGTCAATTCAATTAGAACATGTAACCTACACCTATGGACAGGGGACACCTTTTGAAAAAACGGCTCTTCACGATGTGAGCTTGACCATTCACGAAGGTGAGTTTGTAGGCATCATCGGCCATACTGGGTCGGGTAAATCCACCTTAGTACAACATCTGAATGGTTTATTGCATCCTACCTCAGGTACCGTAACAGTCAATGGTGTGGACCTAGTAGGTAAAACAGAAACAGTAAAACAAACACGTCATAAAGTAGGTATGGTATTCCAATATCCAGAGCATCAGCTCTTCGAGGAAACCATTGCTAAAGATATTGCCTTTGGACCTAAGAATCTAGGATTTGATGAGGCGGAAGTGGACCGCCGTGTGCGAGAAGCCATGAAATTTGTAGGCTTAGACTACGATACCTATGCAGAGCGGTCTCCCTTCCATTTGTCGGGTGGACAAATGCGCCGTGTGGCCATTGCAGGTGTCATTGCCTTAGATCCAGACTATTTAATTCTTGATGAGCCTTCTGCTGGACTCGATCCATTTGGACGAGAAGAAATCTTTGGAGAAATTCTGAAACTACATAAGGAAAAAGGGATTACCGTTATCCTTGTGTCCCATAATATGGAAGATATTTCTCGCATGGCGAATCGATTGATTGTTATGCACCAAGGGCAAGTCTTATTAGATGGCAACCCTATTGAAATTTTCCATAATGACCGTGAGAAATTACAATCTGCTGGCGTGGATGTACCGCCATTGTCGCAAACCTTGCAAGCTTTAGCAGAGCGAAACATTCCTGTCAATATTGACCGTGTCCATGTCCATGAGGCAGTAGCAGATATTTACGAGTATCTCAAGGAGGTGCACCATGCTAAGTAATATTACCATTGGCCAGTACTTTCCAGGAGATTCCTTGTTACACCGTATGGACCCACGGGCTAAGATTATAGCCACTATGATTTTCATCATTGCTATTTTCTTTGCGGACAGTTTGGTGACCTATAGCATTGTAGCAGCCTTTACCTTCGGATGTTTGGGGTTATCTCGTTTACCAGTGCGGCTGGTGTGGCTGTCTATTAAACCCTTGTGGATTATCATTGTATTCACCTTGGCTATTCACGTATTCACCACGCCGGGAGAATATCTATTTACCTATGGTTGGCTTCATATCAGTCGAGAAGGTCTTAATTTGGGTGGCCTTATGGCAGGACGATTGGTTTTCTTAATTGTATTCTCCTCCTTGTTGACCTATACAACATCGCCTATACGGTTGACGGATGGTATTGAAAGACTCCTAAATCCATGGAAACGTTTTGGTGTGCCAGCCCATGAATTGGCTATGATGATGACCATTGCCTTGCGATTCATTCCAACACTATTAGAGGAAACAGACCGCATTATGAAAGCACAAGAATCCCGTGGTGCTGATTTTACTACAGGATCCTTACTGAAACGGGCTAAAAATATGGTACCTTTACTTGTGCCATTATTTATTAGTGCTTTCCGCCGTGCCGATGAATTGGCAGTAGCTATGGAATCTCGTTGTTACCGAGGTGGAGAAGGTCGTACACGGATGAAAGAATTACGCTATAGTCCATTAGATTTCTATGGTATTGGCGCAGTGGTGTTCGTGAGTCTTCTCTTAGCTGTATTGCGGTGGGGACTTGGTATATGACAAGAACCATACAACTCATCGTCGCCTATGATGGCACAGAGCTTTGTGGATACCAACGACAACAGAATGGCCCTACGGTGCAAGGCTATTTAGAGGAAGCTTTATCTAAGGTTTGTAATGAGTCTATCACGATTTACGGGTCTTCTCGGACGGATGCAGGTGTCCATGCTAGAGGACAAGTAGTGGCATTCACTACTATGGGTAAGATTCCCGTAGATAATCTAATGAGAGCCCTCATTGCCCATATGCCACCCTATATCGTGGTCCGTGAGGCACAGGAGTTGCCATCGGATTGGAATCCACGGAATTATGTGAAAGGGAAGGAATACATTTACACCATTCATAATGATGCCGTGGTGGACCCACTACAACTGCGTTATGCCTACCATGTGCGCAAACCATTGGATATATCGTCCATGAAGCAAGCCGCAAAGGCATTAGAAGGAACACATAATTTCAGTACTTTCAAAGGCCATAATACGACGATACAAGATCCAGTGAAAACCATGTACGCTGTAAAGGTATTCCAAGAGGGAACGACTGTCAGAATCCATGTATTAGGAGATGGATTCGTGTATCACATGGTGCGGAATATAGCAGGATTCTTGGTGGATGTAGGCTTAGGCCGCTTTCAACCAGAGGACGTGCTATGTATCATAGCTGGTGAGAATAGACAATTAATCGGGAAAACAGCGCCTGCCCATGGACTGTGTTTAGATACGGTGTTTACTAATGAGGCTAGCTTACAAGAGCGGGTACGGAGCATAGCGAACCTATAGGCAGACATGCAGGTATGTATAAGGAGTACAGGAAATGACTAGATGTACTTAGGGGTATGACCGATTTTGGTAGGTTACTATGAAAGTTGAAGAATAGGTATAAGTAGTTATGTAATTGTTATGTGATTACTATGAAATATAATATTTGTTGGTATATAAGTATAGCTCTAGTATAGGGCGTGCAAGTAGGAGGTTATCATGAAAGAAGACGGAATCCACACACATATTGCTATTAAAATGCCAGAGTATATTATCGATGTAGATGAACTGGTGAATGATCCAGTGAATCGTCGTAAATTGGCTCGATTCATTATGAAACGCCATTTAGATATGGACAAAATTATTGAAGAATTTGTGAACAATCCAGAGAACGAAGCAGAGTTAATGCGATTTGCAGCGTCTGTGGTATTCTCTAAAACAGGCCGCGATATGAATGAATATAGCGAAGATTTGTTGCCATTGTTCTTTGAAGAAGCGGTATACGAAGACGACTTGCTGTAGTATAAGGGTTGGGACTAGGTCCGATTCCTGTTGATTAGAGCCATATGAAATACATACAAAATACAATGAAAGGGTCCTGTGGGACCCTTTCATTGATGTATGGGGAGATATGCCTATTGTCATGTAAAACAAGTTGGCGAGTACTCTTATATGAGTAGAGATAGCATGTATTATAGAATCTAAAAAATAGAGGAAAGCTGATGATGGAATCAACTTTCCTCTATTGTATTTGAAGTTATTTTATATGTTATTCAGTATGTTATTCAAACCAAATGTATTTTGCCAATACAATCGCACCTAGTACATACATAAACCAGTGTACATCTTTATGACGGCCAGTGATAAACTTCATCAAAGGATATACAATAAGACCAGCGGCAACACCATTAGCAATACTGTATGTAAATGGCATTAATACAATAACTAAGTAGGCAGGGAAACCTTCTGTCCAATCGGAGAAGTCGATTTCACGGATAGCTTCCATCATTAGTGCTCCTACTAAAATAAGTACAGGAGCTGTAGCTGCATTTGGAACTAATGCGATTAATGGAGCAAAGAATAAACAAAGGATAAACATGATACCGCAAGTAACAGCAGTCAATCCTGTACGACCGCCAGCACCTACACCAGCAGCACTTTCAACGAATGCAGTAATTGTGCTAGAACCAAGCATAGCACCGAAGCTAACGCCAAGGGAGTCTACAATCATAGCTTTACCAAGACCTGGGAATTCACCCTTTTTAGGGTCTGCAATGCCTGCTTTAGAGGCAGTAGCAATCAATGTGCCCATGGAGTCAAAGAGCTCAACGAAAGTAAATGAAAAGATAATAGTAATAAGTCCAACATGGAATGCTGATGAAATATCCAATTCCATAAAGGCAATTTTACTGAAATCAGGGACTGCTATAATGCTTAAAGATTCTGGTAAAGTAGCGATACCAGTCGCATAAGCAATGATAGATGTGATGATAACACCAATTAATAGAGATCCAGGGACACGACGAGCCATGAGAGCGGCAGAGAAGAACAAAGAGAAAAGAGATAAAAGCACTTCAGGATTGCTTAAGTTTCCTAATGTTAATAAGGTTTCTGATGCAGCTGGTGCTCCATGACCTTTGGCAGTTACAATGTCGTTCAATGTACCAGGTTGTAAGGATAAGGCGATAGTCATAAGTCCAGATAGTTTCAAACCAATGATACAAATGAACAAGCCAATACCTACGGTGATAGCAATCTTTAAAGAAGAAGGAATTGCTTCAATAATAAGTTGACGGATTTTCGTCAGAGTCAGTACAAGGAATACAAGACCAGAAATAAATACAGCACCTAATGCTGTTTGCCATGTTAACCCCATACCTAGAACTACGGTGAAGGAATAAAAAGCTAATAGGCCAACTCCTGGTGCTAAAGCAATAGGATAATTAACAAATACTCCCATGGCAATGGTGACTAAACCACCACCCAAGGCTGTAGCAATTAATACAGCATCTTTATCCATACCAGCTAGGCTTAGTAAGTTGGGAGCTAATAGCAAAATATATGCCATCGTAATAAAAGTCGTCAGTCCTGCTAGTATTTCTGTGCGGACTGTAGTATTTCGCTCCTTTAAGGCGAATACGCGTTCTAACATGGTGAACCTCCTAGTAATAAATAAAATTACATCCTTATTGTAGCATAGACTAGAAGGTTAGGATAGGTTTTTTGAGTCAATTTATTTAAAAAAATTATAAAACTTATAAAATTATATAAATTATACTAATAAGTTTATAATGGAGTACATTAGTAGGCGACACTGGTTTTCAGTATGTGTAAATATACAAAATATATTGCTTATATGCATATTGTGAGTGTTACTTATGCAATATAGGTACTAAATATGTACACAATCTATATAGACAAAATTCGTTGTTCTATATATAATATAGATTAGGTATAAATCCTACTTTTGAAGAGGTATTATTTATGAAAATTTCTACTAAAGGTCGATATGCATTACGCGTGCTAGTTGATTTGGCAGAGCACAGTGTAGATCGCAATGTATCTATTCGTGAAATGGCGGAGCGCCAAAATATTTCTGATAAATATTTAGAAGGAATTGTAGCACGATTGAGTGCAGCAGGATATGTAAAAAGTGTTCGTGGTAAGTATGGTGGTTACCAACTGACAAAAGAGCCAAAAGACTATACGGTCTATGATATTCTTGCTGCTACAGAAGATTCTATTGCAGTTGTAGCTTGCTTAGAGGAAGATGTGAACACATGTCCGATGAGTGAAGGATGCCGTACATTGCCATTATGGGAACATCTACAAAATCATTTGCGTGAATATATGCAAAGTTTAACGCTTCAAGATGTTATTGACCGACATTTTTCAGTGTAAGTTGTAAGAAAGAGGTAAGGGAATTTTAGGATGAAAAAAGAGAAATTAAAGGTAGAGCAAGAAATCGGCTTCCCTTTATATGCAGCAGCAAAAGAAGCGTTGCGAGCATGTCAACCAGAACTCTCTGAGTTGGGGATCACATATACACAATATCTTGCGATGTCTGTTATTTGGGAATATAAAGAAGCGAATCTAAAAATGATTGGAGAGAGAATCTATTTAGACTCGGGAACATTAACTCCATTGTTACGGAAGCTAGAGAAAAAAGGCTTAATTATACGTGAACGATTTAAACAAGATGAGCGTTCTATGATGATTACGTTAACAACAAAAGGAAAGTCTTTGGAGAAAAAAGTTCGACATATTCCAAAATTAATTGAAACGAAATTGGGATTATCTCAAGAGGAGCTTCAATTGTTACAGAATTTGTTATGGAAAGTCTTGCATAATGTCAAAGGCTAGATAGTGACAATCTACTTATAGTTACAATGAGTAGAGGATAGTATATCAACTATCCTCTATTTTTATTTCCCTGTCTATGAAGGGAATTTATTGGGGCCTTACGGTAGATGTGTTACAATAAGGTTACAATTTGTGTATATCTAGAGGGAGTAAAGTATGAAAGGATTACAACAAACAGGAATGGTGGCAGTGTGGATTCTTACTATAGGGATGTCACTGCTTGCCATTTGTTATACAATGATCATTCCTTTCCTTCCCGTGTATCTTTTAGAGCTCGGTGTGGAACAGGAACAGTTAGCTATTTGGTCGGGCTTGTCATTTTCTATTTCATTTTTTATCGCTGCCATCATGGCTCCTGTATGGGGTCGATTGGCGGATCAGCATGGAAAGAAACTAATGGCAATCCGGGCAGGGATTTTGATTGGCCTATCGTATTTATGGAGCGCTTTTGTACAAGATGAATATCAATTTTTATTAGTTCGTGCGTTTCAAGGTTTTGCCAATGGGTTTATGCCAGCCGCTATGACTATGGTATCATTATCTGTGCCAAAAGAACGTGTAGGTACGGCGATGGGTATCTTTCAGATGGGTTTAGTCCTAGGGAATACTGTGGGTCCCTTAACAGGAGGGTTGACAGAACTAGCAGTAGGGATGCGGCCTGTATTTATGGTGGCAGGGATTACTTTATTTATCGTCACTGCAGCAATAGCTATCTTTGTGAAAGAACCACAAATGGAAAGTGAAGCTCCTGTAAAAACAACTTCTTTTTCAGAAGATTTACAAGCAGCAAAACAAAATAAGGTACTACTCCATATTTTAGGATTATATTTTTTAGTGCAAGCTGTTATGCTTATGCTACAACCTATTGTGGCCATTTATGTGGGAGAATTAAAAGGGTCCATGGAAGGGGCTGCCATGTTAGCAGGGTCCATTCTCAGCGGTGGTGGTGTGATGGGCATGATTATGACTAATGTGTGGGCTGCTTATGGACAGCGGCGAGGATACTTTAGAGTCATATCTTATGGGCTAATGGGTACTGGAACTGTATTATTATTGCAAAGTTTACCGTTTGGATTATGGTGGTTTGGGGCCTTGCAATTACTTATTGGCGTATTTATTGTAGGTATATTCCCATCCCTTGGATCAGCTATGACCGTGAATACAGATCCATCAGTGCGGGGCCGAGTATTCGGACTTGCCACGACATCCCAACAATTAGGAAATATGATAGGACCGCTGTTTGCTAGCATAGTAGCCACCTATTGGGGTACATCCTATGTATTCTTGGTGGCAGGTATAGGAATGATGATCATTGGCTATTTAGTGTTGAAAATCCATGGAAATCGACCGAACATTCAATACATCTGATAGACTGTATATAGTGAGTGAAGTAAGAAAGAGGATATCCGACAATTTTGTCAGATATCCTCTTTTGTTATATTTCAGAATTATTATGAATTGGTAATTCAAAGCCAAATGTTGTTTTTACATCTGGTGTGCTTTCTACTTGCAGTGTACCTTCATGGAGTTGCACAACATTTTGTACAAAAAAGAGCCCAAGTCCGAGACCTTTATTTTCTTTTGAGGTACGTGAAGGGTCTACTTGGTACAATCGATCCCAAATTAAAGGGATGCTTTCCGGAGGGATACCAATGCCATCATCTTGAACGGAGATGTGAATGGTAGATCCTGAGGAGACTTCCAAGTGTACTCTCGTATGGGCAAATTTGAAAGCATTGTCCAAAAGATTGGCCATTGCCTGTTGCAATAGGATTTGGTTGCCATAAACAATGATAGACTCATCAATATGGCTAGTAAAAGTAAGATGTTTCTCCTTACTTAATCGAGCATAGGTATGGGCTAATTGTTCAGCCACCTGGGATAGAGGGACAGGTTCTTTATCTATATTGGTTAGACTATCAAGGCGAGCAATTTCTAACAATTGTGAGACCATGTCTGCCATTCCCTTACTCTGAACAAAAATATTTTGAAAGCTTTCTTTTGCTTCTTCTAAGGAGGCTACATATTGACGAGCGTAATCACTTTCAGCTTGGATGACAGCAATAGGTGTACGTAATTCATGAGAAATGTCGGAATTAAAGCGCTTTTCACGATTAGAAGATTCTTCTAAACTGCTGAGCATATGGTTGAAAGTAGAAGCTAATTGATAGATAGTATCTCCAGATTCAGGGATATTTTCAATACGTTCTGATAAATCTCGCTTTAATGAAATTTGTGCAGCTAAATTGGTAACGGTACGTACTGGTTTTAAACCTCGTTGAATAATCCAATATCCCCCAATAGCAGCAACCGTAACGAAGAGAATACCACCGAATAATAAAGCGAAGAACATGCTATTTGACTTTCTATCAAGGAATGCCATAGGTACGACGCCACGAATATAGCCTTGTACACCAGGGCGATGCTGAATGGGAGCATCGTAGTATAGAAAAGAACGGTTCTGATGACTCACTTCAGTGATAGCATCAAAGGAAGGAGGAGCCTCTTTTGGAAATAAATCAGGTACATTACCTCGTAAGACGACTCCATCATGGGTATAGACTAAGAGAAAGATACCGTCATCAAAGGGCTTAAATTTTTTAGGGTCACTAGCGGATTCAATGACAGCCTCTTGTAGGTCTGTACGGATTTCATTTTGGTCCCAAATATGGGTGAATTGGATTACAAAGGTAGCTAGTAGCCCTATCATTAGCAGTAGAAAAATAGAGTACCAACTAGTAATTTTATATACCAAAGGAACTCGCAAGAGAAGAGTCTCTATGGAGTTCCAACAGCGTTTGATTACATCGTGCATGGATTATTCCTCGGTACGGAACACATAGCCTACGCCACGAACAGTTTGAATTAATTTTTTGGTTTCGTCGATGTCCACTTTTTTGCGCAGGTCTTTAATATATACGTCGATTAGATTGGAGTAACTTTCATAGTCGTATTCCCACACATGGTCAAGAATTTGTTGACGAGATAAAACGATATTTTGGTTGCTTGCTAAATAGAAGAGTAGGTCGAACTCTTTGGCAGTTAATGTTATAGGCTCTCCATTACGAAGAACGGAACGGCTCTTTTGATTGATGCGTAATGGCCCTGCAATAATATCTTCCGTAGCTTGATTGCGACCACGACGAGCTAACGCATAGATGCGAGCAATGAGTTCGTCAAATTCAAATGGTTTTACTAAATAGTCGTCAGCGCCTAAATTTAAACCAGATACTTTATCTTCTAATGTATCTTTGGCAGTTAAGAAAAGAACCGGGGTTTTGTTACCTTCTTCACGCATTTGTTGTACTACGGCATGACCATCCATTTTTGGCATCATTATGTCCATAACGATCACATCATAACTAGATGTGGAAATATAATCTAATCCATCTTCTCCGTTAAAGCATTGATCTACAATCATAGATTCTAGTTTTAAACGTTTGGCAATAATATTATTCAGCATTTGTTCATCTTCAACAATTAAGACTTTCATAGGTGCTCCTTTCATGTTAAGGTGTATATTTGTATTGTAACGTATTTTCAAAATAGATTAAAGAGATGTATATAAAAAGTATAGATGTTGTACATGAAAAGACCATGAATGATTGCTTTATACGGTGGGGTCACCTATAATAAACATAGAAATAGTATGAGTTATTCTTCCCTAGGAGGGGGTATTATGAATATTAGAACGATTACGGTCTATGCCTTATTGATTGCTCTTTGTGCTATAGGCGGACAGATTCATTTTGGTGTGTATTCCATTGGATTTGATTCGTCGCCAGCTTTTGTAGGAGCCTTACTGTTAGGACCTGTAGCAGGTGCTGTGCTTGGGGCCTTAGGGCATTTAGCAACGGCCGTATTCACCGGATTTCCTCTTAGTGTACCTATGCATGTGGTGGTAGCTTTGATCATGGCTTGTACTGGGGCTAGTATAGGATATTGTATACGTAAGAGGACTTCATCTTTCTCTTATGTAGTAAGTGGTATAGTAGGGTATATCATCAATGTAGGTTTAGGTCTAGTTGTGACATCATGGATGATGCACAGTGTAGAAGTTGTGGCGATTTTATTTGTGCCGTTGTCTTTAGCCTATCTAGTAAATTATGTGGGAGCGGCACTGGTGGTAAGTCAGCTGACTAAAGTTTTTGGTGGTAGATAATATGCGAGATATAACAAGAATTTCTTTGCAAAATGGTGTAGATTGGATTGTTGCTAGTGATATTAGTAGTGGTATCGGTTTGCAAGAACATGATGTATTAGAAGCGCCCTACTCTATGGTAGGTGCGTTTGCAACTCGTGTAGCGATGCTAGAAATTTTATGTGCGAAAGGTGTAGTAAAAGGAATTCAATATCTCATTGGTGGCGACTATGATACGGTAGTGATACCTGTTATAAGGGGAATTCAAGAGGAATTGGATACATTAGGTATCGATGTACCAATTAATGGCAGCCATGAAAGCAATATGAAAGTAAGCACTACCTCTGTAGGGATTACTGCCTTAGGAATCGGGAAGCCAGAAATGCTTGGTACAGGGGAACCTTATGCTGTGTACGTACTAGGAAAACCCTTAGTAGGTAATGAAGTGCTAGAACAGCCAGAATGGATTGTTACCTATGATGAGGTCCGACGAGCTTTGGCACATCCTAGTACATCTCGTGTGGTGCCTATTGGTTCCAGAGGCATCCGCCAAGAGTTGATAGTGTTAAGTTATTTAGAAGGGGCATCTATGGAGTCCATAGAACTGATTGATGAGGAATTAGATCATAGTGGTGGACCAGCTACGGCAGTGGTTGTATCTGTTCGTGCCAGTGGTGAAACAGCGTGGTTAGCAGAGTTCTCGAGGGCGCAGTATGTAGGTCGGCATAGGTAATAGAAAGGATATAGATATGAAACAATTACGATATTATATAGCATTGGCATTGGTAGCCGGTGGATTGACAGTGGCTCAAGCAGAGGCAAACCCATATGGTGTAGTGAGTCCTCCTGATTGGGAATATCAAGCGCTTATGACATTGGTGAAACATGGAGCGATTACGGATACTAAGGGGGTAGATTTAGGATCACGAGCATTCACTAGAAAAGAATTGATCCCTATGATGGCAGATGTGGTGGCACGCCGTGAAACTATGAATGAAAGTGATCGCATGTTGGCATTGCGATTGTACAATGAAAACCGTCGTTCTATTATGAATTATGAAATTGAACAAGAAGAAGCAAAATCAGGTAAAGCTCAAATAGATAGTGCTGATGAGGGAACACCAATAGCAGTGGAACCAGCTTTGACGAAAGAAGAAATCCAAAAGAAAATGGAATCCTTCCAAATTGATGCATCTGCTTTGCCAAATCATGGGTTAGTACAAGTGCGCACTTTTCAACAAGGAACATCTCAGCGAAGCCATTTAGAATTAGTAGTGCCTTCGGTGAAGGCAGAAGGAAACGTAGCCTTACAGCCTATTGATGGAGAAGTGCAGGAGGCTATGGCTGGGGGTCAATGGGATGCGTCTAAAAAGGAACAACGACCGCTTATGAAAGTGGCAAAACAAGAGTGGGCTTTATTGCAAAAAGCAGAACGCAAACAGGAACGGTTAGACACACAAGCCCAACGCCAATTAGCGAAAGCTCAACGAAAACAAGAGGCATTGGCAAAGAAAGAGCAGCAACATTTGGCAAGGGCGGAACGAGCTAAGTTACAAGCAGAACAAAAATTGGCGAAACAGCAGGCAAAAGAGCAAGCTCGATTAGCAAAGCAACAGGCTAACAAGGAAGCTCAGCTAGCAAAACAGCAAGCTAAGGAGCAAGAAAGATTGGCAAAACAAGAGCAAAAAGAACGAGAGAGACTAGCGAAGAAAGCTAAGAAATAAGGGAAAGATATTTGCTATTATCGAAAAAGTTCGGTATACTAAAGGATAGCAATCCATTTGGTGTACTTTCATCATGAACCGGAGGAACTATGATTATACGAGAAGAGAAAAAGCGTGAATTTTATACGGTCACAGCTCTCGTGCGAGAAGCCTATATCAGTGCAGATCGCAGTACAGGACGAGAATATAAACTAGTGGAAGCCTTGCGTGAGTCTGATGCGTATATTCCTAAGTTATCTTTGGTGTCGATTATCGACAATGCCATTGCAGGGTATGGTATGTTCCTGCGTGGTAAAGTAGGCGACCAAGATGTGCTTATTTTGGGTCTACTGGCGGTAGCGCAGTCTATGCGTGGACATGGTGTAGGAGGAGCTCTTGTCTTAGAGGGCCAACGATTGGCTCGTAAGATGGGATATTCCTACTTGTTCGTGTACGGAAGTAATGTGTACTATCCACGGTTGGGCTATGATTTTGCACATAACTTTGGTGTAGAACCACCAGAAGGGTTGGACCGGGAGCATATGATGTGTATCAAGCTTGATGCCCAAGCAGCACCTTTAGAAGCTGGCACATTGGAATACCCGGAGCTTTTCAAAACCCTAGAAATGTTCTAGGTAGCTACGAGTTATGTCGTAGTAGGTATTAGATAGACAGTTCGAGATCCTCCTGTCTGTAAACAAAACTAAGGAGTTATAATGAAACAATTTAACAACACACAACGATTGACGATTTCTGCCATTTCCATCGCTATGTATTTGGCGCTTATGATCGGTACGCAAGGCTTTGCCTTTGGTCAGTATCAAGTGCGTATTGCTACAGCGCTCTATGGATTGTCAGCTATCTTTCCATTCACCATTCCAGCCTTTAGTATTGCCAACTTTGTAAGTAATACAGTGATGGGTGGTTTTGGTTTAGTGGATTCTATCGGTGGAGCTATCGTAGGTTTATTGACAACAGGTCTAATCATCCTTGCGAAGCGTCAAGGGTTAGGTAATTGGGTGTTGATTCCTATCATTACCTTTGTACCAGGATTGATTGTACCAATTTGGTTGATCTATTTCTTGCCAGTTCCATACTGGGTATTAGTGAGCTCCCTCGTAGTAGGTCAGTTCGTGTGTGGTGTAGTGAGCTACTTCTTGATTAATGCGTTGGAGAAAGTAGTCTATAAAAATAAGGAGGTTTTAGTTCGTGAGTAGTGGTCGTAATGCAGCAGAATTACAAGGTGTTCATGCTTTAGGTAGCCATACGGACTATCCTACAGATTATGCACCACAGGTGCTAGAAGCATTTCCTAATAAACATCCAGGGAATGACTATTTTGTGAAATTCAATTGTCCAGAGTTTACGAGTCTTTGCCCAATGACGGGGCAACCGGACTTTGCAACGATTTATATTTCCTATGTGCCAGATGAAAAGCTGGTGGAAAGTAAATCTTTAAAATTATATTTATTTAGTTTTCGCAACCATGGAGACTTTCACGAAGATTGTATCAACATCATCATGAAAGACTTAGTGGCATTGATGGAGCCTAAATATATTGAAGTGTGGGGCGAATTTACACCACGTGGTGGCTTGTCCATTGATCCGTACGCCAATTATGGCAAACCGGGCACCGATTGGGAAGTCACAGCGAAGGAGCGCTTGCACTTTCATGATATGCAACCAAAACGGGTAGCGTACCGTTAATTACATATATACTATTGCCAGGTCAATCGGTTGAGGGACCTGGCAATTTTACTAAGTGCCCTAGACATGATAGGATAGAGATAGATACAACGTGTTGAAAGGAAAAGGAGTTGGACATGCAACCACAGTTATATATTGGCGGAGCTGGTACGGGAAAGACTACGGCTTGTTTCGCAGAGATAGAACGAATTTTACAAGACCATCCAGACCACCAGATTATCGTCCTTGTGCCAGATCCTGCGACGTATATGATGGAACGCAAACTAGCAGAGTTTCGTCAGGAAAAAGGGTTCACCACGGTGCGTGTGGTGGGCATGACACGATTAGCCTATCAAGTGTATCAATCCTTAGGGAAAGTGAAAGAAGAAGGCCTGTCGGAAATTGGAAAAAAACTAGTCCTTCGGGTATTGTTAAAGCAATCAGCCGGAGAGTTGGACTTGTTTAAACAGGCAGCGAAACAACCTCATTTTGGAGATGTCATACAAGGGCTATTGACGGAGTGTAAAGCCTTTGGTGTGACGCCAGAGGACTTGTCGGGGGCTGTGAAACATGTAGATTCTATGGTGTTGGGCCGTAAATTACAAGAATTATCCTTGTTGTTAGAACGCTACGATGCAGCGCTGGAAGAGTTAGGTGTCCAAGATTCTATGGAAACATTGATCGACCTATTACCACAGTCGCCACTGATGCAAGGGTGTCATGTCTTTGTGGATGGATTTCATTGGTTTACGCCACTACAATATCGATTGATTCAACGGCTGTTTTCTCTTAGTGAATCCTGTCATATGACAATCAGTTTGCCATCCTTGGAGGAAGAGGTGCACAGTCGCAAGGGATCTATGTATTTCCGCGTTTGGGAGACGTACCGAGATATGATGACTTGGTATCCAGAGGCAGTAGTGCATGATATGAACACCGTCTATCGAGGGACACCTGTGCTGCAACAATTGAACACACAATTTTTTAAAACACCTATGAAAGCAAACACCACTGAAGATTCGTTGACCATGGTAAGTGCCTACAATCGAGAGCGGGAGACCGATGCAGTATGTCGTAAGATATTGGCATATCGTCAAGAAGAGGGGCATCGCTGGAAAGACTGTACAATTATATTGCGGGATATGGAGCCTTATGGTGATGTGCTGGAAAAAGCATGTATGAACTATGGCATCCCTTTCTTCTCGGACCAACGGAAAATGATGACTAGCCATCCTTTGGCGGAGTTTTTGCAAGGTATCTTCCATGTATATCGCACCTTCTTTGACCATGACGCAGTGTTCCGCTTACTGAAGACGGATTTTGCGCCTTTCACACGGGAAGAAGTAGACCGATTAGAAAACTATTGTTTAGAATACGGCATTCAAGGGGCGGCGTGGTTACGAGAGGCCTGGACCTATGGTGGCGAGGACGATGAAGAGCGACGAGCTGTGATGCAGGCTTTACATATGCGCGTCCTGGAATATTTGCGTCCAATCTATGATTTCTGTAAACTGTCACATACGGGACAGGAATGGAGTGAGTTCCTATTCCAAACTATGCAAGATTGGCAAATTCCAGAGCAATTGAAACATTGGTATGACGAAGCAGAGGACCGTGGGGATGTACAAGAAAGTGCCAGCCATGTACAGATCTATAAACATGCTATTCAATTGCTAGAGGAATGTGCATCAGTGACGGGTACAGAGAAGTTGAACACAGAGGAGATGGGGCTTATCATCGAGGAAGGACTCAGTGAAGTGACCTACTCTTTGGTGCCGCCATCGTTGGATCATGTGACGATTACCACCATCGACCGTAGCTATATGACAGATGCGAAGGAAGTCTATGTGCTAGGCCTCAATGAGGGCGTATTTCCTCGTAAAATGGGGGACGAAGGCATTCTGCGTGACCAAGAGCGGACGGCGTTGGCTAAGGTAGGTGTGCAACTAGCGGCGGGTGCCTTAGGGCAAATGTTCAATGAAAATTTCTTATTCTATTTAGCCTGCACTCGTGCTAGCCAAGGACTGCATCTGTCCTATGTCACATCCGATGAAGAAGGGTCTAAAATGGAACCATCTTTGGTAGTGCGCCGTTTACAGCAATATGGGTATGTGAAAACTATCGAAGAAGCACCACTATCTATGCCAGGGGGACGAGAACAGGACTATCTGTGGCGACCATCCCAGAGCTTAGGCCTTTTTTCCAGTCGTATGAGTGCTCTCATGAAAGGAGATCCTATCGCCTCTACTTGGTGGAGTCTTTATAACTGGAGCATAGAAATGGGCTACAGAGGTGAGGTGTTCTTTGCCACACGAGGTATGTTTGACTCCAATACGGTGCCACGCATTGAGCAGTCCATTGTACGAGGGTTATTGTTACGCAGTGATGCTTTAACGGGATCCGTCACACGATTAGAACGATACCATCGTTGTCCATACAGTTTCTATGCTCAATATGCATTACGCTTAGCCCCACGGAAGGTGAAATCCTTTGGAGCTCCTGAAATCGGGACCTTCCTTCACGATACGTTGCGCTATTTAGGGGAATATCTATTAGAACAGGGTCGACAATGGCGTGATTTAACAGAGGAAGAACAAGAATCTTTATGCCATGAAGCGGCCGATGCGGTGATAGGCACAGAAGAGCGAGATGCGTACGAAGCGCAACTGTATACTCGATTAACATCTACCTTATCAGCTACGGTAGCACGTCTCGTAGATTGGTCTAAGAAAAGCGAGTTTTCCACTACAGAAATAGAGCAAAGTTTTGGCATGGGCACATCTAACTGGCGTCCAGTGCGCATCCCATTGGGCAAAAACTATGGCGAAAGTATCGTACTGCGCGGTCAAATAGACCGTGTCGATGAATATCGAGGACCTCTTGGTCATTATGCGGCAGTGATTGACTATAAATCAGGGGGCACTACGGTGCGAGCTGATGAAATTTACTATGGCTTGAAATTACAATTAATGACCTATCTATTGGCATTGGAAAAGAATACACAAGATAGAATTGGCACAGCGGCTGCCCTCTATACCTATGTACGGAATCCGCAAGTGAAATTATCTGAAGTAGTGAATCACAGACGGGCAGAGGAAGAAAAATCTACTATCCAAGAGTTGAAAAATAGTGGATACTTTGTAGACGGTGACGTCTTACAATCCTTAGATGTGACGAGGGCGTATCAAAGCAATTCTCCATATGTACCGATTGTCCTGAAAAAGGACGGCACTCCAGATAGTCGCACATCCAAAAGTTTGAAGACGATGGAACAATTTGGCCTTATGAAGAAATACACAAAACAAATTATTTCCAACAGTGGTACACAGATGATGGATGGAGAGTTTCCTATTAGTCCGTACCAAAAGGATAAGCGACGGCCATGTGAATATTGTGAGTTCCAAGCCTTATGTCGCTTTGATGGAACGCGCAATAGATATCGCTATATTAAGACCATGACCGAAGAGGAAGCATTGGAGAAGATGGAAGCATTACAAACAGGAGGGGCTACCTATGAAATGGACTGATGCGCAACAGAGTGCTATTGATGCACCTAGACCAGGGCAGTTACCATCCCAAACTATTTTGGTGTCCGCTGCGGCGGGATCTGGTAAAACGGCAGTCCTCGTAGAGCGTATGATACAACGCCTGAAACGGCGAGAGCTAAGTATTCAGGAACTGATGGTGGTGACTTTCACAAAGGCGGCAGCAGCGGAGATGAAAGCTCGTATCGGGATGAAACTAGCGGAAGAGTTTCAAGCCACAGGGGATGCTTATTTAGAAGAACAATTGAATATGTTGCCGTCCGCCCATATTTCTACTTTGCACTCCTTTTGCCAATGGGTGATCCGCAGTTATTTTTATAAACTGGATATAGATCCGTCTTTTACTATCGGCAATGAAGGAGAATTAGCGCTTATGCGCTACGATGTGCTAGATGCCATTTTGCTAGAAGCCTACGAACAAGGTTTATATAATATTTACGATGTGAGCGATATGTTTAGCACGGAACGATCAGACCAGATCTTGCGGGAGACGGTCTTTCAAATATACAACTTTGCCTTGGCTCAAAGTCAGCCTATGCGTTGGTTAGATCAGGTGTGTCATACCTATGAAAGTGCTTTACACCAAACCTTGTTAGAAACTACTTGGGGCACATTATTTTGGAAAGAACAACAACGACAAATTGAGTATCTTCTAGAGCGCTATGAAGAGGCACAGCGATTGGCGACGTTAGGTAATGGGTTCGATAAATGGATGGAGAAGGTCAGCGAATTGCAAACGCTGTTACAAGCTATGCAAAAAGCAGACACCTGGGATGCTATGCATGTGGGTGTAGTGGGGATTGGGGGATTTAGTTTCCCCGTACTCCGTGCCACTAAGGCTATGAATGAAAGCGATCCAGCTATCCTGAGTGAAATCAAAGCCATTTTGGCAGAAGGAAAAGAGATATTGCAAGCCATGCCGAAAGGTGTCTTTGCTATTACGGAAGCAGATTGGCGAGAGCAAATGGAGTACTTAGTGCCGTTGGCACGAGGTATTATGGGGCTGGTGAAACGATTCCATGAGGATTTTCAGCAGGCAAAACAAGAAGCAGGTATGATCGATTTCTCCGACTTGGAACATCTATGCTTAGCCTTATTAGTAGACCCAGAATTTACAGAAGAACTCAAGCCATCTGAGGTGGCACTGGAGTTACAGGATACATTCAAAGAAGTGATGGTCGATGAATACCAAGACACGAATGGCGTCCAAGAGGCTATCGTGAATTTAGTATCTCGTGGAGACAATCGTTTCTATGTGGGCGATGTGAAACAGTCGATTTATGGATTCCGTATGGCAGATCCGCAGCTATTTATGGAAAAGTACCATCGGTTTGACCACCATGTGAACGGTGTGGAACGGCGTATCGATTTGTCCCAAAACTTCCGTTCCCATGAAGCAATTCTAAATGTAACGAACTTTATATTTTCCCAAATTATGAC
Organism: Veillonella sp. 3913; assembly: GCF_003992235.1. Lineage (NCBI taxonomy): Bacteria > Bacillati > Bacillota > Negativicutes > Veillonellales > Veillonellaceae > Veillonella > Veillonella sp. 3913. The sequence goes on along the minus strand of NZ_RQVF01000005.1, from coordinate 99,500 downwards.
CGATGAAGGGGCAGGGCTTACCTATGGTGAGGCAGAAGCTCTCCACACAGGTCGCATCGTAGAAGAGGCGCCACCAGAATGGGTAGGTGGTGATGTAGAAGTGCACGTTCTTTGCTGTGATGAAGACAAGGCACAGACAGACCCGGAAGACGGAGAAGACCTAGAGAACGATGAAAAAGAAATGCTCTTTGTGATCTGTAAAATCCAAGAGTTAAAGAACAATGGCGCCATGGTGCAAGATAAAGACGGCACCTTCCGGCTCATGGAATGGCGAGACATTGTACTCTTGAAGCGATCTATCTCTGGGTCAGCGAGCCGAATGATCGACCTACTACGGCGAGAGGGCATCCCTGCCTATGCAGAGGAGAAATCCGGCTATTTCAGTGCCATGGAAGTGCAGTTTGTGCTGTCCTTGTTGCAAATCATCGATAATCCGGAGCAGGACTTGCCTATGGCCATCGTTTTGCAATCGCCTCTTATCGGGATGGATGCCAACGATTTAGGGCGTCTTCGTCTGTCCGTAGGGGAGAACAGCTTGTGGAGTGGGTTACGCCCATTTGTAGAAGCATCCCAGAATGCAGGTTGGATTCGCTTTGTGGACTCTATGGATACATGGCGGACCATGTCTCGCCGTCAAGGCATTACGGACTTAATTTGGCACATCTACGATACCTTGCATGTGGTAGAATACGTGAGCGCCATGCCAAATGGTTTGGTGCGCCGTGGCAATGTGCTGGCCTTGTATGAGCGTGCCAAACAATATGAAAATGGCAATTACCGTGGCTTATTCCGATTCTTACGCTTTATTGAAAGCTTACAGGCATCCGGAGAAGATTTGAGCGTTGCCAAAACAGTGAGCGAAGCGGACAACGTGGTGCGCATTATGACCATCCACAAAAGTAAGGGCTTAGAGTTCCCCGTGGTGTTTCTCATGGGCACTCAAAAGGGCTTTAACAAAATGGATTTGAACCGGTCCTTGCTATTGCACAAGGAATATGGAGTGGGTTTGAAAGGGTATTTCCCAGACTTGCGTGTGATGTATAATTCCTTACCTTGGATTTTTGTACGCCAAGCTTTGGAAGAAAATTTGAAAGCTGAAGAGGAGCGTATTCTTTATGTAGCATTAACTCGGCCTAAAGATAAGCTGTATATCACAGGCTATATGAAGGGATCTATCAATGGCTCCACGGATCGACCAGCGACGAAGAAAATGGGTGAATGGGTAGTGCCTGTCTTACAGTGGGGTGAAAGTGCTTTCACGAAAGAGCAGATTCTAGGATGTAATTCCTATTTAGATTGGATATTGCGAAGTTTAGCTCGCCACGTAGCAGGTGGCATGCAGTTGCGCCAATTTGCGGAGGTAGAAAGTCCGCAATTCCCAGATATACCGTACAAAGATTGCCCTGTGACCTTCCATGTTCATGATGGAAATGATTACAGTGTTTCACAGGAAACACCGTCCGTAGAAATAGACATTCTAGAACAAGTACGTGCCCAATTACCGGTGGAAGCGCCACCATTGGACCCTGTCGTGATAGATCGGCTAACTTCTGTCTATCCTTATGAAAGTTCCACAGAGCGAGCGGGGAAAATCTCTGTATCTGAAATTAAACGGCGCTTTGTGGAGCTGGAAGAATTGGCAAAACAGATGATTGAGCCGGATTATAAGCGTGATATAAGTAGTCATGATGATGTGGAAATGATAGAATCAATCATGCCGGATGCGACGGAACATAGAACAACTAGACATGCGAATGGTATAAAAGATTCCTTAGTAGGTACATTAGCTGTAGGTGTGGAAAATGCCTCAACAGAGTTGCCAGTAGATCTTGGTCCTTTTGATGTAACTTTAGCCTCTATGAGAGAGTCCACACCGATTTGCAGTGGTGCTCGTTGGGGAACCCTCATGCATGAAGTGATGCAGTGGTTGCCGTTGCAACAGTATACACGACCATCTTTGCGACAAGCCTTGGATTCGCTAGCATTACAAGGATACCTGACTGATGAGGAACGGAAGGCGATTAGTGAAAAACGGATTTATGATTTCTTTCAGTCTGATCTAGGACAACGATTGCTAACAGCACAGCGAGTGGAACGAGAGTTGCCATTTAGTATGCTATTTCCTGCGAACCGTGTATACCCAGAGATGCTAGACGGGGAAGATCTGTTCCTACAAGGTATCATCGATACAGCATTCCTAGAAGAGGGATCTTGGGTGCTAGTGGATTATAAAACAGACCGTCTTGATGAAGAGGCTCTAGTAGAGCGCTATCGCATTCAGCTCATGCTCTATAAAGAAGCCTTGGAACGATTGACCCCATACCCTGTAAAAGAGGTATACATCTATTCCTTCCGACTAGAAAGAGCGATTCCAGTATAGTAGATAATTTAAAAAGATAATAACTCAATATATACAACAGAGGAAGGTTGATACCATGGTATCAACCTTCCTCTATGTTTTATATCTAATATAATGCGTTGTAGCGGGAGCCTTTACTGTCCCTTTCAAGAAATATTACAGAATCATATAATATATCGTCGAAACAGAAAAAGGGTCCCGAAGGACCCTTTTCGTAGGAGTTTATTCGTTTTCATGACCTTTGTGCCACCAAGTAATACCTTTTTGAGTTGGTAAAATAGCGCGGTCGAAGATTGGATCTTCAATACCTTTAGATTTTTGAGTCATGTAATCTTTGAGTGCAATGGTTACTAATTTGCCTAAACGCAAGATAGAGGTAATATTGCAAAGCACTAAGAATGCCATAAACAAGTCAGCTAAGTTCCAAACAAGATTTAATTCAGCAATACAACCAACATAGACCATGATGATAACAAGAGCACGGAATAGGTTAATAGCGAATTTGTTATTTTTTGTCATGTGCGCAATATTCACTTCGCCGTAGAAATAGTTGCCGATAATGGAACTGTAGGCAAACATGAATACAAATAATGCGATGACTGCAGGAGCCCAAGAGCCTAATTGGTGTCCAATACTGTGTTGAACAAGGGCAATACCTGTTAGATCTGTGTGCACATATTCGCCAGATACAAGAACGATGAATGCAGAGGCAGTACATACAAACATGGTATCAACGAATACCCCAAGGGACATGATTAAACCTTGTTTTACAGGGTGGTTTACATCAGCAGAAGCAGATGCATTTGGTACAGAACCTTCGCCGGCCTCGTTGGAGAACAAGCCGCGTTTGATACCTTGCATTACAGCAGCACCGATGAAGCCGCCTGTCGCAGAATCAATAGTAAAAGCCTGTGTAAAGATAGCGGAAATCACAGTTGGTAATACAGAAATATTAGAGATGACAATGTATAAGGCAATTAAGAAATATAAACCAGCCATAAAAGGCACTAAAAATTCAGCTGTTTGAGCGATACGTTTTGCACCACCGAAAATAACAAGAGCAGATAAAGCTGCTACGATAAGACCTGTTGTAGAGGCGTCGATATTCCATGGTTGCACAGCGATAGCAATGGTATTTGCTTGTACAGAGTTGTAGATTAAGCCGTATGTAACGCTGATTAAGATGGCAAATAAAATAGATAAGAACGGACTGTTCAAACCATGGCGAATGTAATAGGATGGACCGCCACGGAAGGAGCCATCAGGTAAGCGCTCTTTGTAGATTTGTCCCAATGTGTTTTCGATGAAGCTAGTAGCTGCGCCAAGTAGCGCGATAAACCACATCCAGAATACAGCCCCTGGACCACCTAAGGCAATAGCGATAGCGATACCAGCGATGTTACCAACACCCACGTGAGAGGCCACGCTAATACAGAATGCTTGGAATGGAGAAATGTGATGGTCACCTTTACTTTTTTCTCCTGCACCAGATTTTAAAATACGGAACATTTCTGGTAGTTGTCGTAATTGTACGAATCGTGTGGTTGCTGTAAACCAAACACCGGCAATGATGAGGAGAGCGATGATGATGTTATTCCAGAGGAATCCGTTTACATCGCCCAAGAGTTGAATGATTTGTTCTTGCATAAGGACATCCTTTCTTTTATATGGACATAGCATATTTTCTATAGTATATCATAGGAAGATAGGGAAATGATAGAAAGTTATAGGAATAGGAGAAAAATTGTAAAAAAATATCTATTCATACGGAGGAAAAGGTGTTACAATGAATCGATAAAAGAATGAAGTCGCTTAACTACATCCGAACCCATTCCGTACGGACTAGTTAGGCTAGCGGTTTTGATGACACGGATACTTGAAATGAACTCAAGTGATGTTTGGAAAGGGGATTGATACATGAAAACCACCGCTAAAAAAATGTCTGTATTCCAACTGACATCCATTGTGGCAGCCAATATGTTGGGTGCTGGAATTATTATGCTACCGTCTCAATTAGCACAGGTAGGCACCATTTCTATCCTATCTTGGATAATCACTGTACTAGGCTCCTTAACCTTAGCCTATATTTTTGCCCAATGTGGCTTATTTACGAAAAAGTCTGGTGGTCTAGGAGGCTATGTAGAATATGCCTTTGGTAGGACAGGACATTTTATGGCCAATTATTCTTATGCAGTATCTCTGGTGATTGCCAATGTAGCCATAGCTATATCTATCGTAGGGTATGGAGCTGTATTGTTTGATGTGCCGCTTTCACCATTAGAAGTAAGTTTAGCAACAATAGGATTGCTCATGGTGGCAGCTCTAGTCAATGTGCGTGGTAACAAGAGCACAGGACGGATTAGCAATATTACGATTTGGGGCACCATGTTGCCGGTCTTATTTATTGGCGTGTTTGGTTGGTTTTGGTTCGATCCAGAGATGTTTGTGTCTGTTTGGAATCCGCAAGAACTACCCGTATTTGATGCGGTCAGTCAGTCCATTTCCCTTACATTGTGGGGGTTTTTAGGCTTTGAATCGGCAGCAGCAAACGCAGATGCTGTGGAAAATCCTAAGAAAAATGTACCGATTGCGACATTTTTTGGCACTTTAGCCGTAGCTGTGGTATATATTGTATCGACAAATATTATGGCAGGGATCATTCCTAACATTGAGTTAGTGAACTCCACTGCTCCATTTGGCCTTGTTTTTGCCTATATGTTTGATGGTACAGCAGGTAAAATCGTAATGGCGCTTATGGCAGTATCCTGCTTTGGGGCCATTATGGGGTGGCAATTTACTTTGAGCCGTGTTTTTAAAAGCTGTGCAGAAGCAGGTTTCTTTCCTAAAGTATTTGCCCGGGTTAATCGCGTAGATTCTCCTGTACGGGGTATTTTTATTTTGTTGGCATTACAAGCTATTTTGGCTTTGATGACCACTGATGAAAGTTTAAATGAACAATTTGCACAACTTGTTAACCTAGCAGTTGTGACAAATGTATTTCCATATATTCTTTGTTGCGTGGCGGTGAACAAGATGCTATCTGTTGAAGGGGCTAGCGTCGGATTACGTCGTCTAATCTATGTGATGAGCGCCGTAGCTATTGCCTATGATAGTTATGCTATTTATGCATGTGGAGCAATTCCTGTACAAGGTGGGGCTTCCGTCATTTTATTTGGCTATGTAGCATACCAGGCAGCATTCCATTGGCGGCCTCGTCTAGTGAAAGCTATTGGTAAAAGCTCTGCTTATTAATAGCAACATACATAGTTTAAAAATGAAGATTTCATGAACTTTGATTTTCTTCATTTTTTCTTCATGAAGATTATTTACAATTGCACATATGATTAATTGTTACAGTATTAAATCTAAAACATTTAATACTGTAATTTTTAATTTAGGAATTATAAACAATTTTATTGATTATTTTATCGTGAAAAAGTAAAGGAAAAGAACATGTTAAAAACAACAGAAAAACAACAAACATTAAAAGCGGCAGTGTTGAGCGCTGTTATGGTTATGAGTGCTATTGGAATGAATGTAGCTGATGCTGCAGTGAATACGCCAGGTACAGGTGATGATAAAGGCATTGCGTATGGTGTTGGTGCCAATGCAAAAGGAATTCAGGCAATTGCTCTTGGTGTAAATGCCCAAAGTACAACTAATAATACAATTGCTATCGGTGAAAATGCCTATGCAGGGGACAAAGAGGGAGATGGTTCTGGTCAATCTGCCATCGCTATTGGTCGTGAAGCAAAAGCGTTAAAAAACCGAGGCGTAGCTATTGGTGATAGCTCTTCTGCAGACTGGTATGGTACAGCATTAGGTTCTCGCTCTGTAGCTGCGGCGAATAGCGTAGCTATCGGCGGTGGTAGCAATGGTTCTCACGCAGAAGCAAGTTTGAAAAACTCTGTAGCTTTAGGTACTTTTGCTAAAACAAAAGAAGGTGTTAACACAACGGAAGCTTCTGTTGAATCCAATGGAACAACATTAAAATTAACTGATTTTGCAGGTACTGTTACTAATGATGCTGGCAATAAAGTAAGTTATGTAGTTTCTGTTGGTGATGAAGGTAAAGAACGTCAAATTCAAAACGTAGCAGCAGGTCAAGTGACAGCTACATCTACAGATGCTGTTAATGGTAGCCAATTACATTCTGTAGCAGCAGCAGTGGCAAATATGGCTGGTTCTGTAAAAGACATCATTGGTGGTGATGCAACAGTAGATGAAACTGGTAAAATTACTGCTACTGATATTGGTGGAACAGGAAAAGCTACTCTTCATGAAGCTATTGAATCTGTAAAAAATACAGCCGATTCCTTGAAAACAGTATTAGGTGGCGAAACTGAAGTAGATAAAGATGGAGCTGTTACTGTTAAAGATCTTGGTGGTACAGGTAAAACAAATGTTAATGATGCCTTAAAAGCTGTAAAAACAGAAGTAAAAGCAGGTACCAATGTGACTGTTGCAGAATCAAAAGGTGCTAATGGTCAACCTGTATACACAGTAGCAGTAAAAGATGATCTTACATTAAATAGTGTAACAATAGGTACTACCAAAGTAGATGGAAGTGGAATCGCTGTTGACGGTAAGCAATTTGTCACAAAAGATGGAATCAATGCAAATAATACAAAGGTTACTAATGTAGCTAATGGAGACGTATCTGCAAATTCTAAAGATGCTATCAATGGTAGCCAATTGCATTCTGTAGCAACTACAGTGGCAAATGTAGCTGATTCTGTAAAAAATACAGCAGACTCTTTAAAAGCAGTATTAGGTAAAGATGCTGTTGTTGTTGGTGAAAATGGCTCTGTTACTGTAAAAGATCTTGGTGGTACAGGTAAAACAAATATTAATGATGCTTTAAAAGCTGTGAAAACAGAAGTAGGAAACATTGAATCTACTATTAATAAAAATTTAGAAGATATCAATACTAATATTACAAATGTCAATAACAAAGTTGATAACATTAACCAAAATATGGGTTCCATGGAAAGTCGTTTGAATTCTCGTATGGATAAAGCAGTAGCTGGTTCTGCAGCGTTAGCAGCATTACATCCATTAGAGTTTGATGGTAATGATACATGGAGTATCGCAGCTGGTTATGGTAACTACCATAGCGGTAATGCATTAGCTTTAGGTGCATTCTATCGTCCAAATGAAGATACTATGGTTAGCCTTGGCGGTACTGTAGGAAATGGTGAAAAATTATTTAATGTAGGGGTAAGCTTAAAAGTTGGTCAACGTGGACATATTCCTATGACTAAAGTAGCAATGGCAAAAGAAATTGATACATTAAAAGCTCAATTAGAAGCTCAAGATCAAAAAATTGCTATGCTTATGAATGCTATGGCTGCAAAATAATTAAATACATTTAAATAGTAAAAAAGAAAGTTGATATAAATTTATCGACTTTCTTTTTTTGTGAAAATTAATGTTGTATTTTGTTTTCTGATGAATCATAGAAAACCCTATATTCAAGGCTTTTGTGCCTTTGCGAAATGAATATTTTAAAACTTGATTTTAAATATCTAGTTATGCTATATTTGAAAAGCAATATACATAATAAAAGTATATGCTAGGTTTGTTGTGATCATGCATTATGCATTTCACATAATACTAATTATAGGTAAAGGACTGACACTAGTGTCAGTCCTTTCCTATTAGCATTATGTAACTCTAAAATTCAAAAATCTAAAAGCTAGTATGTATTGAATTTAACATTCTTTGATAGTTAATTCAGCTGTACAATGTGGACAGCGTGTTGCATCGTCAGCAATAGCTTCACGGCAATAGTCACATTTACGGATTTCCACCGGTGCTTCTGCAGGTGTAAATCGTTTAATTTGGCTGATGATAGCGAAAATACAAAAAGCAATGATAAGGAATTCAAAGACTGTATTTAAGAACATACCATAAGCCAAGACAGGGATACCAGCCGCTTTAGCTTCTGCTAAAGTCGCTGGAGCAGTACCAGTAGTTAAAGGGATGAATAGATTAGAAAAGTCCACTCCGCCTAATAATAATCCGATAGGAGGCATAACCACATCGTTTACTAAAGAAGTAACAATTTTACCGAAAGCGGCGCCAATGATAACGCCGACTGCTAAGTCTACTACATTGCCGCGCATGGCAAAGTCTTTAAAATCTTTCAAAAAGCTCATACTAATCTCCATTTCAAAATTCATACAATAAAAAGTATACCATACATTATAATAGAAATATATCGAAAAAGCTAGATGTAATCATGTACATGAAATAGTTGGATACACGACCTTGTATAGATTGTAAAAAAGCTGTCATACCGTTAGACGTTTAGGTCTAGGGATGACAGCTTTTGTATTAACGATGATGATCAACTTCTTGAATGTTTGCATAGTTCCGATATAATTCATTGGGTAATTTAGTAGTAATAATAGACGCCTTATCAATGGTGGCAAAAGTAACAGATGAAATGCGATCAAATTTAGATGGATCTGCTAAGACAAAGGCATTGTGACATTTATGTAATGCTTTTTCTTTCACAGCAGCATCGAGAGGATCTTCTGTGGTAAAGCCAGATTTATAACTTATACCATGAGCACCAAAGAAGCCTTGTGTAAAGTTATAGGAATCTAATTGATTAAGAGCTACACTACCGACAATAGATGATGAAATAGGATTTACAGTGCCACCTAATAAGATGACTTTCATATGCCGCGATGCTAAATGGGTAGCATGATGAATGCCATTAGTCACAAAGGTAGCATTGGTGTGCGGTACATAATGTAACACCATTTCAGTGGTACTACCAGCATCAATGAAGATAAAACCAGAGGAACTGATTAATTCAGAGGCAGCTAAGGCAATAGATTCTTTTGCATCGCGATACATAACGGATTTCGGGATTATATCTATATCCGTTGTGGTATGGTCAATGGTGAGGCTGGCAGCGCCACCGTGGACCTTTTGCAATAAACCTTTACTGTGGAGATAGGCTAAATCTCTGCGTATTGTAGGCGCTGAAGAAGATAAGGCTGTCACCAATTCGTGTACAGTGACCACCCGGTTTTGTTTCAAGCGTCGTAGAATCGCAGAATAACGTTCTTCAGGAAGCATAGTAAAATCACCTCCAATTTATGATTAACCTAATACTGCTTAGGAAAACGTACCTATTATTTTTCCTATATTCATGGTAATATAAATGGCAAATAAATTATAGTAGCCAATGATGGATTTCATCAAAATGTATAAAAGCAAAGGCTATATTTTGCGATAAATTAATAATCCGCTCTGTGCGGACAGGAATTGTATAATACAGATGAGGAGATATATATGAAAATAACAAAAATGCACGGTTTAGGAAATGATTTTATCGTTTTTTTTGATGATGGTACAGTACAATTTGATGTGACGGACATGGCACAACGTCTATGTGATCGTCATACGGGTATCGGAGCAGATGGTCTGGTCATTGTTATGCCTTCTAAGGTGGCAGATGTGCGTATGCGCATTATCAATTCTGATGGCAGTGAAGCTGAAATGTGTGGCAATGGCATTCGCTGTTTTGCGAAGTATGCCTACGACCGCAAGATCATTGATACAGAAGTGTTTACTGTAGAAACGTTGGCTGGTATTATGACGCCAACGATTATTGCTGAAAACGGTGTGGCTAAATTGGTGAAAGTCAACATGGGTAAACCTACATTTTCTGCGAAAGACATTCCTATGGACATAGAATCAGATAAAGTCATAGACTATACTATTGATGTAGACGGCACATCCTATGTGGTGAGTTCTGTACTGTTAGGGGTACCGCATACAGAAGTATTTGTAGAGGATGTAACAGCAGTTCCATTGACAGTATTAGGGCCGAAGATTGAAAAGCATCCACTTTTTCCAAAAGGAACAAATGTGAACTTTATACAAGTGGTGGACGAGAAAACTGTGAAAGTCCGTACTTGGGAGCGCGGTGCAGGGGCTACATTGGCTTGCGGTACAGGTTCTTGCTCTAGCGCTGTTATGGCTCATGAAAAAGGGTTAACTAGTCGATCTGTAGATGTGGAGTTATACCTAGGTGTTTTACATGTAGATTATGACGAAGATGGCACAGTATATATGACAGGACCTGCTACAGAAGTGTTTAGCTTGGAGTTGGAGGATGTCACTTGCTAGATGGGGACTAGCAATACAATGCGCTTCCAACACAAAAGAGGAAAGTTGATCAAGTGGAGTCAACTTTCCTCTTTTTGTATGAGTTATTATGAATTAGTTTTTAGCTGAACTTTCTTTCCAAACTTTTTCATAAATGCTGTCTGTGTCGTAGCATCTAATTTGTCTACGGTTAGAATTAAGCCGTCTACATTCGGTGTTGGTGTTACAGCTAGGATAGTGCCATGGGGCTCCAATTGACGATACAAGTAAGCGGCATCGGTTTGTAAATTGTCAAAGTCACCTAAGTTATAAGTACCAGTAGTAATGATGTGATTATCTAAGAAGTGTTTGTCTTTAATATAGGCGGTTTCTGCAGTGATAGCTTTCACATCGCTAGAAGATGTAAAGGAAATGACTAATTTACCATCACGCCAGAACATAGCGCCACGATGGTGGAAATCGTAATTCTCGCCAAATGTTTTCTTGATCAGAGCGCGTGCCGTTTCTTCCATTTGTTGTTGCTGAATTGTGCGCTGAATAGCAGTAGCTTCTTTAGAGAAAAGTAAACGATATGTAATTTCTGCAGCTTCACCACGAGTGATATATTTTTCTGGATTGAATAAGCCTTTTGTGCTGTAATTGATGAATCCCCATAAAGCTAGTTCACGTACTGATGATTGAGCCCAAGGAGCGATAAATTTCTGATCACTAAAGTGGATGGTATCGAGAGCTGTTGGGTCTTCAGTACGATATCCTTGGTAGTGTAAAAACTTATCAGCAACCACGGCAAATTCTTGGCGAGACATATATTGTTCTGGACGATACGTATTGTCACCATAACCGCTGATAATATTAGCTCTTGCTACACTTTCAATAGCTAGAGAAGACCAACGGTCGGAAGTGATGTCTGAAAATGAACTAGCTAACATAATAGATGGAGTATCTCCAATCATATTGCTAAATAAAGAGGCAGCTTCCTCACGAGATAGTGGGTCATTGGGTTTGAATGTGCCATTACGATATCCACTCATTAAACCTTCTTTTGTCATTTTAGTAATTGATTCATAAGCCCAAAAGTTACTAGGTACATCAGTAAATCGATATTTTTGTACTCGATCAAAGGTAGAAATCGTATTTGGTTGAGAATATGTAAATGTGTTAGGTGTGGTTACCATAGTGCTTGTAGATAGTGAGTTGCTAGTTTGTGCTTGTAATAATACTACAGGCAATACAGTTAGCAATAGTGCAGAATAAATGCGTTTCATGGTGTGCCTCCGAATTAGGAAACTAAAAATGTTTTACTATATGTATCATACCATATTTGAAAGATTCACTCCATGCGAAAAGAGTGATATTTATCAATGAATTTACTATAGAAAAAATTGAATTATAGAGCGATGGTTATCTCTTTCATGAGTTTTGGTTATAGCACTAGTTTTAAGTAGGAATTAGAGACTGAAAAGACATGTGTGTTTTAATAGAAGATTTGATATGTATTAAAATACATAAAAATTATATAATCCTTGATGCTATAAGGATTGATAAGACTAGGGAAAACGTGTGATTTTTGCTACAAATGAGCTGGTTGATAATGACTAGCAAAATGGTATAAAAATGGCTTCTTGCTAATATTGCAAGTCTTTTGTAATTACAGAAAAATTACTATATAATAAAATCATCGGAAAACTATTTAGAACCTACTGTTCTAATAGTACATAGATGGAAAACGATTGTTGCATTTCGCCAATCAAGTGATAGTAGTTTACTTTAAAGTTGAGGATGTGAAAAAATGAAAATTCATTTATTTCAACAATGTTTGATTGATATGTTCTACCCTCATGTAGGCATGGCAGGTGTAAAGGTTCTTGAAAACCTTGGCTGCGAATTAACAGTTCCTAAAAAGCAAGTGTGCTGTGGTCAGATGTTTGTTAACTCTGGTTACAACGAAGCTGCAAAAGGAGCTATTAAAAATACAATTGAACAATTTGAAAATGCTGACTATGTAGTGAGCATGTCTGGCTCTTGTGCGTTCGCGATTCGCGACGAATATCATCATATTTTGAAAGATGAACCAGAATGGTTAGCACGAGCTGAAAGATTGAGCTCTAAAATTTATGAGTTTACACAATTCATCGTAGACGTATTAGGGGTAACTGATGTGGGTGCTCGCTTTAACGACAAAGTGACATACCATAAATCTTGCCACGTAACACGTTTGATGGGAATCAAAGAACAACCTATGAAACTATTAGCAGGCATTCAAGGTTTAGAATACTTACCATTGCATCGTGCAGAACGTTGCTGTGGATTTGGTGGTACTTTCACAGTAAAAAATCCTGAAATTTCCGCTGTTATGACACGAGAAAAAGCATTAAATATTGCTGATTCTGGTGCTAACATTGTAGCAGGTTCCGACATGGCTTGCTTGATGAATATTGAAGGTATGTTAGATCGACTTTACAAAGAAGGCGAAATTGATCGCCATATCCGCGTAATGCATATTGCGGAATTATTGAATAGTCGATAGGAGGAGTCACCATGAGTAATATTGTGTACGATAAACGCCCGTTTAAGACACGCGTTAATGATGTGCTTGCTAATGACTTCAAAGTAAAAGCCATTCAAACAGCACAGGATGTATTCTATGAAAAACGTAAAGCTGTAGTAGATCAAGTAGCAGAATGGGAAGACTTCCGTAATGAATCTGCTGATTTGCGTGACCATGTATTGGCTAATTTGGATTACTATTTAAACCAATTTGCGGAAAATGCTGAAAAAGCTGGTGCTCATGTGCACTTTGCAGCTGATGATAAAGAAGCAACAGCAATTTGTTTGGAAGTACTTCGTGCCAAAGAAGCAAAAATGGTTGTTAAATCCAAAACCATGGTATCTGAAGAAATCGGATTAAACCATGAATTAATTGAAGCAGGCATCGAAGTAAATGAAACTGACTTGGCAGAATTTATTTTGCAAACAGCAGATTTCGATCCTCCATCTCATATCGTAGTACCTGCATTGCATTTTGAACGTAACCGTATTCGTGATACATTTGCGAAAAAATTAGGTTATGAAGGTACTGAAAATCCAGAAGAAATGACTCGTTTCGTACGTCGCTATATTCGCGATCGTTTCTTGCGTGCTGACGTAGGTTTCACTGGTTGTAACTTCGGTGTAGCTGAAACTGGTACTATTACTATCGTATCTAACGAAGGTAATGGTCGTATGGCAAGCTCCATGCCTAAAACGCAAATTGCATTGATGGGTATGGAACGTTTGGTGCCTGACTTCGCATCTTTGGATGTGATGATGGAAATGTTGATTCGTTCCTCTGTAGGCGCTAAAATTTCCAACTACTTCTCCATGATCACAGGTCCTGCTCGTGAAGGGGAAGCAGACGGTCCAGAAGAATTACACATCATCATCATTGATAACCGTCGTTCTGGTATTTTAGGCGGCGATTTTGAAGAAATGTTACGTTGTATCCGTTGTGGTGCATGTATGAACATTTGCCCTGTATATCGTCATATTACGGGTCATGGTTATGGCTCTATCTATCCAGGTCCAATGGGTGCTGTATTAACTCCACTATTGGTTGGTTATGAAGAAGCTGGCGATCTTCCTTACGCGTCCACATTGTGCGGCGAATGTTGGGAGCATTGCCCAGTTAAGATTCCATTGCATGAATTGTTATTGAAACATCGTCAAGTGATTGCTGATAAATTACAAATGCGTCCAGCTATCGAACGCAGTATCTTCCACACAGTGGCAGGTGTATTTGCGAACTCCTTCTTGTTCGATATGGGTACCAAAATGGGTGCTATCGGCATGAAATTAATGAGTAACAATGGCCATATGGCAGATTGGACAAAAGTATTACCAGTAGTTGGTGGCTGGGTGAAAGCAAAAGATATGGGCTTGCTCAAAATGAGTAAATTCCGTGATGAATATGCAAAACACGTAGCACAAAAGGGAAAGGAGAAATAAAATGGATCAAGCAAAAAAACAAGCCTTTTTAGGTCGCCTATCTCGTGCGTTAGGCCGTGACTCAATTCCTACGTCTGTAACTCCTTTTGATTTTTCAAAAGGACCTCAAGAGACGATGTATTCTGACCTTAGCCATGAGCAAGTAGTACAGATGTTTAAAACAGAAGCAGAACGCTTAGGTACTAAACTTATCGAAGTGGATGCTTCTCAAGTAGGTCAGGCATTAGTGGACGAAATTGTGGCTCGTGGTGGCGGTAGTGTTGTGTACCCTAAATCTGCAGAAGTAGAAACATATGGTTTAGAAGCTGCATTCCAACAATTAGGGGAAGACCAAGCTACATTCTATCAATGGGATGCTACGAAAGGTCGTGAAGCGAACATCAATGTGGCGAAGGATTCTAATATTGGTATTACATTCCCAATCTTGGGGATTGCAGAAACAGCAACAGTAATCCAACCAAGTACAGAAGAATCTGGTCGTTCCTTGGGCTTATTGCCTTTAACGCATATTTCTGTATTGCGTGAAGATACAATTCATCCACGTATGACACAAACGATGGCAGAATTAGCGAAAATCTATCGTAATGATCCAGCTAAGTTCCCTACAAATGTGGTTCATATTTCTGGTCCATCCAATACTGCAGATATCGAGTTAGTTCGTGTCGTTGGTGTACATGGTCCGATTAATGTAACTTTCATCTTAGTTAAATAAGAGATATAGTTCATAAACAATTAGGATATAGGGTAGTTGATAGGTATATCAACTACCCTATATTTTTTGGTTCGAGAGGTTTTTTGTTACCTGTTGGTGACAGCAAGTGTTTCTATACTAAATATGGAGTTATCCGTGTCATAACAGATATCATATTTGACAAAAGACCTTTTTTTCGTATACTTAAAGATAATATATTTACAAGTTTAGTTTGATAGCTATCATAGAATGTAATTGTATGTGGGTTATCTATTATATACTGTGCGTTAGTTATTGCAACATAGTTATAGGAAAGGAATAATGTATGTTATTAGCAGAAGAAAAAGTTGCCACAGCCACAGCGGTAGGCACTGAAAAGGTAGCAGAGCATGTAGAGGAAAGTATTTCCTTTGTTAATCATGTGCAATCCTTATTACTGGAATATTTACCTAGTATTATTTTAGCCATCATCGTGTTGATTATAGGCCGCTATTTAGCTTTATTTGTAAGACGGTTGTCAGTACAATTGATGAGTCGCACTGGTTATGATCAAACCGTGCGCAGCTTTGCGTCTCAAATTATTTACTACACTATTTTGTCCGTAGTCGTGCTGTCAGCTTTGTCCTTAGTGGGATTTCCGACGAATAACTTCTTGGCAGCTTTTGGTGCCTTCGGTATCGCCATTGGTTTAGCGTTGCAAAATAACATGTCCAACTTAGCTTCGGGATTAATTATTTTGGCGTTCAAACCCTTTAAAGCAGGGGATTGGATTTCTGTGAATGGTGTGGAAGGCTCTGTGAAATCTATCCATTTAATTAACACCGCCATTGCGACGAAAGAAAATCGAATTGTCTTCATCCCGAACTCGGCTATTACATCCAATAACTTGATGAACAGCAACTATGAACTAACACGCTATATTACGTTTGTCTTTGGTATTAACTATAATGCGGATCATCATCGGGCCATTGAGATTATCAAAGAAATTCTTGCGAGCACAGGCAAGGTTCATAATATGGATACCTTAGAAATCGGTATCAAAGAATTTGGCGATAGTTCTGTGAACATTGTTGCCTATCCTTTAATTAACGCCAGTGATTTCAGAGAAGTCTATTATGGTGTTATGTCCGATGTGAAAGATCGTTTTGATGCAGAAGGCATCGATATTCCGTATCCTCAACGTGTGGTACATATGGCTAACTAATAGCCTAAGAGAATCCTATTCCGTACCCGCAAGATATAGGTGGGTACGGAATATCCAAGGGCAATGCTATTCCATGCCTATCATGTATAGTGCATATGGTAAATAATACACTAAGACGATGGCATACTTGTTTACGTCGATTCGTACTCAATGAAGAGGAGGCAATCCTATGAATGAAAATATATATGAGTCTATGAAAGCTGCTGTAGCAGAATTGGCTACGACAGCAAAACTGCAAGAAGGTAAACTACTTGTAGTAGGATGTTCCACTAGCGAAGTGAGAGGGGGACATATTGGCAAGGACTCCTCTCTCGATGTGGCGAAAGACTTGTGTAGAGCTCTGCTCGAAATACAACGTGAATATAGCTTTGATGTGGCTATTCAATGTTGTGAACATCTTAATCGGGCCTTGGTAATGGAACGTCACGCCGCAGAGGTTAGAGGCTATGAAGAAGTGAATGCTGTGCCTGTACAACATGCAGGTGGTTCTATGGCAACTACAGCCTATGCAATATGGTCGGATCCTGTGTTAGTGGAGCATGTAAAGGCTGATGCAGGTATCGACATTGGAGATACTTTTATTGGTATGCATCTAAAATATGTGGCAGTGCCTGTGCGACTAAGTATAAAAGAAATTGGAGCAGCTCATGTAACAGCAGCTCGTGTACGTCCTAAATTTGTAGGGGGAGATCGAGCGCAGTATAATGAAGCGTTAAAGTAAGAACTGTGAGGTAATTATGGAATTTTATACCTATGCTTATGTGGTGCAACGAGGAGAGTTTACATCTCTGTTGCAATACATTATGACATCTATTTTATTAGTAGCATTGCTAGTAGTAGGTGTAAAAGTTATGTATAATCGTTTTGATACTAAGTTCCGTGACTTGGGCATTATCATTGTATTGGGGCTTGTATTTTTATTAGGATTGCAAGTTAATGATTACACTCGTGATATTAATAGTGCAGAAGAATCGAGCTATATGGTGCAATTCTTAAATAATTTAAGTGAACGTGCAGATGTACCTAAGGATAAGATTCGCGTTAATACATTGCGCGTGCAAGATCGTATGATCGTCAATATTGAGGAAGCCTATTTTGAGGTGACTTTCACTATGAATAAGGATGGTTATTCTTTGCGACCTGTGGAGATGATTAATAGCAATCCTAAGGTGGTAGATGTGAAGAAGGATGGGCGATAATATGTTAACAGGATATACATTAGTATTTATTAAGCTAGCCCTTGGTATTTTAGCTCTCATTTTGCAAATGAACTTGATGGGTAAGGGAAATTTAGCGCCGAACTCGGCCTTAGATCAGGTACAAAACTATGTACTAGGTGGTATTATTGGTGCTGTTATCTACAGTGAAAGTATTGGTATCTTGCAATTCTTCCTAGTGTTGATTGCTTGGACCATCGTGGTCATGGGCTTGCGTTTTCTTAGCGCTCATGTGCGATGGATTAAAACGCTGATCGATGGACGTCCTAGCATTGTCATTGATCGCGGTAAGATTCGCGTTGGAGAGTGTTTGAAACGGGGCCTTCGTGGTAGTGATTTGCAGTTGAAACTTCGGAGCGCAGGGGTTACCCTTGTGAGTGATGTACGCCGTGCTGTGCTAGAACAAAATGGTCAATTAACGCTGGTCATGAATGGTGATGATATCATTCGCTACCCTGTTATTGTAGATGGCGTAGTAGATCCAGATATTCTAGACCTAGCCGATAAAGACATGGCTTGGTTGGAAGAAGAAGTGCGAGATCAAGGATATTCCATTAGGGATATCTATGTAGGAGAATACTCCAAAGGAGATTTAATCCTGCACCCCTATGAAGGGCATCGAGTATAGTCCCATTGTATGTTAGAATAGAAGGGTGTATACTTGGAGCAGAAAGATATAAGAAGTTAGAGCATTCTTTCATAAACTCAAAAAAGGACGGTGGCAGCCGTCCTTTTTTCTTTCTATTTTCTACTCTTGTAATACTTCAGAATTGCATATGTCAAAAAATAACAATCAATCCTTGTAGAATAGGGACAAGAAAACTAGTACATATAAAGGGATACTTAAGAGATAATTATCAAATTAACTCTGTTATAATAATAGCATCTAATGTGTAGCACAATTTATGATGGATTAGGTATATACCCTTGAATAGGGATAGAAAAACATGTATAATGATAGGGTAATAGCATTGGAATATGACAGTTCTATGGGGCTTGTGCAAGGAGAGCCTGTGAACCATGTCAGGCCTTGATTGGAGCAGCATTAAGCGGTCACTCTCTTGTGCCACGAGGAAACCTATAGGGCTGTCAGATTCGAGTGCTATGGTAAAGCAGCTAGCTTAGCTGCTTTTTTTCATATCTTAAGGGAAAGGAGGGGCTATGAGTTATTTAGCGTTATATAGACGATGGAGACCGAAACAGTTTACAGATGTTGTGGGTCAACATCATGTGTCGGATACATTACAACGAGCTATTCGTGAAGATAAAGTGGCCCATGCCTATTTATTTGCTGGTCCTAGAGGTACGGGCAAAACGAGTATGGCAAAAATATTTGCGCGCGCTATTAACTGTGAACAGGGACCTACAGATACACCTTGTGGTCAGTGTGAATCGTGCCAGCAAATGTTACAAGGACAAGCCTTGGATGTGATCGAAATTGATGCGGCTTCCAATCGAGGTATTGATGAAGTGCGTGCCTTGCGGGAACAGGTGAACTTTTTGCCTGTAGTAGGTCATAAAAAAGTATTTATCATTGATGAAGCACACATGCTCACCAATGAAGCATGGAATGCCTTGTTGAAAACTATCGAGGAACCGCCAAGTCATGTGATGTTCATTTTTGCCACAACAGAATCGGAGAAATTACCGGTTACTATTTTATCTCGTTGTCAGCGTTATACATTCCGCCGTATCACAGCAAAAGATATTACAGCCCATTTATTGCATGTGGCGAAGGAAAGTAATATCTCTCTTGATCCTGCGGCAGCACAAGTGATTGCAGTCCATGCAGATGGTGGTTTACGTGATGCCTTGAGTATTTTGGATCAATGTTCTGGTATGACCTCGGAAATGATTACAGCTCCTCTAGTAGAGACTATGATTGGCTTAGTGAGCAAATCTTGGGTCCTCGATATGGTAGATATATTGAAAGCTGGTAACGGAGCGGCTTTACTGCAAGCTGTAGATGAAGCGCTACAAATGGGTCGTGATGCTCGCCAAATTGTAACGGCCTTAGTAGAACATCTGCGAGCTATGATTGTGGCGAAAGTATTACCTGAGGCAGAAGAGTTATTGGCTTATGATACGCATAAAGAGCGATTATTGGCGCAGGCCAATGCGTTATCTATGGAGGAGATAGGACGCTATATCAATGTATTACAAACGGTGCAAAATAATGCAAAGCAAGTGGATAACCCTAGGGTCATTGTAGAAATGGGATTGCTTTCACTATTACAATTGGGAGGAGGCACTTACCAAACCTTGGAAGGTCGCATGACGACGATGGAACAGTTTGTGAATCGTCAAGAAGATACATTGCTCCAAAAGTTGAATGAGTGGGCGGAACAACGACCTGTAGTTGCCAGCTCTGTAGTAGAACCTGCACCACCTGTGGCGGATACGGATGTATATGATGGTGTCTTGGAGGATATTCCTCATCCAGTAGAGGATGAGGTGTTGTTGCCACCTGTCTCACCAGTGAGAGCTAGAACTGTAAAAGCAACATCCCCGTTACCACCGCCTCGTGTAGCTAAAGTGGCCGATTCTGTTGGTAAAAGCTCCTTGCCACCACCATTACCGAAGAAAGCATCTCCATCGGTAAAGCCTAAAACGGCGATATTTGACACGGCGCAAGAGCTAACTGTAGGACAGGGGATGGTCAGTCCTCATGAATATAGCACGATTTTAGCAAACGTGATAAAATGGTTGAGAGGCAAGAACTATGGATTGCTCAATACGATCTATCAGCAAGGAAACTTGGTGTACTTAGATCAAGAGCAAGCTATCTTGGTGTTTCCTACACCAATTGCAGGGCCTATTCTGGTGCAACCGCAACATGTAGAATGTGGGAAGAAAGCGTTTCAACAAGTGATAGGACGGCCGATTGTGGTGAAAGCTATCGATAAGAAGGACCCTAAATTGCAGGTATACTTAGAGGCAGCAAAATCCTTTGGAGGGGCTTCACAACAAAGCGGACAGTCGCAGGTACAACCAATGGTAACGACTCCTGTGGTGAAAGGTAATAAAGAAGCTGAAGGGATAGGACAACCAATTGTTGTGGCGCAAGGAACGATACCGGTTACATCTTCTGAGGAGATGCCAACTGTATCTGTAGAAACGTCGAGGCCTGATAGTGGAAAACCCACTTATGTAGGGACAAACACCACTTCAAAGGTAGGTGCTGGTAGTGATCCGACCAATGTAGAGGGTATTATTGATGACTTTCTCACAGTCTATGAGAATCCAGAGGAAGTATTAAATCCCTACTATCAGGAAATAGGGAAAGGTATGCTTTCAGAAGAAGGAATAGACGAGATACGGACATTGCCGAAATGGTCTTCAGCCGAGGCCAGTGATGAAGAAAAACAAGAAACTCTACTCTATGATGCTTTACAACACATGGAGGCTAATGGGTATGATATTTATGTGAAAGAAGTAGACGATTTGTCTAAGTAATGAAGGAGGTTCACTATGTTTGGTGGCGGTAATATGCAAGGTATGTTGAAAAAAGTTCAAAAAATGCAAAAGGATATGGAAAAAGCACAAGAAGAAATTAAAAACACCGTGGTAGAAGCATCTATCGGTGGTGGTGCCGTATCTGTAACAATGAATGGAGAACAAGAAGTATTGTCCATTAAAATTGCTCCTGCTGCAGTAGATCCAGAAGATGTGGAAGCATTAGAAGATTTAATCTTAGCAGCTGTGAATGAAGCGAACCGTAAAGCAAAAGAAGTGGCAGAGAAAAAATTAGGGGCTGTCACAGGAAACTTGAAACTTCCTGGAATGCCAGGTATGTTCTAATATGACAAATCCTTTAGAACGATTAGTAGAAGAGTTGCGTCGCCTACCAGGGGTGGGGGCTAAATCGGCTAGACGATTAGCATACCATCTCATTGAGGCAGATGCAGAAGATGTACAACGCTTGGTAGAAACCATCCTTGCAGCGAAAGAAGCCACACATAGATGTTCCCAATGCTTTAATTTGTCTGCTCAAGATCCTTGTGAGTTTTGTGCAAGCTCTAAACGGGACAGATCGATGATTTGTGTGGTGGAAACATCCCGTGATGTCATCGCCATCGAACGCAGTGGTGACTATAAAGGACTATACCATGTGTTGGAAGGGGCTTTGTCCCCTATTGATGGGGTAGGCGTAGAAGACATCCGCTTGAAAGAGCTTATGTTGCGCCTTCAAGATAATACAGTGCAAGAGGTTATCATCGCCACAGATCCTGATGTAGAAGGGGAAGCAACGGCGCTATATATTGCTCGATTATTGCAACCTACGGGAATTAAGGTCACTCGTATTGCCCGTGGTATTCCCGTAGGCGGGGATATTGAATACGCTGATGAGGTGACCTTGAGCGGTGCTGTATTACATCGTCAGGAAATGAGGTAATGATGGATTACGTATTACAAGCTGTAGTAGCTATTGTTGTAGCTTGGATGATTATTAAGGTAGCATGGTTTACCATCAAACGGGTAGCAACCAATGTCTTTTTAGGTATGATTACCTATGCAGTGATTACAGAAGTATTCCATATTCCCTTGGATATGAATATTATGTTGTGGGCACTAACAGCCGTGTTAGGGCCTATACCAGTGCTAGGATTAGCGTACTTTCATTGGTAAAATAAGGAGCAACTATGCAATCAAATACTGTGGTACTTAATGACATTCAACAACAAGTTGTACAGGAATTAGATAGAAATATTGTATTGCTAGCTTCTGCAGGAACGGGAAAAACAAATACATTGTCCTATCGGGTGGCACATATCTTGGAAACGGGACGTGCCACTGGGGATCAAATTTTGTGTTTAACATTTACGAATAAAGCGTGTCGTGAAATGAAAGAACGCATGATTGCGATTGTAGGGCAAGAGGCAAAAGCTGTGAAAGTATCTACATTTCACAGCTTTTGTTATACCATTTTGCAAGAAGAAGCAAAATTACAAGAAGATTTGTTTAAAGAATTTCTCATCTTTGACGAAGAAGATGTAGAGGAATTATTGAGTGAATGTTTGCCAAATATTGTGAAAGCCTATAGTGAAGAGCATGGTTTTATGGCACTTAAAATACATGCCAAAACGATTCGTGAGGTTATCAGCGAAGTGAAAGAGCATCGATCGAAGTATCAATATTATTCTGCTAATATACAAGAGGATTACGCACGGACAATCAAGCGTATGCAACGGGAACAGTCCGTTTGGTATAGCATCATGTCAGAAGATACTGCCGAATTTTTAGAAGAAAAAGGGCTACAAGTATTGATGGAATACGAATGGCGATTACGTTCATTGAATGGACTAGACTTTGCAGATTTGATTACGAGGGTGCACCAAATCTTTCAGCGCCCTGAGGTAGCTAATCGTTGGCGTCAGCGCTATTCCTATATTGCAGTAGATGAAATGCAAGATACTAGCGAATTAGAATATGAAGTGATGAATACCATGTGGAAGGGGAACCATATTTTGCTCTGTGGGGATTACTTTCAAACTATTTATGAATGGCGTGGTTCTAATCCGATTACATTAATCGATAGGTATCGCAGAGAGTATAACCCCATAGAATTAGTGTTTGATACAAACTATCGGTCTAATCAGATGTTGTTTAAGGGAGCTTTTTCCATGTTGAAAGATATGTTCCCTCAGCGGGTGCGAGAGTTGTATCAAAAAGAACCGAAAGCGATAGCCACACAGCAAGGTGAGCCTATTTCGATATATGCTGCTGCAGATGCTCAGAATGAGGCTAGGTATATATTTCAATCTATTCAACAGCTGAGAACTGGCGAAGAGATGCCCCCTGTAGGAATTTTGGTGCGCACTAATAAACAAGCCGTACGATTAAGTGAACAATTTAAACGATGTAATCGACCCTTGCCAGAAAAGATGCAACTAAAATTTATTTTGGCAGATGAATTAAAATTTTTCCGACGGTTAGAAATTAAGGATGTATTGGCATTTTTTAAATGCTTAGTGAACCCTTGGGATTTGATGAGTACAAAACGGATCATTCGAACCTTTGTCAAAGGAGTTGGTGATAAGCGCATAGAGGAATTAGAAAGCACAGCAGTGAGAAAAACTGGGTTGCGGATCACCGATTTTATGAGCACAAATATCTTTACACGAGAGCCTTATGAGCAATTAGAAAAAGGGCTAGTGGCTAAAGATATCATTGTATTTGATGTGGAAACGACAGGTGTAAATATCATGGAAGATCGCATTGTGCAGATGGCAGCTATCCGCATCGATGAAGAAGGCAATACCATTGATACCTTCGAACGATTTATCAATCCCGGCGTGCCTGTAGGGGATTCAGAATTAGTCCATGGCTTTAGTGATGCGCACTTACAAAAGGTTGGTGGTGATGCACGAACTGTACTGGAAGCATTCAGACAGTTTGCTGATGGGTCCATGATTGTCGGTCATAATGTGCAGTACGATATGAGCATATTAGAGCAAGAGTGTAGCCGACATGGTGTAGCTATGCCAAGGGTACAAGCCATCTATGATACCTTAGATATATACCGTCGGTTCTATCCGAATTTGCCGAACCATAAACTAGAATTTTTAAGTGGATACTTCCCGATTGATCATCAGTCCACTCATAATGCCATGGATGATATTATAGCGACGGGTAAATTATTGGTGTATGCTATGAAAGAAAATATCCTTCCTACGAAAGCACAGCGTATGGCATTTATAAATAAATATAGAGATACATTTGCCAATATTGCTGCCTCTATGGATACTTTACGAAGTAAGTGGACTACGAGTAAACCTACAGAAATTCTTGCCTATATTATGAATGATATGGGCCTAGTGGAATACTATCAGAAGAAAGTAAAAGAAGATCCCACTGGGGAACGTAGATTAACTAGTATTCGCGAACTATACCGCATCATGAAAGAGTTAGAAACGGAACATCCACACTATGTAGGCCGTGATGGTGTGAAAGAGATATTAGAAATGTCTGCTCTTCACTCGGGAGAGGGCATGTTCCGACGAAAAGGAGACAGTCGTATCCCCATCATTACGGTCCATCAAGCCAAAGGCAGTGAATTTGAGAGTGTCTTTATTGCTAGTGCACATGATGGGGGACTTCCGTTCTACTTTGCCGTTAAAGATGGTAAATTAGAAGAAGAAAAACGTATTTTCTATGTGGCGTTAACCCGTGCTAAGAAACACTTGACCATTACCTATGCAAAGGTTAATGCAAATGGGTATTGGCAACAACCAAGTCGATTTTTATCGTCCATTCCAGAAGAATTTATAAAGCGGTTGGGCTCATCATAAAGATATGGGAATTTGTAGGGAATAACTACCCCAATGTTTTCAATCTATGCTATAATAAAGTGTAAATAGTGTACGTTAGGCGCCTATTTACGAAGATAATACTAATAATGGAAGAACTTTCAGTGCGATGACTTAATGTAGTCATTACGATAGAAAGTTCTATGATGTAATGGAGGCAATTCATATGGGAACCAATGTAGCAACAAGTATGGTAATTGGCACACAATGGGGCGATGAAGGTAAAGGTAAAATCGTTGATTATTTATCTGAACGCGCTGATGTGGTAGTACGTAGCCAAGGTGGTAATAATGCAGGTCATACAGTAGTCGTAGATGGTAAATCTTTCGCATTGCGTTTATTGCCTAGCGGTATTCTTTACGATGATAAAATGAATATCATTGGTACTGGTGTCGTTGTGGACCCTAAGGTATTGTTGGAAGAAATTGCAAACCTTGAAAAAGAAGGTAAAAGTGCAAAATCCTTATATATTTCTGACCGTGCTCACGTGATTTTACCGTACCATAATCGTTTAGATGAAGCGGAAGAATCTGTGAAAGGCGATGCTAAAATCGGTACTACAAAAAATGGTATCGGTCCATGCTATGCAGATAAAGTCAATCGTATTGGTATCCGTATTTGCGATTTAATGGATCCAGTTGTATTTGAGAAAAAATTAAAATTCAACGTAGAATTGAAAAATAAAATGTTAACAGCCGTATATGGTTTTGAGCCAGTTAACTTTGAAGAAATTTTAAAAGATTACTTAGGCTATGCAGAACAATTACGTCCATTTGTAAAAGATACAAACTTTGCAGTCATCGATGCTATCAAAGGTGGTAAAAAAGTATTGTTTGAAGGGGCCCAAGCAACGATGCTTGATCTTGATCATGGTACATATCCATTTGTAACTAGCTCTCATCCAGTGGCAGGTGGTGCGTCTGTGGGCGCTGGTGTAGGTCCTAACTACTTAAAAAATATCTTTGGCGTAGTAAAAGCATACTCCACTCGTGTGGGTGAAGGTCCATTCCCATCAGAACTATTAGATGAAACTGGTGAATACCTTCGTCAAACAGGCCATGAGTTCGGTACTGTTACAGGTCGTTCCCGTCGTTGTGGTTGGTTAGATTTATCCGTTGTGACTTATGGTGCAGCATTGAATAGCTTGGATTATTTGGCAATCACTCGCCTTGATATCCTAGATGGTTTAGATGAAGTTAAAATCTGCGTAGGTTATACTCGCAACGGTGAACCTGTACAAGGATTCCCTGCTAGCTTAGATGTATTAGCAGAATGTGAACCAGTATACGAAACATTCCCAGGTTGGAAAACAGATATTTCCGGTATCCGCAAGTATGAAGAATTACCAGAAGCAGCACGTCGTTATGTCGAACGCATTGCAGAAGTAACTGGCGTACAAGTAGGTATCGTTTCTGTAGGTCCTGGTCGTGATCAAACGATTGACTTAGTGAATGTATTTGCGTAATCGCAATGAACCATGTAGAGACCCGTTTTGGGTCTCTATTTTATTTATGGCAGATTGATGTGTATTTGAAAGTAAGGAGATCGCACTATGAAACGATTGTCCGTAGCACTCTCTCAGGATGTGACAGAACTGTTGAAAGAATACATAACATATCCTATGGTGGATGTGGAGACGGCAGACTTTACGGAGGTGTCTGCCATCGTGGTCAGTGATATGTATGTTAAAGATGTGGTTCACCATCCACAGGTGCAAGCCTTTTCCATTCCTCTCTTTGTAATCACAAAAGATGGAGATGCTCTTATTAAAGCTGGTGATGATTTGCCGAACATGAAAATATATACAGCACATAGACTTGATGAATCCATACTAGCAGAGGATGTTGAGACCGCAGCCATACGCTATGAATATGCTGTGTTGCCACCGTTTTTTAGGGCTTTATTTATGTATTCTACGAATGGTAATCTTCAATTTGATTGTCCCGGACATCAAGGGGGTGACTTCTTTAAAAGGCATCCCGCAGGGCGTGCTTTTTACAATTTTTATGGGCAGAATGTATTTATCAGTGATTTATGTAATGCAGATGTGAAGTTAGGAGATTTACTTATTCATGAAGGACCTGCTTGTGATGCACAACAGCATGCAGCGGATGTATTCAATGCGGATAAAACCTATTTTGTATTGAATGGTACCTCTTCCGCCAATAAAATGGTTCTCAATGCCTTGTTAGCACCAGGAGATGTGGTGCTCTATGATAGAAATAACCATAAGTCTATTTCTCATGGTGCTTTAGTGCAAGCGGGGGCGACACCAGTGTACTTGGAAACGGCACGAAATCCATTTGGGTCCATCGGCGGGATTCTAGATCATTGCTTTGAAGAAAGCTATATCCGTCAGTTAGTGGCGCAAAGAGACCGAGAGAAAGCAAAGGAAGAACGGCCTATTCGGTTGGCAGTGATTCAGCTAGGTACCTATGATGGAACTATGTATAATGCACGACAAGTGGTAGATCGGATTGGACATCTTTGTGATTATATTTTGTTTGATTCTGCTTGGGTAGGATACGAACAATTTATTCCTATGATGAAAGATTGCAGTCCTTTATTATTAGAATTAGGACCAAATGATCCGGGTATTCTCGTGACGCAATCAGTACATAAGCAACAAGCGGGCTTTTCTCAAGCCTCTCAGGTGCATAAAAAAGACAGACACATCAAAGGACAAGCGCGGTATGTAAACCATAAACGGATGAACAATGCCTTTATGATGCATGCCTCTACATCTCCTTTTTATCCCTTGTTTGCATCCTTAGATGTGAATGCTAAAATGCATGAAGGATTAGGTGGTCAATATCTGTGGAAAGAGTGTGTAAAAGTGGCTATCGAAGCTCGTAAATCAGTGCTAACCCGGTGTCAGTATATACGACCACTAGTGCCACCTATGGTGCATGGTCAATGTTGGGAAGATGGCGATACGGAACGCATGGCAGAGGACCTATCCTACTTCCGGTTTGAACCGAATGGAAAATGGCACTCCTTCCAAGGCTATGGAGAGAACCAATACTTCATTGACCCTTGCAAGTTTCAATTGATTACACCTGGTATTGATGTAGAAACAGGAGACTATGAATCTTTTGGTATACCGGCTACGATTTTGGCACATTACTTGCGCGATCGCCATATCATCCCAGAGAAATGCGATTTAAATACCATATTATTCTTAATGACGCCAGCGGAAACAAAGAAAAAGATGGATCAATTAGTATCTCATTTAGTGGAGTTTGAAAGGCTCATCGATAGAGATGCTCCGTTGGAAGAAGTATTGCCCTATGTGTATCATCAACACTGGAAGGCCTATGATGGATATACAATTCGTCAACTTTGCCAAGAAATGCATGATTTTTATAAAGATCGTAATGTGAGTGATTTACAACGGAAATTATTTTTACAAGAGTGTTTTCCTGATTATGTAAAATCACCGCAAGAAGCGAACTTTGATTTTGTTCGAGGCCATGGCGAGTTAGTGCCTGTGTCTGAGGCAGTGGGGCGTATGGCGTTAGAAGGAGCCTTGCCATATCCACCAGGAGTGCTCTGTGTACAGCCAGGTGAGCGCTGGTCAGAGACGGCACGAGATTATTTCTTAGCCTTAGAAGAAGGGATTAATCGATTGCCTGGCTTTGCCCCAGAAATTCAAGGGGTGTACTTGCAAGAGCAAGAGGATGGCACTAAAAAAGCCTTTGCCTACGTTTTACAAGAGTCCTATGAATCGCGATAGTATAGAGGATTCTATATATAAATTTGTACTCACAATGAATAGAAATGGTGTATCGTACTTGTATGATACACCGTTTTTATATATACTTGTATATGAATGCATAAAACTATTTCATAGCGTGTAGACCGTACAGAATGCCTATAGGCTATAAAGTAGTTACAGATACAAATATTCTTACATAGGTATAGGAAACTTGAGCGAAAAGCTCACTAGATTAAATAGGAGTGTATATGTTAATACAAGATAAACATGCAGTAGAGCAACGGTTGTTAATTCAATCGGCCATACTCATGTCATTTGTGGCTATAGGGGGCACTATGATGGGGGTCTTTAGCGGATCTAGTGCCATCTTGTTAGATGGGGTCGTGTCCTTTATTGCCGTGATTATTAAGGTGATGATGATCATCACATCCCGATTAGTATCAAATGAAACAAGCAAACGCTTTCAGTTTGGCTATTGGCAGTTTGAACCGTTGGTGTTGATTGCAGAAGGTAGTTTTACCTTGCTGATCGTAAGCTATGCCTTTTTGTCGGGACTGACGGATTTATTAGGTGGCGGTCGTGCTGTTCATGTGGGACCTGCTATCATCTATGCTACGATTTTTACCATTGCTGATACGTGCTATTATTTCTATGTGCACCAAATCAATAAAAAATTACAATCTAATTTGGTAAAATTCGATAATATTAGCTGGTCCATCGATGCTATGTTGGAAGCTGGGATTTTAGTTAGCTTTTTAGTGGCTTTTGGGCTAGAACATTTTGGCTATGCAGAATGGGCGGTCTACGTGGATCCTATTGTGCTCATTATTTTATCGTTACAAATGATGCCATCTGCTTTAAAAATTATCATTCCATCGGTGAAACAAATTATGGGTGTAGCGCCTTTGAAATTACATAATCGAATCCAATTTATTATGGATTCTTTCATGGAAAAGTATAAATTTAAAGATTATGTCACTAGTGTACAAGCCTATGGGAATGTAAAAATGATTGAAATTGATATTTTAATTCCTAAGAATTTTCCAAAACAAACCATTGTGGAATTAGATGAAATTCGCAATGAAATTGACCTTGCCATTGGTGGTGACCCTGCAGAAAAATGGGTGACTATCACATTTACAGCTACGAAAAAGTGGATGGCAAAAGATTATTTATTAGATGAAGAAGATGAAGATTAATAATTATCTTCCGATGAGGAGACAACAGTGGATTATGTATTGACCATCATGGAGACCTATGGGTATGCAGCCATGTTTATTTGCATGGTGCTAGAAAATGCGAACATTCCGATTCCTAGTGAAATTATTTTAGGGTTCGCAGGGTATTTAGTATTTCAAGGAGTATTTGATCTGAATACGGCTATTATTGTAGGTGTTGTAGCGGGTATTGTGGGTTCTGTATTATCCTATTGGCTAGGGGAATATGGTGGCAGACCTGTATTGATGAAATATGGGAAATATATCTTATTTAGTGAAGATAAATTTGGTGCTGCAGAAAAATTGTTCAATCGCTATGGTGGTGCCGCTGTGTTTATTGGCCGTTTATTACCAGGGGTGCGTACATTTATTTCCTTCCCTGCAGGAGTGGCTAAATATCCGA
This sequence comes from Veillonella sp. 3913, assembly GCF_003992235.1. Taxonomy (NCBI): domain Bacteria; kingdom Bacillati; phylum Bacillota; class Negativicutes; order Veillonellales; family Veillonellaceae; genus Veillonella; species Veillonella sp. 3913. The sequence continues at coordinate 69,267 of NZ_RQVF01000005.1, read as the reverse complement.
TGACCCCCTTTGTGATTTGGACTACTGTTGGTACCATTCCTTGGACAATCTTATTAGTTTGGCTAGGCATGAAGCTAGGGGAACATTGGAAAGACTTGATTGAGTATAATCATGAACTATTAATTGCTATGATTGTAGTCTTTGTAATAGTAGCTGTAGTATATGGTTTGAAATATTGGAAACGTCGTAAACAATAGGGAGATGCTTATGAAATTACATCGTGTAACCTATGTAGTATTTCTCTTTTTCTTAGGAGTTTATGTACTAGGGAACCATCTATTACCAGTGTCGGATCCAGTAGAGTCGAATTACGCTTTAACCGCAAAAGAGATGGTCCTTTCCGGAGATTGGTTGTCCCCACAAATTTATGGGCACTATTGGTTTGATAAACCAATTATGATTTATTGGCTATTGAGTTTGTCCTATTCTGTATTCGGCATGACAGATTTTGCAGCTCGTTTTCCATCAGGTCTTTTTGGGGCTTTATCAGTGGCTATGGTTTACCAAGGGGTGCGCACCCTAACAGGGCAACGATTAGGCGCTTTGTTATCAGCATTCATATTAGGCACATCTCTCATCGTATGGATCATTGCCCATGGTATCATCACAGATATGGTGTTGTTATTTGCCACGGTAGGTACCTTTTATTACGCCTATCGTGGGCTACTAGTTAAGAATCCATGGCATATGGCAGTAGCCTATGGCTTTGCGGGTATTGCAGTGTTGACAAAAGGCCCTGTAGGGCTGGTATTACCGGGATTGTTGTTCCTGATTTATGCAGGGGTTAAACGATCTTGGTCTATGGTGAAAGCTTTATTTCCATGGCAAGGTATCCTCATACTCTTAGCTATAGTCTTGCCTTGGTATGGATATATGTACCATACTCACGGTATGGAATTTATCAATGGGTTTTTAGGACTTCATAATGTAACGAGAGCGACCCAATCTGAACATCCTGAGGTAAACCATTGGTGGTATTATCTACCTATTTTCCTAGGAGGCTCTCTCCCTTGGACGGGAGCCATTTTATACGGTATGTATCGGGGTTGGAAAACAAGAACTGATGCCTATCTATATACCATGATTATGGGATGGGGAACAATTTTGTTCTATACAATGATGGCCACGAAATATCCAACCTATGCTTTTATTTCGGTGATTCCTTTTAGTCTATTAGGGGCTTATGGGGTGATTTCTTTGAAAGATGCCAGTCACCGTGCTTGGTGGTGGCTATTAGGACCGACTTTAGTGTTATGGTGGGCTCTTGGGGTTGGAACATTCTTTGCACCTTGGGGCTTTTGGTGGATTCTTCGAGCTGTTGTCGTAGTCCTTACCTTATTTCTAGGTGGGTGTTATTGGTATCGGAAACGATTGATGATGCCTTTCACAGTGGGGATGGGTACCTTGGTAGTACTAGGTATTGTGCTTATGGAAGGGTTGGTACCATTCTTGGGCTTGCGTTCTTCTGTGACCTATCATGAACAGATACGCAGCTTTCATGGACCTGTGTATTATTATGGGGAATATGCGGCGTCAGTGCCGTATTATTTAGATGTGACACCCGTGCGAGTAGAGCCTAGTCCAGAACGATTGGCGAAGTATAATGTACAGCGCAGTGCGAAGTGGAACGGTAAGAATGTGATGCCTCAAATTGAGGAACAAGAGTTATTTAAACGCTTGCAATCTGGGGAACGGATGCTCATAATTACCAATAAAAATTATGGTAAAGAATTAGAGGAATCTTCAGTAGGTCAATATTTAGAACGTGATGAAAGTAGTTCTAAGGTAGTACTATTGCATTCCAAATAGTGAGGTATCTATGTCAGTAGAACGATTGATGCGACAATTAAAAGGATTTTCTAGTCCTCATGTGTATAATCCTTGGAATGATTTTGATGAACGCTATGATACTAATCAGAGAGCGAGCTCCATTCGGAGAAAACAGTTACAAGCCTATTTGGAGCAGCGATTAGATCGCGCCAAAATTCTTATCATTGCAGAAGCGGTGGGCTATCAAGGAGGGCGATTTACAGGGATTGCCATGACCTGTGAAAGAATGCTCTTAGGGCATCACCCTACGGTAACCCCATCTATGGTGCTTACTGGATTGGAGCCGAAACGAACTAGTAATCCAAAGAGCGAGTATATTATAAAACCGACACAAAAAGAAAAGGGCTTTAATGAGCCTACTGATTCTGTGGTGTGGAATGCCATGTTAGAAGCTAATATAGACCCTTATGAAGTGGTGTTGTGGAACATTTTTCCATTTCATCCCTTTAAAGGAATAGATGGCTTGACGAACCGGACTCCTACAAAGCAAGAATTAGACTTAGGGTGGACCTATACGAAACAGCTCTTAGATTTGTTCCCTAGGGCACAGATCCTTGGAGTGGGTCAAAAAGCGAGTCTTACACTCAGTGACTATGGTATAGATGTACAAGCAACCTTGCGCCATCCAGCCAATGGAGGAGCGGGGCTGTATAAGCAGCAGTTTCGGGAATTTCTTGAGGAAAAGCTGAAAGCTTAATAGGTAATACAAAAAAGTGAAAAGCCGCAGCGCTTCTAAAAAGACGAAAAGCCGCAGCGCTTCTAAAAACAGACCTACGCTAATGTTTTTAGTAAGCACTACGGCTTTTCTTGGCGGAAATGGAATTATGAAAAAAACTGGGTTTTCTTGGTGTAGGTTCTTTGATTACAGTGATATAATTTAATGGTAAAATTAGTTGGTGAGGACTCACCAAATTGGTATCATTAAGTGCGTTTATGTTAGACTTGTTCATATTTATACTATATTAACGAAAAGGGGCTACGGGCCCCTTTGGTTTATTAAAAATATAAAAAGAGGAAAGTGGATGCTGTGTGCTTCGCTTTCCTCTTTTGTATGTTGTGGTATATTTTGTAAAGAGTATAGTTTTTATATGAGTCATCGTTGCTTTCGACAAGTGCTCCATACAGGGTTGGTCATTATATTACTTTACGTGTTGGCAAGTGCTGCAATACTTGGATGACTTTATCTAATTCTTGTTGTGTGTGTGCGGAGGTGACGGTTAAGCGTAATCGCCCTGTATTGATAGGTACAGTAGGTGGACGTATACCACTGAGGATAATCCCTTCTCGTTCACATAGGAGGCTAGCTTCTAATGTGTCTTCGTTGGAACCGATGATAATAGGGAAAATTGGTGTGTCATCACTGCTAGGGATTCCTAGCGCTTGCAAGGCTTTGTGCATATATTTTGTATTGCTTCGCAGGTTTTGATACACACTTGGATCCTCTGCTAATACTTCTAGGGCACCGATGCTGGCTCCAATGTCAGCAGGGGACAAAGCGGTGGCAAAGATGAAGGGACGACTGTGGTTAATGATATAGTCGATGATGGTTTGGCTACCGCAGACGTATCCTCCGATGGACCCTAAGGCTTTACTCATAGTGCCAGTGGTGATGATACGTGGGTTTTCACAGTGAAAGTGATGCGCTGTGCCACGGCCCTCACCGATGACGCCAGTAGCATGAGCATCATCCACAATCAGTAGGGCATCGTACCGTTCTGCAAGTTCCAATAGTTCAGGTAAGGGTGCTATATCCCCATCCATGCTGAACACTCCATCAGTGATGATAAAACGCATACCATAGTGCTTAGATTGGCTTAATGAGGATTCTAGACCTGCCAGATCCTTGTGAGGGTAGACTTGTACTTTAGCGCCACTGAGACGACATCCGTCGATGAGGCTAGCGTGATTCAATTCATCACTAAAAATAATATCTCCTTTATGAACTAGGGCAGAGATTGTTCCTAGATTTGCCATAAACCCAGTTGTGAAAGTGAGTGTCTTTTCACAGTCTTTCCACTGTGCAAGACGGTGCTCTAGTTCTTGAAATAAAGGGAAAGAACCAGAGGTAAGGCGAGCGCCACCAGAACCGGTGCCATAGTGTTGGATGGCCTGTAAGGCGCGATCTTTCACGTGGGGATGATGGGTTAAGCCTAGGTAATTATTTGATGCCATCATCAGATAGGTGGAACCTTCATACATAACATGAGTAGCATCGATAGGAGTATAGGTGCGAGGAGAACGAAATTGTGATTCCTCTTGGCGCTTGACTAAGGCTTCGGAGTATCGATTAAACATGGTGAATCCCTTTCGTTGTGACCCACGTAGGAGTGGATGTAAAATACTGTATTACTTCTTCTATCGGTGCATCGTCAGTGATAAAGAAGGCACGACCACCGATAGGACTACCATAGACTTTCATAGGGCTTAACCGATGGTAGGTAGTGCCATAGGACACATAGCCTGTCGTATACTCTGGATCATCGGACCAACATAGTTCACCTAGTACGTAAGGCGATGCGAGGACCTTGCTTGCTAGGATGAGAGCCTCCCTAGAATGGATGGAAGAACAACCATAATATTGCAAATGGTAGTGTATGTCTGCATCTGATTCGGCATCCATACGAGACACGCGTACTGTTTGGGGGTATACCTCACCAGTAGTAGCATTGACGAGCCAAGCACCACTTATAGTTTTTGTGTTTTGGCTGAGTTTGATAAAAGCCTTTTGAATCGCCTGTTCATGGATCTGTGCTTGTTGTAATAGTTGGGTAGCTACCCGATGAGAGTCCTCGATTGTTTCTGATTCTGTAGTAGCCACCATGAGAGCAGGGACTTTCACGATGGAGTCATCAGGAATCTCATCAATTTGTAAATTGATAAAATCTGGACGACCTTTGCTGTGTTGTAATGCTCGTTGTAAAAATTCTTCTGAAATGCGTGATAAGGATTCTAAAGAGACGAGACGTTCAGCTCCTGAAATATGAGAACCGCCTTGTTCATGAGGGCCTCCCTTAGCAGCGCGCATACGAATGCTATAGACCATGAGAGACTAACCTTGATGTACTTTCAATGTAGTAGCCAAGCGTGGTAGACGTCGCAAGATACTATAGAAGATAGGGCTTACAATGACTGTGAAAATCATGCCAGGTACTGCCATCATAAGCATAGGAATGACCATTTTGCCAAAGGATAAACCAATAGTGATACGGGCGATAGCAGACGCAATAGGACCAGAGATAAGAATAGACCACATGCGATTTTTGCCAATCCATAAAATGAGTCCTACGATGAGGCGGAATTGCATGGCAATGGCAACGTTTAATAAGTTTTGTGTGCCTAATACAAGACCAATCAAACTAGAAAGACAGCCGCAGATGATGTACTTGCGGAATCCGAAGGCAGCGCAAATTGCTACCGCTAAAGGAGCAGATAGTTGGAACTCTACACCGGGAATTAAGTTGGGAATTTTGATGCCTCCTAGAATTGTCATCATCGCCGTTAAGATAGCGATCTCTGCAATTGTGTGAATACTTACATTTTTCATTTTGTGACCTCCTATTGTAAACTTTCAAAAACCTTACTTCGTTTACATTATAAAACGCAATTGCATATAGTGCAATATTCAATTGCAAATTTTATGGATTAGGGAGAGGCGCCTTAGTTGCTTAGGGTGGATTTTCTATAGTATAATAAAGGTAATTATTTTGATCGGCTTATGAACCTTATGGGTTCCCAAATGTTTCACAGTAGAAGTATGTATAGAGGGTATATGCTTTGCTGTGTAGAAGAATGTGACATAGATAGTGAGAAAGGTTTCTCACAGTGTTTTGCTGTATGAATACGAACAGAAATAGATACTTATTTGTGCTTACATGCCGATACATGCTTAACCATCTGAGGGTGGGATTATATAGTCTTGGACTATGGTAGTATGTATAGACAGTACGACTATAGTCCTGTAGGAGGAAATTTTGAATATACAAGAAGAAAGAACAAATATAGCTGCACCGGTAGGTGAAGCTACGCAACAACGACCACGTTCTACAACACGTACACGCCGCACGACGGGTCAAAATCGTCGTACCACTGTGAAAGCTGAGGGGGAACGTACCAGTCGTCCGCGTCCACAAGGCGATAATGGCGAGCGCCGTCAATCTAATCGTGGTCCGCGTAAACCACAACGTGCCAATACAACTGTGGAAAAACATGAACAAATAAATCGTTCCCATGCGCGAAAAGATAAATTGCAAATCATTCCATTAGGTGGCCTAGGTGAGATCGGTAAAAACATGACCATTTTCCAATATGGCGATGATATTGTCGTGTTAGATGCGGGATTAGCATTCCCAGAAAATGACATGTTAGGGGTAGATATTGTAATCCCTGATATGAGTTATTTAATCGAGCATAAAGATAAAGTACGTGCTGTGGTGATTACTCATGGTCATGAAGACCACATTGGATCCTTGGCGTATTTATTAAAAGAAGTGAACGTACCTGTGTATGCTACGAACTTAGTATGTGGCTTGATTGAAGGTAAGTTAAAAGAACATCATGTAAAAGCTAAAAAATTACAAGTTGTAAAAGCTGGTGATGAATTTAAAATTGGCTGCTTCAAAGTGGGCTTTATCCAAACAAATCACTCTATTCCAGATGCATGTGCCATCTTTTTAGAAACTCCAGTAGGTACTGTGGTACATACGGGGGACTTCAAAGTGGATCAAACTCCTGTAGATGGGAAATTGATGGACGTTCACAAGTTTGCAGAACTTGGTAACAAAGGCGTATTGGCGCTTATGTCTGACTCCACTAATGTGGAAAAGCCAGGGTTCACTCCATCTGAAAGTTCTGTAGGACCAGCGATTATGCGTGCTATCGCAGAAGCTACGGGTCGTGTTATTTTAGCTACTTTTGCATCTAATGTGTCCCGATTGCAACAAGCTATTGATGCAGCGGTAGCCACAAAACGTAAAGTAGTGGTATTAGGTCGTTCCATGGTAAATGTTACAGAAATCGCTCAAGAGCGTGGTTATTTAACAGTGCCAGAAGGAACTATCATCGGTGATGATGAAATGAATCGCTATCGTGCTGATGAAATTATGATCTTAACAACGGGGTCTCAAGGGGAACCAATGGCAGGTCTATCTCGTATGTCTACAAACAATCACCGTACCGTAGAGATTACACCAAATGATACTGTTATCATCTCCGCTACACCAATTCCAGGTAATGAAGCGGCCGTAGGACGTACCATCGATAACTTATTGCGCCAAGGTGCTCATGTAGTATACGGCAAGGATCGTGGTATTCACGTATCTGGTCATGGTAGCCAAGAAGATTTAAAAACTATGTTGAATTTGGTGAGACCTAAATTCTTTATCCCAGTTCATGGTGAATACCGCATGTTGAAAAAACATGGTGAACTGGCTGTGTCCATGGGGATTGTAAAACCTAGCAATGTCTTGGTAGGTGATAATGGACAAATTTTTGAGTTTACTACTCGTACAGGTCGTTTAGCAGGTCGTGTGCCAGCTGGTAAAGTCTTTGTGGATGGATTAGGTGTAGGCGATGTAGGTAACATCGTTATCCGTGATCGTCAGCAATTAGCGCAAGAAGGTATGGTTGTGGTTGTTATGGCAATGGACCGTGCTTCTGGTACGATTGTAGCGGGACCAGATATGTTATCTCGTGGCTTTGTGTATGTTCGTGATGCGGAAGAATTATTAAGTGAAGCACAACGTCGTGTAGATGCAGCAGTAGAGAAATGTGAAATGGATCATATCAAAGATTGGACAACGATCAAAACTGTGGTGCGTGACACATTAGGAAAATTCTTCTATGAAAAAACACGTCGTCGCCCAATGATTCTACCAATCATTCAAGACGTATAGAGAATATGATATAATAGGCATATGACGAAAGTCATATGTCTATTTATTCTATTAGCATAGAACTATGTTGAACCTTTGGGGAAAATATAGTGTGGAGTTAGTATATGAATCAAACAAGTACAAAGTCCGTCGTAGAGTCTGGTATCTTAACGGCATTGATGATTGTCTTTGCCATGATAGGTCTCAGTGTACCTATGCTTGGATTTTTTGGATCTATTTTTGTGCCTATGACGATTGCCATTGTAGGTGTACGTCATGGTTTTCGCTGGAGCCTATTATCTGTTGTATCAGCGATTATAGCCATTGCCTTTTTATTAGGACCTTTGACGGCCATAGTAGAAGGGGGAGTCTTTGGTGTGATTGGTATTTTAATCGGTTATGGATTAAGCAAGCACTGGTCGATTTCTAAATTGTTGATGATTCCTGCTGTGGTATTAATGCTAGCAGTAGTAGTTCAGTTTTGGGCATCCGCTTTGGTGATGCAGGTAAGTCCTACAGAGATGTGGTCATCTTTGGAAGAACAAATTACAGTATCCATGCAAGATATGTATGTGCAGCAGGGGCTTTCAGAGGAACAAGTGACAACGGCGATGATCGCCTTACAAGATCAAATTGAAATCATGAAAAAAGTATTGATTGCAGGTTTATTTTGCTCTGGTGTGGCTATTTCTTATATTATCAATCGTCTTACGTATATTGTGCTCAGTCGTATCGGTACTTACCATATTCCTGAAATGCCTACTATTAAAGGTTGGCGTGTACCAGATTGGGCATTACATATCTTTTTAGTGGGTGTTATTTCTTATTTTGTGAAACAATATATTCCGCTCCTTGAATATGTAGGCTATAATTTGATGTACTTAGGTGGTATAATGCTATTTATACGAGGTATATCTTGTGCTTGGCGTATTAGTAAAAGTTATCATCCACCGAAGTTTGTACCGTGGATTGTACTAGGTTTATTTATTATGATGTCACAGTCCGCCGCTATATTAGGAGCTCTAGATGTGTTCTTGCACCTAGAGGAACGATGGGGCAGACGAAGTGAGTGAAATTAGAGGAGGTAGTATGGATATACAAACTGAATACAGTTCTATTGAAATTACTGCTGCCGTTCTCATTCTTATCTTATTAGGTATTATTTTCTATTTGAATTGGCAACTAGCCATGTTGGCTTGTATAGTGGTAATCGCTGCGTATTTGTACGTGGGACGTACCATTCGAAGAGGACGACATTTTAGAAAAGCTCAATTTGACTGTATGGCGAAAGGAATTACGCAGGCCTCGACCTTTGCGCTACAAAACTTGCCAGTAGGTATTGTCATCATCGATGAACATAATGTTATCTGCTGGAGTAATAGCGTATTTAGAGATTGGTTGCCCAGTGATTCTGATAAAACAATGAAATTAAGTGGATTTATTCCTACCTTGCGGATTGATAAATATTGGGGCAAGTCTGGGTTCTTTCACGAGGAAATTGATGGTAAGTATTATCGCGTACTTTACAAAACCTTGGTAGCACCAAAGTCTAACTATTCTGATGTAAAGAGTGATGAATTAGAGTCTTATATGGCATTTTACTTTGATGATATTACAGATATTGAAGCAGAAAAACATAAGGCTATTTCTATGCTGCCAGCTCTTGGTTTCATTGCTATGGATAATATTGAAGATTTGCGTTCTGGCTTGAGCGATATTGAATATACGCAATTATGGTCTGATATGAATCGCTTGATTGTAACGGAAATTGACAGACATGACGGATTTATACGAAATGCTACAGAAGATACGTATACCTTCAGTATTAGTAAAGCAGCTATGTTGCAGATGATGGAGTCGAAGTTTAGCATATTAGATAAAATTCGGGCCTTAACGACATCGAAACATATTCCTCCAACTATCAGTATGGGCATTGCTTTAACAGAAGATACTGTGAAAGTACAAGGGGAAAAGGCAAAATCAGCCTTAGAAATCGCTTTAGGGCGTGGCGGTGACCAAGTTTGTGTATATCATGGTGAGGAAGTAAAATTCTTTGGTGGGAAGTCATCAGGGAATGAAAAGAATACACGTGTTCGTGCTAGGGTGGTATCCCATGCATTACATGAGATTATGCTAGATTCTGATCGTGTGCTTGTGATGGGCCATGATCGGGAAGATTATGATAGTATTGGTGCTTCTGTAGGCGTAGCAGCGATGGCAAGAGCCCTTAATAAACCAGTGCATATTGCCTTGAGTTCACATCCTACAGCAGTTCGTAAATTAGTAGAAGTACTGGTAGAACATCCAGATTTTCAAGGTTTAATTATTGATGAAGAAGAAGCAGCTCAGTTTGTAACAGATAATACAGTTGTGATTGTGACAGATGTGCATCGTTCTGAGATGGTGGCAGCTCCATCAGCTTTGAAAAAGGCAAATCGTCGTGTTGTCATCGACCATCATAGAAGGGGTTCAGACTTTATTGAGTCTCCATTATTGACCTATTTGGAACCATCTACATCATCTACTAGTGAACTGGTAACAGAGTTAATTCAATATTTCCCAGAACATGTAGAGATTAAGCATATTGAAGCTAGTGGTTTATATGCGGGTATTGTAGTAGATACAAAAAACTTTGTGGTCCAAACAGGGGCGCGCACCTTTGAAGCAGCCTCTTTCTTGCGCCGATCAGGTGCAGATGTATCTTTAGTACGACATTTATTTATGGATAGCTTTGAAGGTATGCGTATACGTTCTGCTATGCTAGCGTCTGCAGAAGAAATAGAAAATATGGCTTTTACAGAGGCACCGCAAGATGCGAAGAATGCAACAGTGATAGCAGCTCAAACAGGTGATAAATTAATCACGCTAGAGGGTATTGAAGCTAGTTTTGTATTTTATGTATTGCCAGATGGTGGCATTGGAGTCAGTGCTAGGTCACAAGGCAAGTTAAATGTACAGTTAATTATGGAATCTGTCGGTGGCGGAGGTCATCGTACCGTGGCGGGCGCTCAGATTTACAATATGTCTATGAAAGAGGCGCGCCAATGGGTGACTGAAGTAGCCGTATCCCATATGACAGAATTACAAAGAGAAACGAAGGAGGACTTAACATGAAAGTAATTTTATTAGAAGATGTTAAAAAAGTTGGTAAACGTGGCGAAATCATAGAAGTTTCTGAAGCTTATGGTCGTAATGTGCTTATTAAAAAAGGTGTTGGCCTTGAAGGAACTCCTCAGAATTTGAACAACGCGAAACAAAAATTGGGGGCTCAAGCTCATAAAAAACAAGTGGACTCTGATGAAGCTACTGTATTGGCTAGCCAATTGTCGAAAGTATCTATTACAATCCCTGTAAAAATGGGAGATGGTGGCCGTGTATTCGGTTCTGTAACAGGTAAAGATATTTCTGATGCATTGCAAGCGCAAGTAAAAGTTGATGTAGATAAAAAGAAAATTGACTTAAAAGAGCCAATCAAAACATTGGGTACTCATGAAGTGTTAATTCGAGTGCATCCAGAAATTACAGCTAAGATTACTGTAGAAGTAGTTGCAGGTTAATAGAAAGAGGGGCTAGGCCCCTCTTTTTTGCATAAAATATGTAATTGTATATAGGGAGGGTATGTATGTCAGGACGGATACCACCGCATAGTATAGAAGCAGAACGAGCCGTACTAGGAGCTATTTTGCTCAATAAAGATGCCTTTGATGCAGTTAGCTCTATTGTAAAAGCAGAAGATTTTTACAGTGATAATCATCGAGTAATTTATGAAGCGATTGCTAGTATTGTAGGAAAAAATCAGCGAGCAGACTATGTTTTATTATCTGAAGAATTAAAAAAATCCCAAAAATTAGAGGCTGTAGGAGGTATTTTATACCTTACAAATCTTACAACAGATATTGTAGATGTATACAATGTAGAAGATCATGCAAAAATTGTGAGAGATAAAGCCCATTTGCGTAAACTTATTCATGTAGCGAATGCAGTGGAATCTATGGCTTATCGTGAAGAAGAAGAGACGGAAGATATCGTCAATCGAGCAGAACAAATGGTATTAGATGTAAGCGGTACAACCAAAGGGGAGTCATCGTTTAGTTCTATGCGAGATGTGGTGTATGAAACGATTGATCGCATCAATGAGTTACAACGGCATAAGGGGATACTGACTGGCGTATCTACGGGATTTAAAGACTTAGATAACCTAACTAGTGGCTTGCAAAAATCGGATTTAATATTAGTCGCAGCCCGTCCTTCTATGGGGAAAACGGCATTCACATTGAATATTGCTCAAAATGTAGCTATGAAATCGAAGAAAAATGTAGCTTTTTTCTCTCTAGAAATGTCTAAGACACAGCTTGTAGCTCGTGTGCTAGCAGCAGTGGCAGGCATTAACTCTGGACGAATCCGGAATGGTCAATTGAGTCAGGAAGACTGGGGAAAAGCGATTAGTGCTTTGAATGATTTAGCAGAAGCTCCCTTATATATTGATGATACTTCAGGTTTGACGCCACAGTTAATGAAGAAAAAGTTGCGCCGTTTAATTCAAGAACATGGTGAACTAGGCCTTGTGGTAGTGGACTATATTCAGCTTATGGAAAATGGCGGTAAAAAAATGGCAGATAATCGCCAACAAGAAGTATCTGCCATTTCTCGACAATTAAAAATTATGGCGCGAGAATTTAATGTGCCATTGATTGCCTTGTCACAGTTAAGTCGTGGCGTTGAAAGCCGGGCAGATAAAACTCCGATGCTAAGTGATTTGCGTGAATCTGGGTCCTTGGAACAAGACGCTGATATAGTAGCTTTTTTGAATCGTGAAAACTATCAAGATACAGAAGATACTAGTGATGGTGTAGAAACACAAGTTATCATCCGTAAGCATCGTAATGGTGAGTTAGGGATTGTAAAATTATGGTTTGAAGGGGCATATACACGATTTAGAGATCTGGCGTATCGTGAAGATGACCCTGGTATATAGAAGAAGGAGGGAGAACTAATGAAAGAGACTTGGAAACATATGCTGTGTGCAGCAGTGTTGACTATGGGTATTACATCTACAGGAATACTTACAGTAGAAGCTCATGGATTGTGGGAGGCTCTTGGTAAAAGTGTATTAGGAGGCATTTCTGTGCATCAACATTTGAGTGATCTAGACAATACAGAAAAAGGTCAACAAGAAATGTTGGAAAAAACAAAAGACCGTACAGGCGTTTATGATAATTACGCCTATCAAATGCGGGCGAAGCGTATTGTGGATGAGCTTTCTAAATCCCCTCATGTAAAACGTAGCTATGTGGTGTATGTGAATCCAGATGAAGATTTCAATGCATTTATGACCTTTGGTCGAGTTATGTCTATTAACAAAGGCACTATGGATTTACTAGATGATGATGCTTTAGCGGCAGTAATTGGTCACGAGTTAAGCCACGGTGAGCATAAAGATTTAGTAAATGGAGCCAAGAAAAGTAGTATTTTATCTACCGTTATTGGAGCGGCTACCTTTAATTCAGGAGATTTAGGTCAAATTGCGGCGGGACTTACTGGAAAATATTTAGATAGCCAAGTATTTACGATGTCTCAAGAGAAAAATGCTGATGATCTAGGTTTTAGCATCTTAGCAGATTCTTCATATAATGTAGGTGGTGCAGCTCTTGCCATGGAAGTGATTAAAAATAAATACGGTGATACCTATCGTGAGGGATTTGGTAAAATTTTAAATCCTAATGACCATCCCAAAACATCGCAACGAGTATTGGACAATTTACAACGCTTATATGCATACTCTGGAAATCATGTAAACGTAGAACAACAATCCGTAATGATCAATGGAAAACCTGTGTATGAAGGTACTCCCAAAGGTAATTATACGGCGCCTATGCGAGCTTATTTAGTAGCTGGTAAACTAGCTAGACTATATCACGATAATACTATTGGTGGTGCTCGTGTAGATGGCTCTACAGTGGCTATTGGTTCTACTAATATTGTGACTATGCCAACCTATGAGGCAGCCTTTCATATAGCAAAACAAATGAATGCAGCTATTAGTGATGAGTCTGGTGTAGTAGCAGATAATAATAAAAAAGACAAAAAGGACAAAAAAGATAAAAAAGATAAGAAATAAAGAGTACATAAAACTAACCGTTATAGTAGACTATACAATAGGTCATTATTATCGATAGATATCGATAGAGAAAAACGATAAATCTAGATTTTCTTTTATGGAATTCGATATAGATGTGAATATATATGAACTTATGAGGAAGAACATAAGTGAAGCATAACTAAAAGTAATGATTGCTTTAACCTTATAAAATAGCTGTTTTTAGGTTATTTTTTAAAGGAATTAATTAAATTGTCTCTTAACTATGCATATATGATAAGAGTAAAATGCCTATAACAAGGGGATTTCTATTCCATGTGGTGTACATGTGTGCTATAATTTACGTATCAAGAGTAGTGACAATCTGTTGAGGAGTACTACAAGATGTCACAATTTATTTTATGGTTAGGGAAAGAGGTTTTAAAGATGGGAAATTTTGTTTACATCCAAGAAGAAAAACTTAACGCATTCTGTCAAGATGCATTTGAAGGATTTGGCTTCAGCCCTGAAGAAGCTAGCATCATTAAAGACGTATTGATGATGTCCGACATGTACGGTATTCAATCCCATGGTATGCAACGTGTAGTTCGTTATCATAAAGGTATTGAAAAAGGTCTTATCGATATTAAAGCAAAACCAGAAGTAGTATTCGAAACTCCAGTATCTGCAGTTATCGAAGGCCATGACGCAATGGGTCAATTAGTTGGTCATTTCGCTATGGAATTAGCAATTAAAAAAGCTAAAGAATCCGGTATCGGTATCGTATCTGCTCGTAACTCTAACCACTATGGTATCGCTGGTTACTATGCTGATCTTGCTTTAAAAGAAGGCTTAATTGGTTTCTCTTGCACTAACTCCGAAGCAATCATGGTTCCTACATTTGCTCGTAAAGCAATGCTTGGTTCCAACCCAATCGCTTTCACAATGCCAGCTGAACCATACAACTTCTTCTTCGACGCATCTACTACAGTAGTAACTCGTGGTAAATTAGAAATGTACAACAAATTGGGTAAAGAATTACCTAACGGTTGGGCATTAAATAAAGACGGTAAAGCATCTCAAGATGCTGGCGAAGTATTGGGCAACATCTCCGACCACGTTGGTGGTGGTATCATGCCTTTAGGTGGCAATACTGAACAATTAGGTTCCCATAAAGGTTATGGTTACGGTATGCTTTGCGAAATCTTCGCATCTATCTTCTCTCAAGGTGGTACATCCAATAAATGTATGACTGGTGGCCGTTCCAATATTTGTCATGGTTTCATGGCTATTAACCCAGCTATCTTCGGTAACCCAGAAGATGTTAAAAAACACTTCTCCACATTCTTACAAGAACTTCGTGAAGCTCCTAAAGCTGAAGGTGCTGAACGCATCTACACTCATGGTGAAAAAGAAGCAGAAGCTATCGAAGTTTGCCGTAAAGAAGGTGTGCCAGTTATCGACAAAACTGTGGCAGAATTGTTCGACGTATGTAACTTGTTGAAATTGGATCCTAAAAAATACTTCGGCGACTATGAACCACCTAAAGCAGTTGCTTCCAACTACTAATTTGCAGTTCAATAGCTGACAATTACAAATCTTTATCGATGCAGAATCAGTAGTTTTGTATCCCTAAGGAATACTTCTTAGAGACTGGTAACAGTCAACATCTTTGAACATATGAGAGAGGGAATCTGTGGATTTCCTCTCTTTTTGTTTATACCACACTGTGGCGTATGCTAGAATTGAATTACAGTGATTCACACTATAGAAAGGGATTGTTAATATGGATATATTTTTAGCAGTCTTGCCGATCCTATGGCTTATCGTAGCATTGGCAGTATTAAAAATGCCTGCATGGAAAGCATGTTTGGCAGCAGCAATTGGTACATATATTTTAGCTGTATTCTACTATGGAGAAAATGCATATATTATGTACACAGGAGCTATGGAAGGTGTAGCTCTTGCAGTTTGGCCAATTCTTTTGGTTATTACAGCAGCAATTTTTACATATCAATTAGTAGTTCATACAAAAGCTATGGAAACTATTAAAGTTATGTTATCTTCCGTAACTAGTGATATGCGTATCTTAGCCGTATTGTTAGCATGGGGCTTTGGTGCTTTCATGGAAGGTATGGCAGGTTTTGGTACAGCCGTTGCGATTCCAGCAGCGATGATGGTAGCAGTAGGATTTGATCCATTGAAATCCATCTTGGCTTGTTTAGTAGCAAACTCCGTACCAACTACATTTGGCTCTATTGCGATTCCAACAACAACATTGGCATCTTTGACTGGTCTACAACCAGCTGAATTGGGTACATTCATTGCAGTGCAATTATTCTTCTTAAACGTAATTACTCCATTCTTCATCGTAGGCATCATTGCGGGCGGTGTGAAAGCAATTAAAGGTGTATTTGTACAAACTTTATTAGCTGGTTTAGCATTGGCGATTCCTGAATTATTGATTAGCATGTATGCAGGTGGTCCTGAGTTAGCCGTTATGGGTTCTTCTATTGTAATCATGGGTGTGATTATTGCTATCGCAAAATTAATGCCTGTTAATGATCCAGAATACAAAGTTGAAACTGGCGCTGCACGTACAGTATCTGCTAAAGAAGGTTTAATTGCAGCATCTCCATTCATTTTGATTTTCATCTTGTTAATTGGTACATCTAAATTGGTGCCAGCTGTATATAATGCTTTGATGGTATTTAAAACATCTGTACCTATCCATGCTGGTGTAAATGCAAAACCTTACACATTCGTTTGGATTGCGACTCCTGGTATCATGATTTTCATTTCCGCTTTAATTGGTGGTTTTATCCAAAAAGCAGGTCTTGGAACTCAAAAACAAGTATTAACTAATACTTTCAAAACTTTGAAATTAACGTATGTAACAATCATTTCTGTAGTAGTAACTGCAAAATTGATGACATACTCCGGTATGACTGGCATGATTGCGAATGCATTAGTAGCGGCTACCGGTAGTATGTACCCTGCATTTGCTCCTGTAATAGGTGCATTGGGTGCCTTCTTGACAGGTTCTGGTACAAATGCGAACGTATTGTTCGGACCATTGCAAACAGCAGCGGCTCATCAATTAACTCCTGGTCATGATACATTAGCATTGTGGTTGGCAGCAACTAACTCTGGTTCCGCTGGTGTTGGTAAAATGTTCTCCCCACAAAGTATTGCGATTGCCATCGGTGCCGTAGGTCCTGCTCTTAACACATTCATCGAAGAACACAAAATCGATGCACAAAAAGCTGACCAATTACGTCATTCCATCGATGCAAGTTCCATCATGGTTCATGTAGCTAAATACTTCTTGTTATACTTAGTTATTTCTGGTATTTTTGCTTACTTCGGTCAAGAATTCTTCCCACAATTGGAAGGTATCTTAACAATGGTTAAGCACTAATTACTATCTAGCATACTAAAACAGATAAAGAGACAACATTTCGGTGTTGTCTCTTTTTGTATTTGTTGAGTTTATATAGTTTGAAATAGCTTTCACTATGATGTATTAATATTTGTATATAAATGAGGAAATATATGTATGTAGCAGGGATTAAAACTTCATCTAATATTCATCATAACTTCATGGTTGGCTCATATTTTTTTCATGCTTTTTTCATATATAAAAGGTAAGATATAAGCAAGTTAGAAATAACGAATATTCCTTAATAGAAAAACAAGACACGATGCATCGGGCACGTGAAGGAGGAGATTATGAAAAAAATGTTTCGTTTAGGAGCTGCTGTGATGGCTCTAGGTGCAGGACTTATGATGGCGAGTGGGGTAGCGAATGCAGCAGATACCACTATGATGAATACTATGTCTGTGAAAGCAAATCCTAATGAAATGATGATTGTTATGCCTATGAATAGTATGGACAAAATGCCTATGGCTATGATGACTGGCATATCTAAAGATTCTATGAGTATGATGAATAACAATGCTATGATGAGTCAAAAACAAATGGCTAAGATGGGTACCTGGAATGGTGTAGGCAGTGTTATGCCGAGCATGATGGATATGAAACAAGTAGACTATAAAGGGGCAGTAACAACATTTATGTCCATGTATCCTAATGCACAAGTCACATCTATTTCCTATGATGGAAAACATCATCCTATGTATGAAGTGGAAGGATTTAGTAATAGTCAAAAAATGGAAATGCATATGACTGAAGCTGGTGAAGTGATGGGTACAGAAGTAACATCCATGAAGCATGATATGAAATCTATGCATATGAAAAAAGATAACATGATGAAGTCTATGGATATGAAACATGGGAAGATGATGAAAGATAACTCTATGATGCATGGACAAGGTATGCCAAGCATGGAAGGTCATATGATGGCAAAAGCTTTCAATGTAAATGATATTATCATGCCAGAAGTGGCAGAAACAAAAGCTCAAGAAAAAGTGGGTGGCATGTATCAAGCGATAGAGTGGACTGTGGAGAAAGAGCATGGTCGTTTAATGTATGAAATGGATATGATCGATGGCAGTGGTAAAGAAGCTGAAGTCAAAGTAGATGCAATGACTGGTGAAGTTATCAATGTAAAAATGAAAACTAGCAAATACTAATCTTAGTATTATTCTCCTTAAACTCCCTTACTATATAAATACAAATAACACAAACAACATAAACAATATAAATACTCCCTTTTTTAAGACGTCACTGGTTTCGTTATGAAACCAGTGGCGTTTCTTTTACTAGCAAAAGGAAGAGCACGACATATTCCTCCACAAACTGATACAGTGGTTAGGTTTGCTCCGGAACATGTCCTGCTCTTCTAGTATTACTTTATTTAGACAAAAAAGGAACGCCACTGGTGTTCTACACGCAACGGCGTTTCTTAGGGAATTGATAATTATTTTAATCTATATCAACGAAATGTAAAAATGCGCTATACTATAAATATAGAAGATCTATCAACGTGAGTTGGGCTCATCTCTTCCTAATCATTGGGAGGAGGTGATACTATGACACCATTCGAGTTTTTTAGTTTACTAATACAATTTGGAATGTTGGTTATAGCATTTTTAACTTACTTAAATATGTCAGTGAAAAGCCTAACGTCAAGATAAGTATTGCAAGTACTTAACACGTTAGGCAAATCAAATTTCTAGTATTTGAGATGAGCCTAACGCCTAAGACACGTTGATGGCTCTTCTTTTATTATGTTTAGTGTAACATAGTTTGTTGCGTAAGGCTACTTATTTTATTATAGGTGGTACTCTATTATGAATGACATATAATATTGCCATAGTATATACATGAATGAATTTGTCAAAATATAGTGCAACCAATATAGGTAGATGGTACCTTAAAATGACCGTTTGCCTAGTTTTGGGTGCTTACACGGTTTTAATGTATATCGATCGATGATACGGCACGCTTCGTCTAGGGTTAGGTCTTCTTTTGTAGGCCCTTGTTCAAATATGCATCGAGGGTCGCTGGAGCCAACTTCTCCGGCTGGTAGGTATAGGTATTCTGAGTTATGAGGGTCACCAAAGATGTACCCTGCTTGTAAGTGTTCTTTGTGGATACGGCTCATGGTATCTCCTTCATCATAAAATTAGCAGCATCTGCTGAGACTAAGTGTAATTGTGTATGCCCCCAATGAGAAGGTACTTTTTGGAAGGATGCTTTGTCATGTAAATGACCGAATACACAGTGATCTACATGGTACTGTTCTAGTAGGTCCGTAAATCCATTGGCATGATTTTCTAAGGTGGGTGGATAGTGCAGTAACAGTATGCGTGTTATCTGAGAAGGGTCATCACCACTTTCAGTAATAACAGTTTCCATAGCGTCTAGAGCTGCTTTAGTACGGATTAATTCCCGCTCATAGATGTGGCGGTCATCAGCTTCTTTAAAGAAAGGGTCTTGTGGATAGATATAGCCTTTCGTGCCACCGAAGGCGATGCCATTATGGTACAAACCTCTACCTTGTAAGAATGTGATACGTCCTTCCATAAGAGTATTCATTTTTTGTAGACTTGTCCACCAATAATCGTGATTGCCACGAATCATAAACTTTTTCCCAGGCAGGGTCGCAATGGTATCTAGATCTACCTTTGCATCACTAAGGCGCATAGCCCAAGACATATCACCTACTAGAAAGACTAGGTCATTAGGATCAATATGTTCTCGCCAGTGTGCTTGGATACGTTCCCAGTGGTTATCCCAGTGTGGACCGAAGATGGTCATAGGTTTTGTTGGTGGTTGCCCAGATAGGTGTAAATCGCCAATGGCAAAAACTTTCATTAAACCTCCAAAGAATTGTGTAAATATGGTTGTATATGACGGATAACCTCTAAGGCGCGTGTTTCATGACACACTTGTGAAATTCCATAACCGATGAAAAGCGGTGATGTTATATAGCGTGGTACAATTTTTAGATAGTGATAACCGTCATTTATATCGTAGAAAAATAGATTATAAGATTTTACATATTTAGAAAATCCTTCTAATACATAGCGTAAGATACGTTGTAAATATTTGGCTAATATGGATGTATCTAATTGGGGATCAAACCGCATATTAAATTCAAAGAATCCATGGATAGGTCGATTGGATAAGGTTATGCGAAGACCATCCTTTTCATAGATGAGCCATCCTTCAAAATGTTCTCTGTGAATATCTTCACGGTAATCATAGTCCTCTAGGCCAATGATTTGGCTGTGAGGGTGATAAATAGAGCCTCCAGACATGGGGCCGTAATTTTTAAAGAATAAGACGGAGGTAAAACGAGGGTCGGATTTTACTTCCTCCCATTTCATTCGCCCAAACTCTAAAATATGGACCGCATCTAACAAGGGTAATTTAGAATATTCTGTATGCACATGAGGCGGAGTTTCGATGATAACTGTAGGCCATGTGTGTTTTAATACAGGGTATTTATTCATGAGCCAAATGATGGACCCAGATGTATCTAGTATATCGGTTAATTGCGAGGGTTCGCAAAATGGGCAGTGCCCGTCGCGATTGTGCATGCTGTTGGGCTTTGTTTGTCCCAGAGCAATATCAAAAATTAATGGTTCTTTCATAGTTCACCTCACTATTACTATAGTATCATAGGGGGCGAGGTTTATGAAAGTGTGAAACATGATATAATAAAAAAAGAATAGGAGGAACTATGAGACCTACAACATTATGTTTTCCAAAACGGGAGAATTTATTTTTATTAGGACGTAAAAAACGCGGCTTTGGAGCCGGCTATTATAATGGATTTGGTGGTAAAATTGAGGATGGTGAAAGTTTCCGTGCTTGCGCCGTGCGAGAAGTCTTCGAAGAAGTATCCTTACTGGTGAAAGAAGAGGACCTACAGGCAGTGGCGCTATTGGACTTTCAGTTCCCTTACTCACCGGAGTTGAGTCATATTAGTTATGTATATATGGTAGAACAATTTCAAGGTATTCCTTTGGAATCAGAAGAGATGGAGCCTCATTGGTTTACGTTGGAGAACACTCCCTTTGACCATATGTGGGCTGGTGATGAAGAGTGGATTCCACGGATTTGGCGTGGCGAGAAGTTAAAAGGTATCATTACTTTTAAAGAAGATAATAGTACGATAGAATCCATGCAATTTGTAACTGTGGAAGAGGTGCTAGAAAGCGACGATATAGGCCGTGTGACGGCTTGGATATATGAGGGCATGAAGTGAAACAAGTAGAACAGCAAAGCCAAGTGGCATGGACGAGACATTTATTAGATTGGTATGATGTGTATAAGCGTGATTTGCCTTGGCGTGAAAGTAAAGACCCCTATCGTATTTGGGTGTCGGAAGTGATGTCTCAACAAACACGGATTGAGGCTATGCGCCCCTATTTTGAAAACTGGGTAATACAATTTCCAACACTTGAAAGTTTAGCTAGTGCCGAAGAAGATACGGTGGTTCGGGCATGGCAAGGTTTGGGGTATTATTCTAGGGCTCGTAATTTGCATCAAGGTGTGAAAGAAGTGGTGGAAACCTATGGTGGACAGGTACCACGGACACGGAAAGAAATGGAATCTTTAAAAGGTGTAGGTTCCTATACAGCAGGGGCAGTACTCTCCATTGCGTATAACCTTCGTGAACCTGCTGTCGATGGGAATGTACTTCGTGTCTATGCTCGCCTATACAATATCCATGAAGATATTCTTGGCACGGTAGGGAAAAAAACGATTACTATATTGGTAGAAGAGACCATGCCCTACGATCGACCAGGCGACTTCAACGAAGCCCTTATGGACTTTGGTGCATCCATTTGCATTCCTAAAACACCTCGCTGTGAGTCCTGTCCATTAGTACAGGATTGTAAGGCAAAAGCAGAAGGCACGGAACAAGTGTTACCTATACGGATTAAGAAAACAAAGGTACAATCTGTCCAATTATACGTAGGGATTATTTCTACAGTAGATGGGTACTACCTATTGCATCGAAGACCCAAAGAAGGATTGCTGCAAAATATGTGGGAGTTTCCTAGTGTAGAAGGTGGCACAGCAGAGAGTCGCAAAGTAGAATTAATTGAGGGGTTACAATCCATTGGGGTTACCGTCACTATGGAACGACCTATGGCAAAGGAAGTAACCCATATTTTTAGCCATCGCAAATGGACGATGAAAGGCTACCGAGGTGTCGCTACAGAGGTGGCAATAGATTCGTCGACTACAATTATGCTAGAAGGTGATGAAGCGGTGCAACAAGCTGTAGCAGAAGGTCAGATTATTCCTCTGAAGGAGGATTGGATTCTCTGCCGTAAAGAGGCCTTTCACGTCTTACCTTGGGCAGGGCCTCATGGCAAGTTCATTGATCTTTATTAATCTATACCGAGGAGTGATATAGATGAGAATATATATATTGATGGGAATCTTAGTACTTGGAATGGCTCTTTTTGGAACTATGACAGGATACTGGGTAACCTTATTTAGAAATAGTTCGAAACGAAAGGGCCTAATCTATGGTGGTGTACTGGGGTTAGCCCTTGCAGTAGGAACGATTGTCCTACAACGCCTTATGTACAGCATCCATGGTGGCATGGTGCTGGATCTAGTGCGCCCGGTCCTAATCGAACTGAATGGATTAGTCGTAGCACTGTTCGGCACCTTTGCAGTATTGACGATCTTCGGTGTATTCTATGGACTTATGCGTTTAGGGGCTCGCTCTGACAGCGGGGATAGTCCTATCGACGAATCACGGCGGAATTTCTTTAAACGTACTGCTGTGGTGGTACCTACTGTAGTAGGTATCACAGGATCAGTAGCGGCCTTTCAAGGGAATGGTGAACTGCAACTACGCAAGATACAGTTGGCTTTGAAAGATAGACCAGAGGTGTTGAAAGGATATAAAATTGGACAACTTAGCGATGTTCATATAGGCCCTTTCATCGGCATGGACAAACTGAAAGAAATGGTAGATGCCATTGCTAGTGAACACCCGAATCGACTGGTTATCACTGGAGATTTAATCGATGATTTGGGGTATCTTGATGAAGTGGCAGATTATCTAGATAGCCGTGTACAAGATTTTCCTGATGGCATTGATTATATTTTAGGGAATCACGAATATCGCGTTGATGTAGAGCATGTGTGGAAGCGGTTGAGCCAAACCAAGATGCATATGTATCGCAATAGCCATCAACAGATATTAGGTGGACCTCGCCCTGTGTATTTAGTGGGCATGGATTACCACTTTGAAGATGATGTGCAAGAGGAAAACGTACGCTTGTTGAACAAAGCCATGAAAGGTATGCCCGACAATGCATATCCTATCTTGTTGGCGCACCATCCGAACTATATCCCTGAAGCATTCCGTAGACATATCCCATTAACCTTATCTGGACATACCCATGGAGGACAGATTAATCTATGGGACGTGAACCTAGTGCCGGTGTATAAGCCGTATTGGAAAGGACTCTACGAAGAACAAGGATTATTTGCCTATGTAAGCCGAGGGTCGGGACATTGGTTCCCAGTGCGGTTGAACTGTGCTAGAGAAGTGACGGTGTTTACGATTTTGTAAGTGAAAAAGCAGAACCCCCACAGCGGCAACTGTGGGGGTTCTTTGTTTCAATGGATTTGATTAACTTTTGTACCTGTAGTATATCACAAAAAAATATATTGTCATCTCAAAGTGGACTTTTTTGGGCACACATAGGACATGTTTAATGATATATTATAGAGTAAACAATATCCATTATCATAAATATAAATGATAATAAAGGTAATAGCTAATTCTTTCATTCTTTGAAAGACATAATTAAAAATATATATTGAGAAATACTATCAGTTGTGATATAGTATACATAAGTAAGACTCATGGAATTTTTAATTTAGGGATAGTACAGGACATCCCACATGTTTAGTAAGGGAGGAAAGACCATGAAAGAATTTAAATTATGGCGGCTGTTCATTGTGTTTGCCGTTTGTATTATGGCTATTGCAGGCTGTGGAAAGCAAGCGGATACGGTACAAGATGGTAAGCCATTACAAGTGGTAACTACTACAACAATGATTACAGATTTAGTACAAAAAATTGGTGGTGACCATGTAACAGTACAAGGATTGATGGGGGCTGGGGTAGACCCACATTTATACCAAGCTAGTGCAGGTGATGTATCTACTTTACAAAAAGGCGATATAATCTTCTTGAATGGTATCCATTTAGAAGGTAAAATGGGCCAAGTATTCCAAGAATTAAAAAAATCCAACAAAACAGTAGTGGAAGTGTCTAAAGATATGGATCCATCCACATTGTTAGCCTTTGAAGAAGAAGGTCCAGATGCAAAAGACCCTCATATTTGGTTCGATGTACAAAACTGGAAATTAGCTGCAAAAGTGGTAAAAGACACATTGGTAGCGAAAGACCCTAAACATGAAAAAGATTATGTGGCTAATTACGAAGCATACATGAAAGAATTAGATGCAGCAGATCAATATATTAAAGATAGAACGAAAGAAATTCCTGAACAATCTCGTGTATTAGTTACAGCGCATGATGCATTCCATTACTTTGCTCGTGCTTATGGCTTTGAAGTAAAAGGCTTGCAAGGTGTGAGCACAGCTACAGAAGCGGGCACAAAAGATATGAACGACTTAGTACAATTTATTGTAGACCATAAAATCAAAGCTATCTTCGTAGAATCTTCTGTTCCTCATAAAACGATCGAAGCTGTACAAGAAGCATGTAAAGCTAAAGGTTGGGACGTAGCTATCGGTGGTGAATTATACTCCGACTCCTTAGGTTCTCCTAACACAGAAGGCGGCACTTACATTGGCATGGTCAAAGCCAACATCGATACCATTGTAGGCGCTCTTAAATGATGAGTGACAGCAAGTGTATTTTGAAAGTGAATCATCTTTCAGTAGCCTATGATGATACGGTGGTGCTGAAAGATGTATCCTTTCAGATTGAACAAGGAACGATGACGGCCATAGTTGGTCCTAACGGTGCCGGCAAATCAACCTTGGTGAAAGCCATGTTAGGGCTTGTGCCATTAGTAGAAGGAACGATTGAGTTAACATTAGATACTAAAACAGTTTCTGCGTATGGAGGCGCGAAAACAAATAGTATTTATAACCATATTGCCTACGTACCACAAACCTCAGCGGTAGATTGGGATTATCCCATTACGGTATTTGAGGTGGTATTGATGGGCACCTACCGCAGACTAGGTTGGTTTACACGCCCAGGGAAACGTGAACGAGATGAGGCGACAAAAGCCTTGCAAACGGTAGGCATGTTAGACTATGCACAGCGGTCTATCTCACAATTGTCAGGAGGACAGCAACAGCGTGTATTTCTAGCTCGTGCCTTGGTGGAAAATCAAGATGTGTATATACTAGATGAGCCTTTCAAGGGTATCGATAAGACGACAGAGGCGGTACTCGTAAAGATTATGAAAGACATGCAAGCAGCAGGAAAAACATTGCTGATCGTACATCATAATTTGCAAACTTTGGAAGCTTATTTTGATCAAGTTCTCTGCATCAATCGCAGATTGGTGGGCATGGGACCGGTTCGAGACATAGTGGGATCCCCTATCCTAGATGAGACATATTCATACTAGGAGGCACCATGGAATTATTACAACAATATACATTTCAAATCGTAGCACTGGGGACGGTGATGCTAGGCTTGGTATGTGGCGTCATAGGAACCTTTGCAGTATTGCGTCAAGAAAGCTTACTAGGCGATGGTGTAGCCCATTCCACACTACCTGGGGTAGTGGCAGGATTTCTTCTAACAGGAGTGAAAGACACCACAGTGCTATTACTAGGTGCGATTTGCACGGCCTGTTTATCAGAATGGATTATGTATAAAACATCCCAAAAAGGAGTTCGTTTTGATGCAGCCTTAGCCACGATTTTAGCGGCTTTCTTTGGATTTGGTACAGTGCTATTAACGCGAGTACAGTCTATGGAAAATGCTGGACAGGCAGGTCTGAATACGTTTATCTTTGGACAAGCTGTAACCATGATGCAAAGTGATATTTGGGTGATGGCCATTTGTGGAACTTGCATTGTAGGTGGGGTTATTATACTTTGGAAAGAGTTGAGTCTTACCGTATTTGACCCTATCGAAGCCCAGTTGATGGGTATCCCCGTGTCAAAGGTACGATTTTTTTATCGAGCGGCTCTCGTAGTGACTATTGTGATTGGCATACGGACGGTGGGCGTGATTTTAATTAGCTCCTTGCTGATTGGTCCAGCCATGATTGGTCGTCAATGGACTCATTCTTTGCGGATCTTGGTAATTATTGCTGCCATCTGTGGTAGTGTAGTCGCCTTTATGGGAACTTTTGTGAGTGCTCTATGGGGCAATCTTCCTACTGGCCCTATTATTATCATTGTTATGACTGGTATGATTTTATTAAGTTTAGTATTGGCTAATGGTAAACGCCTCATGAGGAGGTGTTTAGGATGAGCCATATCTTAGAAATATGGGGTATCGCCACAGTGACAGGCATCAGCTGTAGCCTCATAGGTACATTCTTGGTGTTGCGCCGTTTATCTATGATGGTGGATGCCATTACGCATACTGTTTTTTTAGGTATTGTATTAGCTTTTTTGGTGACAAAAGATTTGAACTCCCCTTGGCTCATCATTGGTGCTACTGCTATGGGAGTAGGGACGGTGTATGCAGTGGAATGGATGCAACGGCGTCGGTATATTCGACCAGATGCAGCTATCGGTATTGTGTTTCCCTTCTTATTTGCCTTAGCTATTGTGTTAGTTACCTTATTTGGTAAACACATACATCTCGATGTAGATACGGCGATTTTAGGCGATTTAGCCTTTGCCACATTTCAACGCTTCACCGTAGATGCCTATGACCTAGGACCTATGTTGTTATGGATTGCCATGTTGGTATGCCTTATCAATGCGGTATGTATTGCACTCTTTAAGAAAGAATTAATCCTTACCACCTTTGATCCTGTGTGTGCTAAGGTATATCAAGCGATGCCTATGGCAGTGTCCTATGGACTTATGACATTGACGTCCTTGACGACAGTAGCCTCCTTTCAAACTGTAGGGGCTATCTTGGTAACGGGTTGTATGATTGGTCCACCAGCAACTGCATTTATGCTAGCTCGTTCTGTGAAAGCCATGCTATTCATTAGTATGATAGTATCTACCGTAGCTACTACTATCGGTGTAGCATTAGCCTTTCTTTGGGATGTATCCATTGGTGGTATGATTGCCACAGTCATCGGATGTATCTATGGACTGGTGTGGATCTATAAATATGGTAGAAACAATGGATAATAGTAGCATTGTATATGCTAGAAAGAATACATAATGGTAGCATTGTATATGCTAGCATAATACAAATATAAAAGGACTGAAGTAAAATGATGCATTAGAATTTACTTCAGTCCTTTGTTATTTGTGTATTTCTTTAGCGGAATAAAAAGGCTGCAACCAAATGGTTACAGCCTCTTTTGTGATATGTGTAGTGTTTTATTTATTCATGTTTTCGATTGCTTCTGCTTCTGCTTTGTTGAATTTAGAAGCGATTACGATGCGAATTAAGCAAAGTGCAACGAAGATGTATGCTGCAAAGCCTAGCCATTCAGCTGTATCACCATAGGATTTTGCTTCAGTGAAAGCCAATTGAAGTGGAGCTTCGCTACCACCTGTACTTACGGAGAAGGCGATGATACCAGCGATGATAACGCCGATGATACTTTCACCAACGATCAAGCCAGAAGCGAACAATACGCCACGGCGGTTAGATTGTTCTACGTCAGCATCTGCATAAGCACCAGCACGTTCTTTCGCACGTTTTGTAATGTAACGATTTACGAAGTAACCGATGATGGCACCCATTACAAGAGGCATTTCCAAAGTTGGAGGTAAGTAGATACCCATACCAATTGCAAGTGGTGGTAATGTTAAGGATTTTGTTGTAGATTTTAAAATTAAGTTTACAACGATAGCTACGATACCTACTACGATGCCGTAGAAAATGTATGTCCAATCCATATTAGCATTGAAGATACCTTCTGCGATTTGACGCATCAAAGTAGCTTGTGGAGCGGATAATGCTTGAGCAGGATCCATTCCTTCACGAGGCATAGCGCCTGTGAAACCGTAGGCATGGTATAACAAGTCAAGTACTGGAGCAATCGCTACGGCACCAGCTAAGGAACCGATTAATAGAGCTACCTGTTGTTTCCAAGGTGTAGCACCTACTAATTGACCAGTTTTCAAGTCTTGTAAGTTATCGTTGGAAATTGCTGCAATGGAGATAACCACGGATGTCATGAAGATCGCCAAGGCAGTGGAGAATTTTACGCCTTCTGGAGTAGATAATAAGTCATTGGCAGAACCGATGGCAAATACTACTAGAGAAGATACGATGATACCGATGATACCGATACCAGAGATTGGACTTGCAGAAGTACCAATCAAACCAGCCATGTAACCACAAGCAGCAGCTACGAAGAAGCCGATTAACAATGCCACTACGATACCTGCAATCACTAATGTCCAAGCAAGACCTGCAGACATTGGAAGCGCAGACACGAAAGAGTAGAAGCAAATGATTAAGCCAATAATAATTAATGCAAATACAACGCCAATAGTAGATGGTTTCATATCTGTATCCATACGGTGTGTGTCGCGATATTCAGCGCTTGCCGTCATGGACTTAATAGATAATTTAATACCTTCAATAATTGGTTTGATCAATGTTAGCAATGTCCAAATCGCTGCCACACCGATAGTACCAGCACCGATAAAGCGGACTTTTGTTTTCCAAACTGTGCTAGAGAATTTGATAGCTTCCAAATTATCTGGGTTTGGTAGATGATTTGTTAAGTATGGTACGAAACCACCCCAAGCAATAATCATACCGATTAAGATAGCGATACCACTAGCAATACCAATTAGGAAACCTGCGCCTAATAAAGCAGAGGAGAAACCGAAAGGAATTTGTGTAGCACCAGCACCTACAGGGAACCAGAATGATTTAGATTCGCCTAAGACACGTAAACCTTGTGTAACAAAGCTGATGATACCAGCCAATGCGCCACCAGATACGATTTCTTTCATACCACCAGATTGTTTTACTGTTTCACCAGGAACACTGGAGCCTACTTTCAAGATTTCGGCAGCGGCACGACCTTCTGGATATGGTAAGTCGCTGTTCATAACCATAGCGCGGCGTAATGGAATGGTAAATAATACCCCAAGACAGCCACCGCAGGCGGATAATAACAATGTTTCCAATAAGTCAAAGTTTTGCCAATAACCAATCATCAATAGACCTGGCAATACGAAAATGACTGCAGATAAGGTACCAGCAGCAGATGCTTGTGTTTGTACCATGTTGTTTTCAAGAACATTGGAATCCTTGAAGAAGCGTAAGATTGCCATAGATATTACGGCAGCCGGAATGGAGGATGAGAACGTCAAACCTACTTTTAGCCCTAAGTATACGTTAGATGCAGTAAAGATTAATGTAATAATCGCACCTAGTAACATACCTCTGACTGTTAATTCCGGTAAGCTAATATCATGACTCATAAAATCATGCTTCATAGTTATACCTCCTTAAAATACACTACTATCTCATCCATTGTATCAGTATTCTCATAGACTTTCAATAAAAAATATAGTAAATATTGTATACATACGTCTTTTTGAGAGAATATAGTTAAAATATTCATATAAGGTTCATCTAGTTAGTGTATATATAAAGAAATAATTATTCCTATATCATAAGGAGACAGACTATGAAAAGAAAGATATTTGGCGCTCTATTCATGGCCGCTTGTTTACCGATGGCGTTACAGGCAGCAGATGTTACGGTGGTGAAAGAAACACCGATTGCTGTAGGTGAACGTATCTCTATAACAGCATCGCCAGAAACCAATCGCATCATCCGTGAGGAAACGATGAAAGCTAGACAAGATAAAAAACAAATCGTAGCACCAGCGGCAAAAGCGTTTACAGATCGTTTGCAAGTAACAGTCAAACCAGAGACAGTGAGAGAAAATCATATGGATTTGACATACCCACGAGTGCAATCTGTAAGTCCTTACGTGACGAAAGCAATAAATAAGACGATTACAGAGTATGTAGAAAAGCTTCGTAAGCAAGTCCAAAAGATGAATGAAAAAGCAGTAGATGGAGAAAAACAAAATCTGTATATGAGTTATGATGTTAAAGCAGATGGGAATGGTATTTTTTCTGTCACTATCACATCCTATACAATAGAAGACAATGCGTCTCATGGGGTAAACGTGGAAAAGGGATTTACTTTTAATACCACCACAGGCCGTACGCTGTCCTTAAATGACTTTGGTGGGCTTCCACAAGAGAAGATTACAGCAGGAATACAACAATTACCGAAAGATGGTAAAAAAGCTATCTATGCAGATGCCACAGTAGGCAAGCCAAATAGTTTCTTTGCCCGTGAAAATCATGAGATTGTATTGATTTATGACCAAGGGACTATTGCCCCTATGTCTAGTGGTAGCATTTATGTGCCAGTAGGAAACTTAGGGAAATAAGTTAAAAATCATAAGACCACGCTGCAACTGTTAAGTAGTCATGCCTAGTGGTATCAAATATAGAAAGTATATGTACAGCTAGAGATTGTAAAAAATAACTAGGAAATGAAATAGAGGAAAGTTGATAGGTTTTGTTCAACTTTCCTCTATTTTTATTTAGTGATTCTCTTGTTTCTTCGGAGCATCAAGTCTCTTATAATAGGCTTTATCGATATCTGCATAGGAGATAATCCCTTGTTGTGCCATTAAGGTTAATACTGTCCGTTGTCGTTGTTTTGTAGCATCTATGTTGCTTACTGGGTTAAAGTAGGACGGCGCTTGTGGAATGCCTGCGAGCACAGCAGCTTGACTTAAGTTAAGGTCCTTTGGTTCTGTCTTAAAGTATCCTTCAGAGGCTGCTTTAATACCATAGTAATCGGTACCATAATAAATGGTGTTAAGATACATAGTGATGATTTCATCTTTGCTGTAATAATGCTCCATCAAATAGGCAAGAAATACTTCTTCCACCTTACGAGACATGATACGCTTGGAGGATAAGAATAAATTTTTTACTAATTGTTGGGTAATGGTACTGCCACCTTCTACGGTTTGCCCAGCTATGGTATTCGTATATAAGGCGCGACCAATGCTAAAGAAATCTACCGCTCCATGCTCATAAAAACGTTTATCTTCCGTAGCCACTAAAGCTTGTTTTACTATAGGGCTAATGTCTTCGCTGCGAACGCGATGCTCTAGTGGCACCCGTTTATCCATGGCCTCCTCTACAGCTTCTTTAAAATGAAAGAGACGTTTGATGCGGTCGATTCTGGAAAGTTGATCTTCCCCTTGTTCAATGGTTTGTTCTTTTATCGTATGCGCTACATGTTGCGTAGTCGTTTTAGCATCCTCTGGGGTATACCCAGCGAACCAATATAAACCACCAGCAGCAATGGCAAGCACAAGAATGAGTTTAAAAAGTGTTTTCATGGGTTCATCATATCACATCTAGGGTGTATCAACAATAGGACTTATAGAATCTTATAATAAAGTGGTTTGTCCTTGTTATATACACGTAAGATATTTGTAATGTAACAGAGTAGTGATAACGTTGAGATTGTTAGAGTTATAGTATTTTTAGTAAAAAACAATAGACATTATGATTTAGCCCTTAGCAATTATGAAATGATAGGTTATAGGAAATGGCTATGGAATAGCAACATATAGATTAAAAATGTATACAAAAGAATTTTTATAAAAAATACTTGCATTATTATGCAAGTGGTTGTATAATACGTTCATAAGATAGAAACAGGTACTGCATAGCAGTCATTTACACAAAGAAAGAGGTTTATTATGAGCAACATTAACAAAGTAGTATTAGCCTACTCCGGCGGTTTAGACACATCTGTTATTATTCCTTGGTTAAAAGAAAACTATGGCGCAGAAGTCATTGCAGTATGCGTAAACTTAGGTCAACCAGAAGATTATGAGGCAGTAGAGAAAAAAGCCATCAAATCTGGTGCTACAAAAGCATACATTATTGATGCGCAAGAAGAATTTGTATCTGACTACATTTGGCCAGTGGTCAAAGCAGGTGCTGTATACGAAGGCAAATACCTATTAGGTACTTCTTTTGCAAGACCATTGATTGCTAAAAAATTAGTAGAAATTGCCGCACAGGAAGGTGCTGATGCCATTGCTCATGGTGCGACAGGTAAAGGGAATGACCAAGTTCGTTTTGAATTGACTATTAAAGCACTTTCACCGAATACAAAAATCATTGCTCCATGGCGTGAGTGGGAATTGAAATCCCGGGAAGATTGCATGGAATATGCAGCAAAACACGACATTCCAGTGGTGGCTACTAAAAAACACCCATACTCCATGGACCAAAATGTATGGCATTTATCTCATGAAGGTGGCGACTTAGAAGATCCTAAGAATGCACCTAAAAATGATGTATATTTAGTTAGCAAATCTCCAGAAGAAGCTCCAGATGTACCAACTATGGTGACCATTGACTTCAAAGAAGGTGTGCCAGTAGCAGTGAATGGTCAAGCCATGTCTCCACTTACCATCTTACAAACTTTAAATAAAATCGGCGCAGCTAATGGTATCGGTATCGTGGATATTGTAGAAAATCGGTTAGTAGGCATGAAATCTCGTGGTGTCTATGAAAATCCTGGTGGAGCTATCATCATGTATGCGCACAGAGAATTAGAATATCTTTGCCTAGACAGAGCCACATACCATTATAAAGAATTGGTGGCGAATAAATACGGGGAACTTGTGTATGATGGCATGTGGTTTGCCCCATTGATGAGCGCTTTACAAGCTTTCGTGGATAGCACACAACAAACAGTAACCGGTCAAGTTACATTGAAATTGTACAAAGGTAATATCATGAGTGCAGGCTCTACGTCTCCATATTCCTTGTACAACCAAGAATTTGTAACATTTGAAGAAGATGATGTATATAACCAAGCTGATGCAGAAGGTTTCATCAACTTATTCGGATTGCCTTTAACAATCAATGCATTAATGAAAGAGAAAGCAGGTTTAAAATAATGGCGAAACTTTGGGGCGGACGCTTTACCAAAGGGACGGATAAGGCAGTAGAGGACTTCACGTCCTCTATTTCCTTTGACTCCCGCATGTATAAAGAAGATATAGCAGGCAGTATTGCCCATGCCACAATGCTAGCAGAGCAACACATCATTTCTAAGGAAGATAAAAATGCTATCGTAGCAGGCTTACAGGCTATTGAACAACAGATTGATGCAGGAGATTTCGAGTTTTCTGTAGCATTAGAAGATATCCATATGAACATCGAAAAGCGTTTAACCGATGCCATCGGTGAGGCAGGCGGACGTCTCCATACAGGTCGTAGCCGTAATGACCAAGTAGCGGTGGACTTGCACATGTATATCCGTAAGGCCGTAGTCCACATGGGGGAAGAGCTTGTGAACTTGCAACAAGCTTTCTTAGAAGTGGCAGAGAAATACAAAGATGTGATTATCCCTGGTTACACCCATTTACAACGGGCGCAACCGGTGTTATTTAGCCACCACATGATGGCCTACTTTTCCATGATGAGTCGTGACTTTGATAATTTGCCTTTGATTTTTAAACATGCCAATGTGATGCCATTAGGGGCAGGCGCTTTGGCGGGTACGACGTATCCTATCGATCAAAATATCACGAAGGAATTGTTGCATTTCGATGCCATCTATGAAAATAGTATGGATGCTGTCAGCGACCGTGACTATGTACTAGAGTTCCTTAGCTTTGGGGCAAAAGTGATGATGCATTTAAGCCGTTTAAGCGAAGAATTAATCCTTTGGTCTAGCACAGAGTTTGGGTTCATCGAACTGGACGATGCTCATTGCACTGGTTCCAGCATTATGCCACAAAAGAAAAATCCAGATGTATGTGAACTCGTACGTGGTAAAACAGGTCGAATTTACGGTCATTTGATGGGGCTTCTTACAACCATGAAAGGTCTGCCAATGACGTACAACAAGGATATGCAAGAAGATAAAGAAGGCGTCTTCGATACGATAGATACTTTGCATTTCGCTATCTCGATTACGGCGGATATGTTACGCCACATGAAAGTCAATGGAGACCATACAAAAGCAGTGTTGGACGATGATTTCTCCAATGCTACGGATATGGCGGACTATTTGGCGAAAAAAGGTGTACCATTCCGGGAAGCCCATGCCATTGTAGGGGCAGCGGTACAACATTGCATTGAAAAAGGATGTGTGTTGTTGGATCTTTCAGTAGAAGATTTCAAAGCTATTTCACATCACTTTGAGGCGGATATTTTGGATGCCATTACCATCGAAGCTTGCGTAGCAGGTCGCAGTAACTACAGTGGTACAGCGCCAGAGTGCGTAGCACGTCAAATGCAGATTGGACAAACAATCGTGGCAGAAGAAGTGGCACAAATCCAACAATGGAAAGAAAAAATTCATTTACAATAAATAGGTTTGTAGCAATATTCATATTGTCTTCTCTCATTCGTATAAAAGTGGCATCTGTAAATGGTATATGGGGCGATTCTGGTTTAGCAAGACTATCGCAACTATGCAAAAAAGCAACGGCAAATCCGTTGCTTTTTTGAGATAAGTTCAATATCCTCAATCCTTGTCTTCTTCATTTTCTTTTACAATATTTTTTTGTGAATTTTTTTCAGAGAGTTTTTGATCGATATACTTATTAATATTTTCATAAAATTCTTTGGTTGTCTCACTATCCAATTTTGTCGAATTATGAATTTGATTAACTTGGTTGACTTTCAAATGAACAGATTGAATACCGTAAGAGGCTTGTTTTTGGCGGAGCGTTTCTAATTGTTCTTCTGAAAGCGGATTGCCAACAATCGTCAAGACCAATTCATTTTTGCTTGACTTGTAGACTTGACTAATGACCGTATGATTGGTGAACTCTTTTCCTACAAATTGTTTGATTCCTTCTTTTCGTGCCTGATCCATCGTTAGCGTGACTGCTGAATAGGTGGCTGGAAGAATTAATAATACAATCAAGGATATCAACCCAATTCTCATTTTAATGTTTAGCTCTTTAAAAGAGCGTAAGGGAGATTTTCTCATCAAAATTCTTGTTCCAACAATATTGGTTAGCATGATAAAGACACAGTTAATTAAAAAAAGATAGAGAGCGCCATATATAAATTGTACATTTCCATTAGCTAATCCATAGCCGGCAGTACAGATAGGTGGCATCAGAGCTGTTGCAATGGCTACTCCTGGCACGATATTGTTTGCTTCTTTTTTTCTTGAACCAATTACACCTGCTATTCCACCTGCAATAGCAATGAGAACATCCCAAATGGTTGGAGAGGTTCGTGCAATCAACTCGCTACTTGCATAAGATATGGGAGAAATCCAGAAATACAGAGCTGAGACAAGCAAACTGACCACTACTTGAGTCAATAAAACATTTAGAGATTGTTTGATCAAACGGGTATCAAAAATAGCTAACCCGAATCCCAGTCCAACAATCGGTGTCATAAGAGGGGAAATCAGCATGGCTCCAATAATAACAGCTGTTGAATTCATATTTAAACCTATAGAGGCAATAAAAATCGCACACATCAAAATTACTGTATCGCTTAATCGAACATGAAGATCATCATATAATTTATCACGGTATTCACGTGCTGAATAGTTTCCTGTCATGGGGTACTCCTTTTATTTCATATAATCTTGTTTCCACATGGATGGTGGTAGAGAGATTTCTGTCTAATCTTCCATGGTTTTAATTCATACCGATTATTCTTTTAAAAATTATCCTTTACGTATCTCTTAGGTCAGCCTTAACATTATATCAAAATTTTCGGTATTTCTCTAAAGAAATCCATTAATTTAACAGATAGAAAAAGTAAGAAATTTTTATTTTTCTAACAAAAACTTGCTGCCCTCATCTGATATATTTGGAAAGCGCATATCGAAAAAACGTGATATAATCAATATATATTTTTGTTACTAAATACTATGAGGTACTAACAATGAAATTAATCTCTTGGAATGTGAATGGCTTGCGTGCAGCCATGACTAAAGGATTTATGGATGCATTCGATGCATTAGATGCAGATATGTTCTGCTTACAAGAAACAAAATTGCAACCAGACCAAATTGAAATGGTCTTGCCGAACCATGAACAATATTGGAATAGTGCAGTGAAAAAGGGCTATAGCGGTACGGCTATTTTCACAAAAGAAAAGCCAATTTCCGTAGTGAATGGTATTGGCATTGAGGAACATGACCAAGAAGGACGTGTGATCACGGCGGAATATGAAAAGTTCTACTTAGTTACGTGCTATACACCGAATAGCCAACGTGAATTGGCTCGCTTGGAGTACCGCATGGAATGGGAAGTGGCATTCCGTGAGTATTTACTAGCATTAGATGCGAAAAAGCCAGTCATCCTTTGTGGTGACCTTAACGTAGCGCACCAAGAAATCGACTTGAAAAACCCGAAAACTAACCGTAAGAACGCTGGTTTCAGTGATGAAGAACGTGAAAAAATGACAGAACTGTTAGCAGCTGGATTTACAGATACATTCCGCTATTTATACCCTGATGCGGTAGATGCGTACAGCTGGTGGTCCTATATGGGCAAAGCTCGTGAACGGAACGTAGGATGGAGAATTGACTACTTCCTTGTATCGAATAGCATTGCTGATAAAATCCAAGAGGCGAAGATTCATGCGGATATCTTTGGTTCTGACCATTGCCCGGTGGAACTAGTTATTGATTTATAATTTCTATAATGAGCGTATAATGAGCGTGCACTATGTCAATATTACGTTTTGAACATACCTCTTTAGAGATTCATGGTCGTCCGATTTTACAAGATATTTCTTTTGAGGTTCAACAAGGTGAAAGTATTACCATTGTAGGTCCTTCTGGGAGCGGTAAGAGTACGATATTAAAATTGGCAAGTTCCTTGGTATCTCCTACGGGAGGTACGATTTTCTTTCATGGTAGACCTGTAGAAAGCTATGCACCGACGGAGTATCGCCAACGAGTAGCCTATTGTTTTCAGCAACCTTATTTATTCGGACAAACGGTGCGAGGGAATTTATCCTTTCCTTTTACTATGAGAGGTCGTTCTGTTGACGAAACAAGAATCAAAGACCTATTCGATTTGTTTCATATGGATCTACAGTTGTTAGAGAAGTCGAATACGGAGTTATCCGGTGGCGAAATGCAACGAATTTGCTTGATTCGTAGTTTGCTGTTTGCCCCTGAAGTGTTGCTATTAGATGAGGTGACGTCTGCTTTGGACACAGAAAATACGGAGTGGGTAGAACAAGGTCTTATGCAGTTGCATAAAGAAGGATTAACCTTGTTACAGGTGACCCATAATCTAGACCAAAGTGTTCGTATGGGGCAACGTCGTATCACTGTGAAAGATGGACATATTGCAGATTGTGAGGTGCTACATGGGGAGCTTTAATGCCTTATCTAATGAATCCTTAATGATGGCAACAGTGCTTATCGTCATGGCTGTCATCGTGTCCTATCAACAGCGGTTGCGATTGGAACTAGAAATATTGCACAGCGCTTTGCGAGCGGTAGTGCAACTAGTGGTGGTAGGCTATGTACTCCATTTCATCTTTGGTGCCGACCATCCGCTCTTTACGGGTGGCGTATTGCTTGTGATGCTGATTAGTGCTGCTATCAATGGAGGTAAACGAGGAGCTGGCATCAAACATGCTTCATGGATTGCAGGTGTCAGCATCGGTATTGGTGCTGTCCTTACGTTAGCAGTATTATTAAGTGCTAAGGTCTTATCCTTTACGCCCTATCAAATGATTCCTGTAGGAGGCATGGTTATGTCGGGGTCTATGGTGGCAGTAGGATTGTGTTTCCGCCAAATTATAACGAGCTTTAAGCGACGCCAACAAGAGATTCAGATTAAGTTAGCCTTGGGAGCTACGCCTATGCAGTCCTGTAAAGCCATCTTGCGAGAAGCTCTGATATTTAGCTTAGAACCGACCATCGATAGTGCGAAAACATTGGGCATTGTGGCCTTGCCAGGGATGATGACAGGCCTAATTTTGGCAGGCATGAGTCCTATGGAGGCCATCAAATACCAAATTATCGTCATTTTCATGACTTTTTCAACCGTATCCATTGCCATTGCCATAGCAGGATACTTGAGTTGTCGACAATTTTTTAATACCAAAGAACAGCTGATTCTATCTGATTCGTGATAGAATCAGCTTCTTTTTTACAAAAGTGTTTTTAAAGTTTTAATTTACCTATAAAATAAGTAGGATTTTTTGAAAATATATAGTCATAAGGAATGAGTTGTGTTACTATTAGGATATACACATTCTATTTATATGTAAAACGAGGTGGTATTATGGCAAATTACAACCCTTATGAAAATATGCTGCAAACATTAGACTTAGCAGCGGACACATTGGGCATTCCACGCAATGACTATGAAGTGTTGCGTCACCCTGAACGTGAAATGAACGTGGCTATTCCAGTACAAATGGATGATGGACATGTGGAAGTATTTACTGGCTACCGATGCCAACATAGCTCCGTTCTTGGCGCATCTAAAGGTGGATTGCGCTTTCACCCAGATGCAGATGAAAATGAAGTGCGTGCATTAGGTGCTTGGATGACCATCAAAAATGCCATTGCTCATTTACCATATGGTGGTGGCAAAGGCGGTATCAAGGTAGATCCGAAAAAACTAAGTGAAAGAGAGTTGGAACGTTTAACACGTGGTTTCGTTCGTAAAATTGCTCCTATCATTGGAGTAGAACGAGATGTGCCAGCTCCTGATGTGAACACAAATCCGCAAATCATGTCTTGGATTGTCGATGAGTACAGTGCGTCAACTGGTCAATGGACACCAGGGATCGTAACAGGTAAACCATTAGCAATTGGTGGTTCTTTAGGTCGTAATGAAGCAACAGGCCGTGGCTGTATGTTTACATTACTTTCCTACTTGGAAAAACAAGGTAAATCTATTAAAGATTTGACGATTGCTGTACAAGGTTTTGGTAATGTAGGATCTGTTGGTGCTTTATTGATGCATCGTGAAGGTGCTAAAATCGTTGCCATCGGTGATGTACATGGATCTCTGTACAATGCAAACGGCATCGATGTAGAAAAAGCTTACGAATATGCAAACTCTCATGGCCGTTCTTTAGAAGGCTACGAAGAGCCAGGTATGACAAGAATCCCTAATCCAGATTTATTGTTATTGGACGTAGACGTGCTATACTTAGCGGCCTTAGAAAACCAAGTGAACGAAGCCAATATGAAAGAAGTAAAAGCAAAATTAATCTTGGAAGGTGCTAACGGACCATTAACCAAAGATGCAGACTTATACTTCTTTGAAAAAGGTATTCCTGTATTGCCAGACGTATTAGCGAATGGCGGAGGCGTGGTGGTATCCTATTATGAATGGGTACAAAACAAAGCTGGCTTCTACTGGTCTGAAGAAGAAGTAAACGAAAAATTAGCGAAGAACATGAAAAAAAGCTTTGAAGAAGTATGGGCTATGCAAGAAGAGTTTAAAGTATACCCAAGATTGGCTGCGTACATGGTGGCATTGCGTCGTTTAGTAGAAGCATTAAAAATTAAAGGATATAACGGTTAATATATCTGCCCTATCTGCTCATCTTAGATGATGTAATATTTACTAGAGAGCTAGATGTTGTTATCATAACTAGATAGTCAGATGGAAACATAGATTGTAACGGTATATGAGAAAAGGAACTATACAAGATCGAATGATTTTTGCATAGTTCCTTTTTTGTGCATTGTATAGGTTTTACTAAAGAAGAAAGGTCCTCCGTCTATTTTATAATAGACGGGGACCTATTTAGGTATATATCAGAGTTTTATTTAATATGTTTACTGCCACGTTCTGTCATCGGTGTGCCATTTTGGCAAAGTGGGCATGCATCAGCTTCAAATGTTGGTACTGTTAAGTTCAACAAGGCTTGTACTTTTTCTTTTGGTACGCCAAAGTCTGCTTTACCACCGCTGCGGTTTACAAGAAGGCCTACGCCAACGATTTCACCGCTAGCTTCGTTTACAACATCTACTACTTCACGAACGGATCCGCCTGTGGTTACGATGTCTTCTACGATAAGAACACGTTGTCCTTTTTCAATGCGGAAACCACGACGTAATGTCATTTTACCTTTTTCTCGTTCTGTAAAGATAGCACGAGTGCCTAAGGCTTTACCTACTTCGTGAGCCAATAAGATGCCACCAGTCATAGGTCCGATCACAAGCTCTACATTTTGATCTTCAAAACGACGAGCTAACTCTTGGCATAATTGTTCTGTATATTTTGGATGGGATAAGACGTTAAATTTTTCTACATACATAGGGCTGTGAAGGCCAGATGTTAGCAAGAAATGTCCTTCTAAAATAGCTTGTGTGTCGATCAATAATTGTTTTACATTCTCTTCTGTCATCATTTTTAAACTGTCTCCATTTCCTCAACAATTAAACGAACTGCTTCTTGTG
This sequence comes from Veillonella sp. 3913, assembly GCF_003992235.1. Lineage (NCBI taxonomy): Bacteria > Bacillati > Bacillota > Negativicutes > Veillonellales > Veillonellaceae > Veillonella > Veillonella sp. 3913. The sequence goes on along the minus strand of NZ_RQVF01000005.1, from coordinate 28,453 downwards.
GATTTTCTGCTTGTGTAATTGGTCGTCCTACCACAATGCGAGAGGCCCCATCTTGTAAAGCGCTACTAGGGGTAGCAATACGTTTTTGGTCGTTAGTAGCCGCAAACGATGGACGGATACCTGGTGTGACGATTAAGAAATCTTCTCCGCAGGCTTCACGAATAAGTTTCGCTTCTAATGGGGAAGCCACAACACCATCTACACCAGCCTCTTTAGCTAGTTTAGCTAGTTTTACTACATGGTCTGAAATTGGTAAAGACCCACCAATAGCGGACCAGTTTTCATCATCAAAGCTAGTTAGCGCTGTAATCGCCAATAGTTTAGGACGCTCAATGCCTAGTTCAGCAGCTTGTTCTTTGGCAGCGTTCATAGCCGCTTCCATCATCACTTTGCCACCTTGACTGTGGATGGTGATTAACTTGGCCCCCAAACGAGTTAATGATTTAATACCATGGGCTACCGTATTTGGAATATCATGTAACTTCAAGTCAAGAAATACGGATTTATTGTGGTCCCGTAAAAATGCTATAGTTTGTTCACCTGCTGCATAAAATAATTCCATACCAACTTTATAATAGCTGACGGAATCGCCTAAGGATGTTACGATGGATTTCATCTCCTCTAGTGAGGACACATCTAAGGCTACAATTAAACGATCATCTGCCATAGGAACCTCCTTGTTTCACAAATCGTACTATTATTTCATAGTTTATAGTGAAAGTCAAGAACTTTATATATTCGTTGAAATTTAAATGACTATAATTTATAATGAAACTACAATTGGATACGTATTTGATAGGAGATGAAACTATGAAATTAGTTGTGACAGTGGTAGGGCAAGACAGAGTAGGTATTATTGCGGGAGTGACTCGTGTGTTAGCGGACAATGAAGTAAATGTAGTATCCATTAACCAAACTATTTTGGATGGTATCTTTAATATGATCATGATGTGTGAGGTCAGTGACTCCGCTGATTTAAGTGGTATCCAAAAAGCGTTAGCCGCAGAAGGAGAACGATTAGGGGTTCAAATTTTAGCGCAAAATGCAGCCATCTTTTTAAGCATGCATCGTGTGGGATAAGCGAGGGTACCTATGTTAAGTATTGAAAATATTTTAGAAACGAATCGGATGATTCAAGATAATAAGTTAGATGTGCGGACCATCACGATGGGGATTAGCCTATTAGGATGTATCTCGGAAGATGGGGAGCGCATGTGCACTCGTATTTACGACCATATTACGAAGGAAGCAGAATATTTAGTGAAAACAGGGGAAGATTTAGAGCGTGAACTAGGAGTACCTATCATTAATAAACGTATTTCTGTGACACCAATTTCTTTAATTGGTGGTGCCTCCAACTTACCCAACTATGTGTCCATCGCTCGTGCCTTAGATCAAGCAGCAAAAGCAGTAGGTGTAAATTTCATTGGCGGGTTCTCTGCCTTAGTATCGAAAGGGTATACAGAGGGAGATCGCAAGCTCATAGCTTCCATTCCTGAAGCGTTAGCGACAACAGATATCGTGTGTAGCTCCGTAGGTATCGGTTCTACAAAGGCAGGCATCAATATGGATGCAGTGGCTGACATGGGGCACATTGTGAAAGAAACAGCCCGTCTCACAGCCGATAGAGATGCTTTGGGTTGTGCGAAGCTAGTGATTTTCTGCAATCCTGTAGAAGATAATCCGTTCATGGCAGGGGCTTTCCATGGGGTCACAGAAGGTCAGACAACAATTAGTGTTGGCGTCAGTGGTCCCGGAGTAGTAAAACATGCTTTGGAATCTGTAAAAGGTGAACCATTTGATGTAGTAGCGGAAACGATTAAACGGACAGCTTTCAAAATTACTCGTGTGGGACAATTAGTAGCACAAGAGGCATCACGTAGATTGAATAAACAATTTGGTATTATCGATATTTCTTTAGCACCCACACCTGCCGTAGGGGACTCTGTAGCACATGTGCTAGAAGAAATGGGGTTAGAAGCGTGCGGTACCCATGGTACTACGGCAGCTTTGGCCTTGTTGAACGATGCTGTGAAAAAAGGTGGCCTTATGGCATCTTCTCACGTAGGTGGATTAAGTGGTGCTTTCATTCCTGTCAGTGAAGATAAGGGCATGATTGATGCGGTTACATTAGGCAGTTTGTCCTTAGATAAATTAGAAGCTATGACTTGTGTTTGCTCTGTGGGACTAGATATGATTGCTGTCCCTGGGGATACGTCGGCAGCCACTATCTCCGCTATCATTGCAGACGAGGCAGCTATCGGTATGATTAATAATAAAACTACCGCGGTACGACTCATTCCTGTACCAAATAAGACCGTAGGAGATATTGTAGAGTTTGGTGGACTCTTGGGATATGCACCGATTATAAAAGTGCATCCATTTAGTTCGGAAGAGTTCATTCGCCGTGGTGGTCGTATTCCGGCGCCGGTACGTAGTTTGACTAACTAATACCTGTATACTAAGTATGAAAGTGAGGTTATCTCATGAAACAAATTGTTGTGATGGAACCATTAGGAGTATCCGAAACATTGTTACAATCCCTAGCGGAGCCTTTCAAGGCAGAAGGCTATGAACTAGTCGTATACGGCACAAAGGAAACCAATCAAATAAAATTATTGGACCGTGTTCGTCAGGCGTCTATCATTATCTTGGCGAATCAACCTTTGTCAGGTGAGATCATTCGCCAATGTCCAAACTTAGAATTCATATCTGTGGCTTTCACAGGAGTAGACCATATTGATTTGGCGGCATGTCGTGAAAAAGGTATCGTCGTGAGCAATGCGGCAGGCTATTCCACACAAGCCGTTACAGAATTGGTGTTTGGATTAGCTATTTCCGTACTTCGTCATGTATTGCCTTGCGATGGTCGCACACGGACAGGTGGTACAAAAGATGGATTACCTGGATTTGAGCTACACGGTAAAACTTTTGGCGTCGTAGGAACGGGTGCGATTGGTAGTGCTGTGGCTCGCATTGCGAAAGCTTTTGGCTGTAAGGTTATCGCCTATAACCGTTCAGAAAAACCTGAGTTAGTGGCAGAAGGGATTACTTTTACAGACCTAGACACAGTGGTACAAGAAGCAGATATTCTATCCTTACATGTACCATTAACAGAAGAGACACGCCATGTAATTGATGCAACACGCATTGATATGATGAAAGATACAGCCGTGTTAATCAATACGGCGCGTGGACCTGTGGTGGATAACGAAGCTTTGGCGAAAGCCTTGCATGCCGGTAAATTACGTGGCGCAGGCATCGATGTATTTGAAGTAGAACCGCCAATCCCAACAGACCATCCATTATGCGATGCACCTCGTACAGTATTAACACCGCACATTGCCTTTGCGAGCCAAGAAGCATTTGTTACACGGGCTCATATCGTGATGGATAATATTGTGGCATTCCTAAATGGGGAACCTATGAATCGGGTGTGCTAAGATATTCATAGAAATCACATATAACCATAGCACTATATATACACATCTCCTATAGTGATTGCAATTTCCTTTCAATCGTCCTATAATACTTTGTATTACGTTTTAACATACAATGGTACGCCCTAAATGGACTCATAGAAAGGATGATTGGATGAGACCTGTACATACATTACCAAGCTATAGCTTTGGAGGACACGAAATTTTTGACACCATAGGAGAGTATACGAAACAGTTAGGCAAGAAAACTGTTATTATCGGTGGAGATACATCGTTATCTGTGGCATTACCCTTCTTGCAACCAGCCTTAGAAAATGCAGGGGTTGAAGTGCTAGAGGTGGTATATTTTGGCGGTGAATGTGCCTATGCAGTAACGAATGAATTAGCGAAAAAGGAATCCTTGCGAGCAGCTGACTTCCTTATCGGTGTGGGTGGTGGTAAAGCCTTAGATACCACAAAATTGACTAGTATTGAATTAGGGGATATTCCGGTGATTACAGTGCCTACCATTGCTGCTACTTGTGCAGCCACATCGGAGGCGATTGCCATCTATACCTTGGACCATACCTTTGACAGCGTAGCCTTCCTAAAACGTCCTGCCGTTCATACATTTATTGATGCAGACATTTTAGTGAAAGCCCCAAGTCAATATTTCTGGGCAGGTATGGGTGATACCATAGCGAAGCATTATGAAACGCATATGGCTACACGTGGTCGCGATTTGTCTTACAATGTACAAGTGGGCTTATCTTTGTCTAAGATGTGTGCAGAGCCTATCTTCGCTCATGGTCGTGAAGCTCTTACTGCTAATGAAAAGGGAGAACGTAACCGCCTTTTTGATGAATTGGTGATGGCCGTTGTACTGACCACTGGTATCGTTTCTGGATGCATGCCGGGAGACTTTAATAGCACTATTGCGCATGCTGTTTGCTACGGCTGTGCCGAAGATCCTCATACGGAAGAACACCACCTTCACGGTGAAATGGTAGCCTATGGTTTATTGGTGTTATTTGCAGCAGACAAGCAAGATGATGAGTTACGTCGCTGGTTGCCAGTGTATCGTCAAATTGGATGGCCTACGAAGCTTTCAGATATGGGATTAACCACAGAGCATATCCCGATGATTGTGAAAAAAGCAGCCTCCGTTCGTGACGTGGTCATCAGTCCTTATGTAGTAACAGAAGAATTGCTTACAGAAGCCATTTTGAAAGTAGAAGCGCATAACTAATTATCAACAGGTATCTCTAGTAGAAAGAGGTACCTGTTTGTGCTATGATGAGGGTATGCTTACACTATACATTAGAATGGCGTATTCTAGGAACATGAGATAAACAGTTGGTACATGATTAGGACGATAAGTGCTAACAATGAGAAGACAGGAGTAATAGACGACGATGGAACGAATTACGTGGAATGACATAGACTTTGTAAAGGTAGGAAATGCTACAGATGCTGTAGGTAAAACGGGTTTGACCGTATTGCGCTTTCCTCAGGCGGCTCAAGGGGGGCTGCACATCAGTGGCGGTGGTCCTGCGGCCCGTGAAAGCGGTGTCCTAGATCCGACGACAGCGCCAACGCCGGTGAATGCCTTGGTCTTAGGTGGAGGATCCGCCTTTGGGCTATGTGCCGGCGATGGTATCATGCAATCCTTAGAAGCACGGAATATTGGATTTCCTACAGCTTATGGCGTAGTTCCCATTGTATGCCAAAGCGATATATATGACTTGTCTTATGGCAATCCAAAAGCACGTCCTACGGTAGAGATGGCATATGATGCCTGTGAAAGGACTTTCATAAGCACAGAACCTATGTCTGGCAATGTAGGTGCTGGCACAGGGGCAACAGTAGGAAAAGTGTGTGGTATGGAACGGGCTATGAAAGGCGGTATCGGTTATGCGGCGGCGAAACTAGGGGACCTCATAGTGGGCGCCGTCGTGGTAGTAAATGCCTGTGGCAATGTGTACGATCAACAGGGTCGTGCCCTAGGGGGTGTCATGGATGAAGGGCGCCAGCACATATTGGATGCTTGTCAGCTGATGTTTGACCAATATGAAGGAATTAGTGAAAGTAAACCTATGTTAGGTACATCTGTGAAATCTAGCGAGGGGAATGATTCGTTACAGGATGGTCATTTCCAATGTGAAGCAGTCCTAGGTATGGAAAAAGGAAACACTACCATCGGCGCTATCGTGACGAATGCTACCTTTCATAAAGGCGAATTAACTAAGATTGCCATGATGGCTACTAATGGCTATGCACGGTCTATTCGACCGGTGGGGACCCTGTCCGATGGAGATACAATTTACGCCTTTTCTGTAACTGCAGAGTCTAAAAATCTGTGTGAGATAAGTAAGCCTATAGTAGGCGATGTGAATGTGGTAGGTACTTTGGCTGCGGAGTTAATGTGCGAAGCTATTGAAGATGCTATGCGATCTAGCAAGATAGATAATTCCGAGTTTTTAGCAAATATAATTGATTTACACGAAGTGAAAATTTAAAGTATATAAAAAATACTTGCATTTTATATGAAAGTACTATATAATAACTATTGTATTATTCCTCGATAGCTCAGCAGGTAGAGCAATCGGCTGTTAACCGATCGGTCGTAGGTTCGAGTCCTACTCGAGGAGCCATACAAGGCCCGTTGGTCAAGCGGTTAAGACACCGCCCTTTCACGGCGGTATCGGGGGTTCGATTCCCCCACGGGTCACCATATGGACGATTAGCTCAGCTGGGAGAGCGCCTGCCTTACAAGCAGGATGTCGGCAGTTCGATCCTGTCATCGTCCACCATAGCTAAGAACCATCCGAATGGATGGTTCTTTTTTATGTCGGCATTTGTGTCGTCACTTATGATGCTATGTAGCCTGTGGCGTTCTTAACTTAATGGCAAAAGGGAAGAGCACGGTATACCCCTCTCAAACGGCATTTCATGATGTTTGTTTGGGGCACACCGTGCTCTTCTTGCGTTTGTGAGAGTTAGGTAGTAAGGGAACGCCACAAGGTTACTACGCCTAACTGCGTTCCTCAGGGGAAGGTTACTAAATAGTAAAAGGGAAGAGCACAGTATACTCCTCTCAAACGGCATTTCATGATGTTTGTTCGGGGCACACCGTGCTCTTCTTGTGCTTGTATGATTTAGGTAAAAAGGAACGCCACAAGGCTACTACTCGTAACGGCGTTCCTCAGGGGGAGGTTGTTTTGGACTACGTTGTGATTTTCTGTGTGTAGGATATTGGTATGAATGCCATAAGGTGTAACTATATTATGGTACTGTTTCTATGAGAGTATTACAAGGCTGTGTATGCTTACAAGTTGGGGAGTTGGTGTATACTTTAGGTAATATAATTAGAGAAAAAATCTAGGAGGGATAGCTATGAGCGGATTTGTGCAGCCAGATAAAGAGGCAGAAAAAGCATTTCGGAAGATGGTGAAGGATAGTATTCTATTGATGCTAGCATCGTTATAATAAAAAGCTGTAACACAATGTACTATTGGGTCACAGCTTTTATATTTATTCGTTCGAAAATAATACACATTATGACGAACATATGTTATACTGTTAATGAAGAGTAAAACGTGGTTTAGGTTCATCTCCGAAAGGGGGTGATGCTATGTCAGTATTTGAAATACTTTCCCTAGGGATTAATTTCTTAATGCTCATAGTAGCGATTATCACCTTATATGTAATACTACAACGTAAGTAGTGTTTCTATAAAAGAAACCGTGCCTAATGTAAAGAGAAGTATCTCATCACGTTAGGCACAAAAATCAATTTTTTGATGAGCCTAACGCGCCACACGTTTTGCTCTTCTTTATATATAGGATAGCATATTTTGCAAAAAAGGTAAATGCAATCGTCTTTATATAAGGTCAAATATGGTAAAATATAGGTAGAATAGCAGAGGAAAAGATAGTATAAAGTGGGAAACCGTGAAAAGGTTTTTTGCTATATTTTGACCAAATTATGGATAGACCCAATAAGGTCTAAAAGATACGTATTGGAAGATGACTTAGGCACCAATAACTAAGATGAAATGGAAAATCTATGAAAGACAAACGAACGTTAACATATACAATTGAAAATACGATAGCACCGACGTTAGGGGAATGGCTAGATATTCATCAATTTCCTCGGAAAACGATGAAAGAACTCTTCGGGGCCAAGGCTGTTCGATTAGATGGACAACTGTGTACGGCGAAATCTGAACTTTCACAGGGGATGGTATTAGAAATTATCCCTTTAAAAGAGAGCCTTGACCACGATTCAATAGAAATACCCTTAACAATAGTCTATGAAGATGAAGATATTCTTATTGTAGATAAAGCATCAGGAATCACGATGAATTCGAAAGAACAAGTATCCTTAGCGAATGGAGTAGCCCACTATTTTAAAATACATAAGATTTACGGAAAAGTACGATTTTTAAATCGTTTGGATCGAGACACGTCTGGATTGGTAGTAGTAGCCAAGCATGGTTTGGCACAGCACTTTTACCAAATGCAGATGGATGACAATCGGTTGGAAAAATGGTACCGAGCGACGGTACAAGGGCGATTGGCACAAGCTCATGAGGTACTAGAATTACCTATCCGCAAAAGTGCAGATGGCATCCATCAAGAGGTACACCCAGAGGGTGTGATGACAAAAACGGAATATGAAGTACTACACTATGATGCGGCACAAGATACAACAGATGTGCGTATTCGCTTGTGGACGGGCAAGACCCATCAAATTCGAGTGACTATGGCACATATAGGATATCCCTTGGTATATGATCCGTTGTATGCTGATGAGGGAGTGTTGGAATCCAGACAGAGTGCATGGGGGATAGATGAGGCACAATGTCATAAAGGCTTACAACAAGAGGTAACGAATACAGCGAAAGGACAGATAAAAGACATAGGCAAGACGTTTGCTCTCAGGGCTTATCGTTTAGTGTGCTATCAGATGCGAACAGGTGAGCAAATCGTAATAGAAGTACAATAGCCGTATATTGTTATAGCTGTAGTTACTAACCTAATTCTTACCAATGCTATAAAAAACGCAAAAAAATACGAAAACTAAAATCGTGCGCGAAATCGCGGTTTTTGTGTGTGAAAATCTTAGAATCGTGCTTTTTTGTTCCATATTTAGTTTCTATGTGTGATATAAGAATCTATCGCTATTATGTTGTAGGGATGACCATGGCACTCTCCACTATTTATGGCAGGTAATGCACACCCAGTTGTTTTCTGTGGTGGTAGATAAATTGATAAATCCAGCCGCTGAGGCTGCATCGATAAGTGTTTGTTCCTCTCCCTCTTGAATGCCACTCATGATGAAGACTCCCTTTGGTTCTAGACAACGGTAGGCATCGTCTAATAAACGTAACAAGATAGGGGTAATAATATTAGCCACGATGAGAGAGGCTGTTTCCACCACGCCTTCTAATAAATTATTTGTTTGTACAGTCACCACGGATTCCAATTGATTCATTGCCACATGGTTACGAGCGTTGGCTGTGGCTGTTTCATCTAGGTCAAAGGCTGTGACAGACTGAGCTTCAAGGGCTCCTGCGGATAAGGCGATAATGCCAGACCCTGTGCCCACGTCGAAGACCGTACTTTTAGGGGTTAAATGCTGAGACATCGCTTGGATCGCCAATCGTGTAGTAGGATGGTCGCCAGTACCAAAGGCAATGCCTGGTTCGATGCGGATCACACGTTCATCATCGCGAGGACTATACTCCGCCCAATCGGGAATAATCGTCAAATGTTCCGTCATTGAAATCGGAGGATATTGTGTTTTCCAATCATCCCAACCAGACTCATCAGCCATAGTAATAGATAGATTGAGGGGGCCGAAATCCATGGTGAAAGTACTTTGTAACTGCTGAATCTCACTGTTGATGAGAGCTTCTAAGTCATCGACAGCATATAGGTCGGGATCGATATAAGCTTTCACAGTCACATCAGAGGAATCATACAGCTCCTCACGGTCTGGTTTGATAATACCAAATCCATCATCTGTGAGTTGATCAAATTCATAGGGATCTTCCGTATAGACCCCTTCTGCACCTAGTGCGAGCAATGTATCTGTCATAAGTTCGGATGCTTCATGCGTCGTGGTCAGTGTAATTTCTAGCCATGCCATAGTGGTACCTCGTAAATAAAATGCAAATAAAACACAAATACAACGTAAATATAGTGTATGTATAACATAACAAAAGCATAACGTAATCATAAGCGGTTATATTATCATGTATACTAACGTATCTGTAGTTCGAAGTCGTGTTCACCGTTACTAATGACGACGTTAGTTATCACTAGTATACTATCATATCTGTCATACTTAGCGAAACCGCTTCTTGTAGGAAATTCTAAATATAGTACTATCTAATACATAGGGAGCACTTTCATTTGCAAAAACTGCGATTTTTTTCATTGAAGAAAAATTCATTTGCAAAAAGCACGAAAATTTCCGTTGAAAGTTTGTCTTGTTACCAAGGTGGGAAAAGTGCTGCATTTTAAATTAAATGTGGGTATACTCAAGTCGTGCTAAAGACTTATAAATTCATACTAGTAGTGACAAAAGAAAAGGATAGCCGAGTCAACCTCAGTTATCCTTTTTGCGTTACATATTATTTTTTCTTAAGTTTGTACGCAATGTACAGAGCACCAATCCACACGGGAATGATGTAGATGGATGTGCGCATGGAATCCATTGTTAACATAACGCCTACTGCCATAGCGATGAAGGCAAAGCAGAAGTAATTTGTAAACGGATACAAGATGGATTTGAATTTCAATTCATCAAGGCGACCCTCACGAGCAAAGCGTTTGCGGAATTTAAGGTGCGTCACTGGAATGATGAACCATGCAATGATGAGACCAGCTACGATGATAGCCAATAATTGTAGGAACACATCACTAGCACTTGGGAAGATGTATGTTAAGAATACAACGATCAAGGCTAGGGCTGCACAGAATAAGGTTGCAATCAATGGCACCCCTGTAGCAGTTAAGTGCTTGAAGATTTTAGGCGCATCACCAGATAATGCCATGCTGTGCAAAATACGAGAGTTACTGTATAGTAAGCTATTGTACACAGATAAGGCGGCCACTACAACAACGAAGTTCAAGATATGTGCTGCTGCAGGAATGCCGATGTTCGTAAAGATTTGGACAAATGGACTCGCATGAGTACCTAATTCATTCCATGGAGATAGTGCCATGATGATAGTCATCGTACCTACATAGAAAATCAGGATACGAGCTAACAACTCGTTAATCGCTTTTGGTAACGTTTTTTCAGGATTTTCAGCTTCCCCAGCAGTGATACCAATGAGTTCCACCCCACCAAAGGAGAACATCACCACAGCGATAGAAGCGATAAAACCATACGCACCATTCGGGAACAACCCGCCATGAACCCAAAGGTTAGAGAAGTTTTGCGGGAATGTACCCATATCTCCGAAGAAGATGAGGAAGATACCGAAGCCAATCATAGCAATGATAGCAACCACTTTAATGAGTGATGCAAAAAATTCCACTTCTCCATAGGCACGTACATTGATGAGATTAATCGCCGTCACTAATGTAATACAAGCTAGTGTAGTGATCCAATGGGGAATGCCAGGTAACCAGAAATCTAAGTATACTGAAATAGCAGCAAGTTCCGCCATACTGGCAAGCATGTACACAATCCAGTAATTCCAGCCAGATAAATAGCCAGCAAAGGAAGACCAATATTTACTTGCAAAATAAGTAAAAGAGCCAGACACAGGTTCACGAACTGACATTTCTCCTAGCATACGCATTAAAAAGAAAATAAAGATACCAGTTAATAAATAGGAGAAAATAACACCTGGTCCTACTAATTGGATTGTTGGTGCGGATCCGTAGAAAAGGCCGGTCCCCACAGAGGCGCCTAAGGCGATCATTTGCATGTGTCGACTTTTCAGTCCACGATGCAATGACGTCTTTGATTCATTATCTTTCATACTATATAACTCCCTTCCCATGTATGTTCTGAAATGATATATCTAATAGAATACCATAAACTATAGAATTAACCTAGTAAAATTTTAGTTTAGTAGAGAAGTAACGGATATATAGGTAACTATAAGTGATACTAGTTTTTTTCATACATGACTCTATACTATGCGTAATTTGCATATATAAAATCCAGTATATTCAAAGGAGTTTATAAAAGTATGTAGAATTACTTAAACAATAGACTGTTTTCGGCTGTAAAGGAGGACGATGTTCATGAAAGAATATACTAGTGATTTGATCAGAAACGTGGCGGTGGTCTCCCATGACGGGGCGGGTAAAACAGCATTAGTAGAGGCATTATTATTGTCTTGTGGTGCTGTAGACTTTGTTGGTAAAGGTCAAGATAATAAACATATTATGGACTTTGAGCCAGAAGAAATTAAACGGAATGTCACTATCCAATTAGGCATGGCGCCTTGTGAATGGAAAGGTCATAAAATTAACTTCATCGATACTCCAGGTTATTCTGAGTTTCATGGGGAAGTGCGGTCTGCTTTGCGTGCAGCAGACGGCATGCTTATGGTATTATCTGCTGGTACAGGCGTAGAAATCGATACCATTCGTGCTTGGGAGTATGGCGTAGAATTACAAATGCCTCGTATGGCTTTCATCAATAAAATGGACGTTGAAAAAGCAGACTTCTTTGGCACCTTGGAAAAGATGCGGGAATTATTTGGTAAAGCGATTATGCCACTGCAAATTCCAATCGGTGGAGGGCCTACTTTCAAAGGTGTCGTAGACGTAGCAAAACGCACTGCCTATGTCTATGAAAATGGTAAGATGACCGAAGTAGAAGTGCCGGCAGAGCTATCTGATAAAGTAGAAGAAATTCGTGAAATGACTGTGGAAGCGGCTGCAGAGGGTAATGATACATTATTAGAAAAATATTTAGATGGACAAGAATTGACCTTAGAAGAAATTCGTCAAGGTTTGCGTGAAGGCATGTTGACGGGCCGTGTATGTCCTGTCATGTGTGGTACTGTCTTGAGCCGTATAGGTATGGACCAAGTCTTAGATCGTATGATCCGCTATATGCCAGATGCAACGAAAAAAGTGATGACCGCTATCGGTGTGGACTCTCAAGAGGAACATATCGTGGTGGCAGATAAACCGTTTACTGGTTTCGTATTTAAAACAATCCTTGATCCATTTGCAGGAAAACAAAGTTTTGTCCGTGTATTCTCTGGGGAATTGAAAGTAGGAGATAAACTCTATAATGTGACCCGTGATGTAGAAGAAAAATGGGGTAAAATGGTAACCTTAATTGGTAAACAACAAGTGCCAGTAGAGGTAGCAAAAGCTGGGGATATCGTAGTCATTCCTAAATTAGCAGAAACGAAAACAGGAGATACCTTTGGTACAGCGGAATTTAAAGTACAATATGCACCAATTCGTTTCCCACAACCACTTTACCGCATCGCTATGGTACCAGAGAAAAAAGGGGAAGAGGAAAAATTAGCGAATGCTTTGGGACGTATTTCTGAAGAAGATCCAACTTGTGAAGTGGTGAAAGATGTGGAAGGTCGTCAAATGCAAGTGCGTTGTATGGGCGATGTCCATTTAGAACATATTTTACAAAAAATGGAACGCAAATATGGAGTGCGTGCTAAATTAGAAACACCGTATATTCCATATCGTGAAACCATTCGTGGCACAGTGGAAGTAGAAGGTAAACATAAAAAGCAAAGTGGTGGTCATGGTCAATATGGTCATGTGAAACTTGGTATTGCCCCATTATATGAAGGTGAGTTCGAGTTTATCGACAAAATCTTTGGCGGTGCTGTGCCACGTCAATACATTCCAGCTGTAGAAAAAGGTGTTCGTGAAACGTTGGAAAAAGGTCTTTTGGCAGGGTATCCAATGATTGGTATCCAAGTGACATTATTAGACGGTTCCTATCATACAGTGGACTCCTCGGAGTTGGCATTCAAAATGGCAGCAGCTCAAGCTTTGAAAAAAGGTGTGCCTGATGCGAAACCTATCTTGTTAGAGCCAGTCTACAATGTGAATGTCATCGGACCAGAAGAATTTATGGGCGATATCATGGGTGATTTGAATAGCCGCCGTGGTCGCGTACTCGGTATGGACCAAGGTGTACGTGAAGGAATCACTGTGGTGAAAGCCCAAGTTCCATTGGTGGAAATGCTAGATTATGTAACAGTATTGCGCTCCATGACACAAGGACAAGGTGTGTTTAATATGGAGTTCAATGGATACGAAGAAGTGCCACATAAACAAGCAGAAACAATCATTGCAGGATTTGCGGGTCACGAAGAGTCGTAACTTGTGATGCTATGTAGCCTGTGGTGTTCTTAACTTAATGCAAAAGGGAAGAGCACGGTATACCCCTCACAAACGGTATTTCATAATGTATCGTCTCTTGTTAGGTTATGCAGCCTATGGCGTTCTTAACTGAATAGGGCAAAGGGAAGAGCACGACACATTCCTCCGCAAACTGATACAGTGGTTAGGTTTGCTCCGGAACATGCCGTGCTCTTCTTGCGTATGTGTAATTTAGTTAGTAAAGAGACGCCACAAGGCTACTACTCGTAACGGCGTTTCTCAATAATTCAACTCATTGATCTAGTAAAATAGACAATGAAAAAGCCTAACGTATAAGGTCTATCATACCTTAACACGTTAGGCAATTTCTGCTTCTATAGTTCTTGAGATGAGCCTAACGCTAGCTGCACGTTGGTGGCTCTTCCTTTGTTGTTTTTAGTATAGCATAGTTTGTGAGAGAATAAAAGTAGAGTTTCTTGTGTGGCATAATTTAGGGAATAATGGAATGCTGTAGGGTGGCTTTGTATTACTAGGATTCTCAGAATTTGTGTTTGACCTTATATGGTGTTGCTAGTATAGTAGATAGAGATAGATACGATTCATAGGGCGCTGTGGGGTGCCTTTTATATACGGAGATAAAGGAGTAAGTCATGATATATCAAAATATTGCGATTGATTATACACAGTTTCGGTATCCGAAAGCGGTAGAGCGAGCTCTTGAGTTTTTGAAAGCGCATGATTTCACGACATTTGCAGGTGGTCGCTACCCCATAGAGGGTGACTTGATGTATGCCAATGTGGATATTGTAAACACAAGGGTCTATGAGGAGACGAAGATTGAAGGGCACAAGGATTACATGGATGTGCAATTTCTAGTAGCTGGAGAAGAGCAAATGGAGATTCTCATTCGTCAAACTTTTCCGGACGTGGTTGAGGCTTTTGATGACAAGGATTGTTACTTTTACGATCCTACAGAAAGTGGCATGGTAAAAATTGATGTACGCCCAGGGGATTATTGTATTTTTTATCCTGGAGAATTGCATCGCACCTTGATTGCACCGAATGAGGTACAAGAAATTCGCAAGGTCGTGGTAAAGATTCATAAAAGTCTATTAGCCGAATAAGATTAGGCGTTGACTGCACATTATGATGCTATATAATCTTACACAGACACAGACATGATGTAGCGATGATGGTAATTAGATATTCCGTGAATTGTTAATAATTTGTAAGGGTTGTAAAAGGAGGGACTATGAACGCATATGTAATGAAAGGTATGTTACTAATTGCATTAGGCGCCGTTCTATGGGGCTTTTCTGGAATGTGCTCACAATTTGTGCAACAACAGCGGATGATGTCGGCAGAATGGGTAGTAGCTATGCGCCTTGTCATTGCTGGTGTGATTACGGTAGTAGCGGCCTTTTACCAAGGAAGAGCTTCTATTTTTAAGGTTTTTTCTGACTGGAAAGATACATTGCGGTTGGTTATATTTGGTGTCCTTGGTATGTGGATGTGCCAATATACCTATTTTAAAGCGATTGCCTATGCAGGGGCAGGGATTGCGACGGTCTTACAATATGTAGGTCCTGCATTGATTATTTTATACATATCTATTACACGCTTAACGTTACCAAGGGTGGCAGAAGTAGTCAGTGTAGTACTAGCTACGGTGGGGACCGCGATTATTGCTTTACAAGGTGTGTGGGATATATCAGCGTTAGATGATACACTTCTAACCTGGGGGATGCTATCTGCTGTAGCAGTTGGTATTTATACGCTGCAACCAGTGCCACTATTGAAAAAGTATGGTACGGCACCTATCGTGGGCTTTGGCATGCTTATCGGAGGGGCCTTTGCGTGGATTGCTACACAACCAAGTTCTGAAGGGATTGTGTGGGATTGGTGGACCTATGGTGGGTTTTGGAGTATCATCATTTTTGGCACAGTAGTCTCTTTTAATGCATACCTAGAAGGGGTGCGACGAGTAGGTGCTGTGACGGGATCGATACTTTCATCCATAGAACCTATTTCGGCAGCGGTACTGGCATGGTTGTTGTTGGGCAATGAGTTCACACAGTGGGATATCATAGGTATGACCCTTATCATTGTTACAATATTTATCTTGGCATGGGATAAAGGTCGCGCTACAAATAAAAGTTGACCGAATCTATAATTCGTGGTAGAACTAATAAATACAGAATGAAGGGTACAGATGCTTGTAAAAGTAGCTGTACCTTATTAGTAAGTGGGGGCATCTTAAAGCCTGTATAGGGTAGATAGATACGTTTCTTGAGGTTGCGTGTAGGAGGAATAGATGGCACGAACGGTTGGTATTATTGGATTAGGATTGCTAGGGGCCTCTCTAGCAAAAGCATTACGAGCATATACGACATATGATGTCATCGGTTACGCGCGGCGTCAGGAAATTTGCGACCTCGCCTTGGCTGATGGTTGTGTGTCACAGGCTTTCACAGCGGTAGAACCTGTTATCACCGGCGCAGACATGGTCGTGTTTGCCTTGCCGCCACAAACAAATAGTGAACTTTTTGTGAAAGTAGCCCATCTGTTTCAGGCGGGGCAAGTGGTGACCGATGTGTCCAGTGCGAAAGATGAATTTGCTCATGCCGTGTACGCTCATATCCCAGAGGGCGTTCACTTCGTGTCCGTGCATCCTATGGCGGGTTCTGAAAAAGGTGGCTATGAAGAAGGCCATAAAGACCTCTTTCAGAAAATGGGCTGGATTGTCCTAGAAGATGAGGAACAACCAGCATACGATGCCACAGTGGCACAGGAACTAGCCGATATGGGGCGTGCCGTAGGGTCTCGTATCGAATACGTGGACATGAAACGCCACGATGGGTGTTTGGCTATGGTGAGCCATATGCCGCATATGTTGGCATCCGTCATGATTACCGCCGTAGGTAATGATGAACTGGGAGATAAGCGCATGAGCTTGTCGGCGGGAGGCCTACGAGACAGCACTCGTACCGCCAGTGGTTTGCCGAGTATGTGGCAAGAAATTATCTACGGAAATCGTACGAATGTGTTGAAAGCCATTGAACAAGTAGAGCAAGAATTAGCTGCTGTAAAACAATTGCTCCATGCGGATGACAATGGAGATAGTTTAGGGCAGTACTTAGAGCGAGCGAAACAGATACGAGATCGTTTGCCGAGTCTGACAATCGATAAGAACTAATATATTTGAAAGTGCAACCTCGCTCTTTATCCATGCCTGCCCATAGATAAGAGCTAATGTGCTTGATAGTACAACCCAGGTACCTATCCATATCTTTGCTTAGTAGTGAAATAGCGTGAACGATGCATGCATTGCAATGTAATACGAGGGAAGGCTTTCAATATAGGCTATACGCATAGCCTGTGATATAATAGCAATAGATGTTTGAATGAAACAGGGCATGTCTATGGGAGAACTTTCAGCATGGTCTTATAAATGTGGAATAGTAAGAGATAGATATAAAAGACAAGCATAGAAAGGAGCGATAGTAAGATGGACACAGCACAAAGTATAGTGGATCAAGTGCTAGAGGAAGTACAAAATACACCAGGTGTAGGGGTAGACAATCCCTTGGAAGTGGCGAATCAAGCGTTGCAAGACACATTGGGAGCGAGTGTCATCCCTGAGGAGTATTGGCCTGAGATTGTATCTTGGGTATCCGAAACGGGTTTAGATACAGTCTATTTAGACAGTCGTGACCGTATAGGTGCATGGTGGGTGTCTAAAGAAGTGCGCTCCATGGGATATACCTTGAATTTTACGAAATGCAGTCAGGTACCTAGTGAATGGTTTCCCGAGGGAGAACATTGGAAAGAAGCTGAAGTGGAGGCACGGTATCGTCTAGTGGCTGCTTGGGAATCTTTAGTGGAGAATGGCGCATTAGAGAAGGTTGAATTAGAATGAAAGTAACAAAGAGCGTATCTTTATCTGTGGGGGCACTGAGTGTCCCTATCTTTATAGAATTATTTTTACAAATGTTATTGGGTAATGTGGACCAATTTATGCTCAGCCAGTATGCAGAAACGGCGGTGGCAGCCGTAGCCAATGCGAATCAGATTATTAATGTCATCTTGTTTTTGCTTATTGTGATGAGTACGGCGACTACCATTTTGATTGCTCAATATTTGGGAGCTAAGCGCCCGGATAAAATCGACGAAGTATACACCATTAGCGTTGTCTTTCATACGGTGTTTAGCGTTATCGCAGGGGCGGTAGTCATTATCTTTCATCAGACTCTCTGTGAATGGCTTGGCGTACCTCCGGAGATTATGGAAGAAACCACACTCTATTTGAATATCGTGGCGGCTAGTATTCCTATTACAGGTATCTACACAACCTATGTAGCTGTATTTAGGGGGCACTCCATGCCTCGTATTGCTATGTGGATTGCCCTTGTCATGAACGTGGTTCATATTATCTTGAACTATGTACTCATCTACGGCTGGGGACCAATTCCAAGCCTGGGGGTATTAGGGGTATCCTTGTCGACGGTCATTAGTAAGGCTTTGGGACTAGGTATTATTATCTGGTGCCATCAGTCTTTGTTGACAGCCCGTATGAAAGTAGAGTATCTTCGCCCATTCCGTTGGGAAACGCTACGACAATTGCTGTTTATTTCCGTACCATCCGGAGGGGAAACCTTGTCATACCAACTGTCACAGACAGTTATCATGAAAATGGTGAACCTCATGGGGCTCGTGGTGATTACAACGAAAGTGTATGTATATATCATCGCTACTTTCTGCTATATGTATACAATTGCTTTGGCCAATGCAGCGCAAATCGTGGTAGGATTCCTTATGGGGGCTAAACGAGAAGAAGAAGTGTCCCGCCGTGTGTGGCTCACAACGGCAGCAGGCGTTTCCATTGGTGTCGGATTGAGTACCTTCTTTTATTTTGCCTGTGAACCAGTGATGCGACTTGTGACAGATAATCAGGAGATTATAGATCTGGCGAAAGCTGTGCTGTTTATTGAAATTTTCCTAGAAATTGGACGTGGTGCTAATATCGTATTGGTGCAATGTTTACAAGCGGCAGGAGATATTCGAATCCCTATGTTTGTCGGTGTTTTTGGCATGTGGGCCTTTGCGGTGACTTTGTCCTACTACTTTGGTATCGTCCTTGGTTGGGGACTTGTAGGGGTGTGGATTGCCATGGCTATCGATGAGATTATACGAGCGATTATATTTGTGTGGCGGTGGCAGTCAAACAAATGGAGAGGTCGTTCGCTCATATCGGTTTAAATTCCATATCGTGAAAGCGAAGGGGAAGCCCCCATGTATTCCGCAAAAACTGCCCTACGCGAAAGTTTTTGACAGAATACACGGGGGCTCCTTTGCGTTTATCGAGGAGGAATTTAAACCGTTCTGAGCGGGGTGGCTACCTAGGGGGAAGAGTGTGAGGGTCGCTCCCATGTGTTCCGTAAAAACTGCCCTACGCGAAAGTTTTTGACAGAACACATGGGGGCTCCTTTGCATTTATCGAGAGAGGGTGATGTGAGTTGTTAAAAGGGATTAGTGTTGTATAAAAGTATGATATACTGTAGATGTGAAAAAGAGATATGGAGGTGTTTTTATGTTTAAAGATATTAATTATTGTGAGATAGTTAATGAAATACTATATGATTTAGAAGAAGAGTTGATGATAGATGAAGAACGGATTCTTCAGGCTAGACATGCACTACACCGAGAGCTGACATACGATCATGAAGTGGTCTGGGAAGAACTCGGAATCTAACCACTCCCTCCCGCTTATTTTCCCCCAGTCTGTTTCAATTTTTATAGTTTCATCTTTGCTACTGTATAGGAAGCCCACATGTATGTTGTCAAAACTTTCGCGTAGGGCAGTTTTTACAACATGTATGTGGGCGACTCCACTCTAACAACGAAATGAATATAAAAATTGAAACTGACCGAAAAATACTTTATAATGGAATCAACTTGGCATAGTCTAGGGCTATGCTTTTTTGTATTCTTATGATGGGTTTCACATAGGAGGACGTATGAGTTTATATGAAAGTACATTGGCACAGATTGTGCCACGGAATAAAGAGATTGAACGAGCAATTGGGGAACAGTGGAATAAGGGGACTCCATACGGTTCATATGGTAAGTTAGCGACGATGGTAGAGCATTATGCGGCAGCTACGAATCAAGTAAATCCAGCAGCTCCTAAGCCTTGTATGATCATCGCCTCTGGTGACCATGGTGTGGCAAAAATCGGTGTCAGTGCCTACCCGCAAGAGGTAACAGTGCACATGACTATGAACTACTTGATTCCAAAAGGGGCCGCAGCCAATGCGCTAGCGAATTATTGTGGTGCTCAAATTGAAGTCATCGACGTAGGGGTAGCGGCAGATATGTCCGCTGTGCCAGGCTTACACCATCACAAGGTAATGCCGAATGGTACGAACAACATGTTAGAAGAACCAGCTATGCCTATGGATAAAGCTATTGAGGCCGTTGAGGTGGGCATTGCTTTCGTAGAAGAGAAGGTGAAAGAAGGATTCAATACTTTCCTAGTGGGTGAAATGGGCATTGGTAACACTACGTCCAGTGCAGTCATTACAGCGAAGTTCTCCGGACTTTCAGCGAACGAAGCAACGGGACGAGGTACGAATATTTCGGACGAACGGTTGAAAGTGAAACAAAAAGTCGTCTACGATGCACTAGTAAAATATGCAGATATTCCACCTACAGATGGATTGGGTGTTTTATCTGCCGTAGGGGGCTTGGAGTTTGCTTGCCTAGTAGGTGTTATCCTAGGAGCGGCGGCAAACCATGCGTTGGTGGTCATCGATGGATTCAACACCACAGCCTGCGCCCTCATTGCGCATGCTATGAACCCGCACACCATGGATTACGTGATGGCATCTCATTTGTCCGCTGAAAAAGCTCATAAAGATGCGCTGAAAACATTGGGCTTAGAGGCCTATGTGGACCTTGGATTCTGCTTGGGTGAGGCCACAGGCGGATCCATGCAAATGCAAATGTTGAACTTAGCCGTGGACATGTTCCGCGAAGTTGCAGGAGGTGAGCACCATGCGTAATTTTGTCATCGAACCATTGCACAAACCGTCCATGGAGGAATGCCGTTTGCGCATCGACAACCTAACAAAACCATTGTATTCCTTGGCACGTCTAGAGGGGATTACAGAGCGTATGGCAGGGATTCTGAAAGAGGAAAAACCTAATAATCTTCGCCATGCTGTTGTTATCGTAGGAGCTGATATCGCTGTAGATGGACCACAAAACCAAACACATGGCGTGGAAAGCTTGAAAGCTATGGAACGGTTAGCCTCTGGACATTCTGCTACCCACGGAGCAGCGAAGAAAATTGGCGCTCCTGTGTTCTTAGTGGATGCAGGCTTAGAATTAGATACAAGTCACATCGAAGGTGTGCGTCAACATAAATTAGCCAAAGGATCTAAATTTTTCCGCATGCATGCGGCGTTGACACCTGACATCGTAGAACAAGGTTTAGAAGTAGGCTTTGCCTTGGCAGATGAATTGAGCCACAAGGGGTACCAAACGATAGCTATCGGTACTGTCGGTGAAAGAAGTTTACTTTCAGCGTTGGCAGTCACAGCAGGAATCACAGGATATCCGATGGCAGAGTTGTTGGCAGAGAATAATTGCACTTTGAGCATTCAAGAAAAGGCAAAACAGTTGACCGCCAGTTTGGCAGAACACGATTTGCCGAGCCAAGACGGCGTGCATGTATTAGCCACCGTAGGCTCTCCAGACGTGGTGGTCTTAACAGGACTTATCCTGGGGGCGGCTAGCCATCGTATGGCAGTGGTCTTCGACACGGCGGAAACAGGAGCAGCCGTACTAGCTGCAAAATGTATCAACGAAGCAGTCATGGATTACGTGTTCCCATCTGTCCATACAGGGGAACCAGTGCAAGCAGCACAAATGAAATACTTGGGAATCAAGCCGCATCTGTTCTATGGCTTTGAAATGGATGAAGCCTTAGGATCCACCATGGGGCTATCCGTCCTTGATGCGGGTATGCATATGTTAAATGATATGAAAACATTCGGCGAAGCTAGCGTAAATGTAGCCGTCGATGGACCAGGATCTAAGCGTCAGGATGGACGGTAATAGTTACTAATTATGTGGTATAATATAGAAAAGGAGGAAGTAGTATGAAAACACTTGATGAGATTCGTAACTTAATTGCTCCGGTTCTAGAGCTATATCACATGAAATCAGCCTATCTTTTTGGCTCTTATGCTCGTGGTGAGGCTACAGAAACTAGTGATGTAGATTTGTTTGTAGTTTTTGATAATGATAGTATTAGTTTGTTTGAAGTGGGCGGCCTTTTAGAAACTTTAAAAGAAGTGTTGCAAATGGATGTAGATTTGCTTACTGATGGAAATAAATTGACTAAACGATTTCAAGAAAATTTATATAGAGATATGATTCATATATATGGTGATATCTATGGAGAACAAAGATATATTAGTTGATGTATTGGATTTAATAGATAGGTTAGATGCGTCTGTTAAGCTATATAAAATTCAAGTAATTGCAGAGACATTAGGAAAGGTTTCTCAAGATTTTAAGGATAGCCATACTGAAATTCCTTGGAAAAATATTAAAGGCATGCGAAATCAGTTGTCTCATAATTATGGACAAAATAACTATAGACTTATTTGGAGCACGTATAAAGAAAAGTTACCAGAATTGAGAGAACAATTGGTGGCCATATTGGACGACGAATATGGTTTTGAAAATGAGATGTTTTAAAAAATAGTAAAGATTGTAGCAAGCTATATCCCTGATAGTGTGCTACAATCTTTTTTGTATCTTGTCTATCAAGGTTGTCTAATATATTGAAAATATAACAATATTATATGTTGATAGGATGAAGTTATCATATGCTGTTTAACAAAAAAATATTTGTTAAAAATATGTTGACAACCATCCAAATTTTTTGGTATTATAAATGAGCAGTCGCAAGAAAGAAAACCAGGATTGCATACATGCGGAAATAGCTCAGCGGTAGAGCACCGCCTTGCCAAGGCGGGGGTCGCGAGTTCGAATCTCGTTTTCCGCTCCAGTTTGTTCATTCCTCGATAGCTCAGCAGGTAGAGCAATCGGCTGTTAACCGATCGGTCGTAGGTTCGAGTCCTACTCGAGGAGCCAACTTACTTTCGGTTAGTATACTATCATGACCCACTAGCTCAGTTGGCAGAGCACCTGACTTTTAATCAGGGTGTCCCGCGTTCGAGTCGCGGGTGGGTCACCACTTACAACATGGCCCGTTGGTCAAGCGGTTAAGACACCGCCCTTTCACGGCGGTATCGGGGGTTCGATTCCCCCACGGGTCACCATATGGACGATTAGCTCAGCTGGGAGAGCGCCTGCCTTACAAGCAGGATGTCGGCAGTTCGATCCTGTCATCGTCCACCACGCTAGGAACTACCTAAGGGTAGTTCCTTTTTTATAGGTAAAAGTATGAATAGTACTTTTAAAGATACACATAAATCGGTATAATAAGGATAGTAAAGACAGATAACATTGCAGTATAACTAGGAGGATTTTCTATGGATGGATTAATAGAACTTTCATTGCGATATGGACCATATGTGGTTATTTTAGGAGTGATTTGTCTATTTCTTTTATGTTGCTACTTCTTATTTCGGGATAAGAAAGGAAGTACTAGCAACAAAATAGTGGATTCGCTATCATATGATGATCCTTATGAACACCAAAGAAGGACATTTCAAAATCCCTATGCTCTTCGAGACGAAGAACTATCCGTAGATCCTGTGGAAGATGATTTTGTAGAAGGTATAGTCTCAGAAGAATTAGTCCGTGCTGTGAAAGAACAACCGCCGGAAGAAGCAGAAGATGCGACTAGAATTATGCCAAAAGTAACGGAACGTATGATTACCGAGACGATAGAGGCTCAACCAGAGGCGTCTATTAAACTAGCTGTAAAAGAGCAAACATTACTAGATAAAGCGGTAGCTCAATATAAATCTGCATTCGGTATTTTAAATCCTGAATCTGAAGAAAAGGTTACTGAGATTACAGAAGCCATATTGGCGCAATTAGATACTGAATCAGAGGAAGAAACTACGCATTTATTTGAAAATATAGCGTTACAAGAAAGTTTATTACATGTACAAAAGGCGTATGTAGCGAATTCTACTGAGTGGATGAAAGAAATCCTCTTAGAAACTTTCAAAGATGTGGTGGAACAACCTCAATCTAGCACATTATATTTGGTAGCTGTTGATGCATTGAAGAGTTTAGTACATTTACAAGTGGGACATTTGCAAGCATTAGCTATCTCATTGATCGTACAGTATTCTAAAAATTCTAATAACTATTCGGTAGAAAATTTCCGCCATTATTTGGAAAAGTATATTGAACCATTCATGAGTGATTTGCCACGAAAAGAAGATATGTATCAACAATTAGAATATTTGCGTTGTATTTCTTTTGGGGACACTTTATCATTTCAACAAATTATGAGAAATTCCTATCCTCTTGTATTTGATTACCGTGGATTTAGTCATGAAGAGTTAGCTTTTATAGTACAAGATACGCCAGTTAAGATGCCTATTGTCGTAGAAAGTATTAACTCTTCATTATTGAAATTGATGGCTGTGGATGAATATATGTTACCTAGCTTATTCAAACGAGCTGGACTCACAGATATTAGTATCCAAAATGGGTTAACTCGTCTTGCTTTTGGTAAGGCCGTTGATTGGGATAGTACATCGTTTGATGAAGTATTGGAACGTATCTCTCCATTATTAGTGGATTTTAGTCATATTTATGATCGAGCACCGCTTAGTCGTTTGCATCTCACTTTGCTAGGCATTTATTTGGGCAGTGCTATGGTACGTGCTACTATTCACGAACAATTTGATGTATCTCCTTGGTTTGATACTTCTGGACGACACTAGGAATAAAATTGAATACAATAATCCCCTACACTTCCGGACGAAAGAATCGGATGCAGTAGGGGATTTCATGTTAATAGATGCAGAATTTACGTAGGAGAAGTGTCAGTTTAGAAGGAAAAAAGGACACTGCTAAGGCAGTATCCTTTTATATTAAAATGAAAAATCTTCGATGGTTTCAATATCCACTAACTCTACTTCTTTGCCGTGGAATTGGATAATCCGTTCGTCTTGTAAACGTCCCAGTTCACGACTGAGTGCGGTGCGGCTTACGTTGAGGACGTCTGCCATTTCTTGCCGATTATGTGGTAAGGTGAGGATGTTCTTTTTTTGCACTCGGTGAAGGTCCATAAAATAGGCAAAAATTTTCTCGCGCATTCCTTTGAGGGATAAATAATGTACTTTACGGGTCAGTTGCATAGCCTTTTCGGATAGGTCATGCATGAGATTCGTGAGCAATTGGATTTGACAAGTTTGACAGTCCGGAAATGCTTTGGTGAAAGTTTCAATCGGTAAAAACAAAACGATCGCATCTTTTGTGGCTTCAATCGTAGCAGGCCACAGAGGATGGTTACTAAAAAGTAAAGCTTCCCCGAACATTGAGGACGGCTCTAGCTCCGTTACGATAGTTCGTTGTCCTAACATGTTCTCTCGCGTTAACAAAGCACGACCTTCTAATAAGATACCAATGCCTTCCATAGGATCACCGGCGATGGCGATGAAGGAGTTTTTTTTGAAACTTTGCACTTTCACATTTGCATGGGATAAAAAAAGTGACAAATTTTCTGGTGTAATATGTGCACATAAGGGGGATTGTTGAATCGTATTCATGTATGTTTCTAATGTAGGATGTAATGTCGACATAGGACCTCCGTTAAATTAGAGAGTATACTTTATTTCTGTACTTTCATTATAGCATGAATAAAAGTATAGGGAAAACTATATAAAATGTAGCCAAGGATACGTTTTTTCTGCTTTCAGTATACTATACTAAAAACATAGATAACAAGATAATGCTATGCACTCCTTTTATAGGATGGTTGTGTATAGAAACGATATCTAAAACAAAGTATGTTGTAGGAAACATGTTTATGGGCAAAGTTCCCAAGGAGGTTATTATGAGTATGTTCTGTTTCCAATGTGAACAAACAGCGCAACCAAATGGTTGTACAGTACAAGGTGTATGTGGTAAAACAGCACCGGTTGCAAATTTACAAGACGAATTAACAGCGGCGTTGATCGGTTTAGCTCGTGCAATGCAAGCTACAGAAGTAACGTTAGAAAACGTACAATTGTTAAAACGTGGTTTATTCATGTGCGTAACAAACGTAAACTTCTCCGAAGATCGTGTACAAGAGTTTATCGATGTGATCAACAATGCGCACAACAAATTAGATGCTAATATTCCTAACTTTGATTGGGAAGAATTGTGGAAAGGTCATGAAGACATCGTATCCTTACGTTCCACATTATTATTAGGTATGCGTGGTATGGCTGCGTACGCATGGCATGCAGCAGTATTGGGCTACAATGATCCAGAAGTTGACGCTTGGTTCGTAAAAGGCCTTGTAGAAATGGCGAAAGACCACAGCGCAGAAGAATGGTTAGGCCTATTGATGGAATTCGGTGGCATCAACCTTGCTTGCATGGCGTTGTTAGACAAAGCAAATACAACTACATACGGTACTCCAGTTCCAACAACTGTACCTTTAACAGTAGAACCAGGTCCTTTCATCGTAGTAACAGGCCATGATTTACATGACCTTAAAATGTTATTGGAACAAACTGATGGCAAAGGCGTTAACATCTATACACATGGTGAAATGCTTCCATGTCATGCGTACCCTGAACTGAAAAAACATCCTCAATTGAAAGGTAACTTTGGTACTGCATGGCAAAACCAACAAAAAGAATTTGATGGCGTTCCAGGTGCATTCTTGTTCACAACAAACTGCATTATGCCACCAAAACAAACATACATTAAAAACATCTTCACAACTGACATGGTTGGTTTCGATGGCTGTGGTCATGTGGAACACAACGAAGATGGTACAAAAGATTTCTCTGCAGTTATCGAGCGTGCTATTGAATTAGGCGGTTACAAAGAGCCACAACAATTCACTGGTATCAACGGCGGTACAGAAGTAACAACTGGTTTCGGTCATGGTACAGTACTTGGCGTAGCTGACAAAGTAATTGATGCAGTAAAAGCTGGCGCTATTAAACATTTCTTCTTGGTAGGCGGTTGCGACGGTGCTAAAGTAGGCCGTAACTACTACACTGAGTTCGTAAAACAAACTCCAGAAGATACTATGGTATTGACTCTTGCATGTGGTAAATATCGTTTCAACGACCTTAACATCGGTGAAATCGGTGGCTTGCCTCGTATCCTAGATATGGGTCAATGTAACGATGCATACTCTGCGATCCAAGTAGCGGTAGCATTAGCAGGCGCTTTTGAATGTGACGTAAACGAATTGCCATTGACATTAGTATTGTCTTGGTACGAACAAAAAGCGGTATGTATCCTATTAACATTATTGTCCTTAGGTATCCGCAACATCTACATCGGACCATCCTTGCCAAAATTCTTGTCCGGCACAGTACTTGGCATCTTAGTTGAAAAATTCAACTTACATCCGATTACAACACCAGAAGAAGATATGAAAGCGATCTTAGGCTAAGACGTCTTTTGTGACGCTATGCAGCCTTGTGGTGGTGTTAACTAAATAAGATGAAGGGAAGAGCACGGCATACCCCCTCACAAACGGTATTTCATAATGTTTGTTCGGGGGCACACCGTGCTCTTCTTGTATTTGTTTGATTTAGGTAGTAAGGAACGCCACAAAGGCTGCTACTCGTAATGGCGTTCCTCTATCATTTGCAAACTTGCGCTTTGCTTAGTTTGCTGTTAGTAATGGCGTTAAGTCAATATAAACAGTACGAATAGATTATGTTATAATAAAATTACAAGAGTCATTAACGTGTTGTTAGGCTCATTTCTTCCTATTATGGGAGGAGGTGGTTGCTATGACTAAGTATGAGAAAATCTCTTTGATGATTTCTATTGCTGGTTTAGTAATTCAGCTCATTGATCTACTTAGGTAGACAATGAAAAAGCCTAACGTAAAGAGGTCTGACTACCTCACACGTTAGGCTAATTTCATCTTTATTATTGTCTTGAGATGAGCCTAACGCCAGCTGCACGTTGATGGCTCTTCTTTTGTTGTCTTAATTATAGCACAGGTTATAGGTACAATACAATCGTTTCTTGTGACGCTATGCAACCTTGTGGGAGTGTTAACTAAATAAGATGAAGGGAAGAGTACGACATATTCCGATCCGAACTGATACAGTGGTTAGCTTTGCTCCGGAACATGTCGTACTCTTCTTGCATTTTCGTAATTTGGTCAGTAAGAGGCGCCACAAAGGCTGCTACTCGTAACTACGCTCTTTAGGAGTAGAGGGGGGCTGTAAATGCATCGTTTTTCTGTCTGTGAATACAGTAAAAAAGGATAAAGAGTGAAAAAAGTTATCTTAGCATAATTTTAATGTAGTATAGTAAGTAAATTCTGTGCATAGAATGAGCATTTTGTGTAATGTTATATGAATACATGATACAATAAAAGGATGAAGTAGTAAATCCTATGCATTTTAGGTATATTTAAGATAAAATGACAGAAACTAATATATAATATGATTTTCAAATCTGTATAAAGTCATTTATAAATATTCGGATAATATATAAATT
>NZ_RQVF01000004.1:0-131523 GCF_003992235.1 Veillonella sp. 3913 | reverse complement strand
AGAACTTTAGTGATTGCTGCTGTTAAAGTAGTTTTACCATGGTCAACGTGACCGATAGTACCAATGTTAACGTGTGGCTTATTACGTTCAAATTTTGCTTTTGCCATTTTGAATTGTCCTCCCGGATAATTAAAACTTTATATATAGTAATCCTGTGGGGCTATAGGCCCCACTAGATACACTTTTGATTAGCCATTTTTCTTAGCTTGAATTTCTTCAGCAATTTTCTTAGGCACTTCTTCATAATGATCGAATGTCATGGAGTAGTTACCGCGACCTTGTGTTTTGGAACGAAGGTCAGTAGCATATCCGAACATTTCGCTCAATGGAACATATGCTTTGATATGTTGGGAGCCGTTGCGAGCTTCCATTCCATCCATACGGCCACGACGGGAGTTCAAATCACCGATTACGTCGCCCATGTATTCTTCAGGAACTTCTACTTCAACAGCCATGTATGGTTCAAGTAATGCTGGGTCAGCTTTACGAGCACCCTCTTTGAAGCCCATGGAACCTGCAATTTTGAAGGCCATTTCAGAGGAGTCAACATCATGGTAAGAACCGTCAAATACGATAACTTTGATGTCAACCATTGGATAACCAGCGATAACACCGGATTCCATAGCCTCTTTAACACCGTTCTCAACTGGCCCAATGTATTCACGAGGAATAGAACCACCAACAACTTTATTTTCAAATTCGAAACCAGCACCTGGCTCTTGAGGAATGATTTCCAACCAGCAATGGCCGTATTGACCTTTACCACCAGATTGGCGAACGAATTTACCTTCAGATTTAACTGCTTTACGAATTGTTTCGCGGTATGCTACTTGAGGTTTACCTACATTACAGTCAACTTTGAACTCACGGTTCATACGGTCAACGATGATGTCAAGGTGAAGCTCACCCATACCGGAAATGATTGTTTGACCAGTTTCTTCATCAGTACGAACTTTGAAAGTTGGATCTTCTTCAGCCAAACGAGCTAACGCCATACCCATTTTTTCTTGGTCCGCTTTAGTTTTTGGTTCCACAGCAACAGAGATAACTGGTTCTGGGAATTCCATGGATTCAAGAATAACTTGCGCTTTGTCATCGCAAATTGTATCGCCAGTAGTAGTATCTTTAAGACCTACTGCTGCAGCGATGTCACCAGCGTACACGCGGTCGATTTCTTGACGGCTGTTAGCATGCATTTGCAAGATACGGCCGATACGTTCTTTTTTACCTTTTGTAGAGTTGAATACATAAGAACCAGACTCTAATGTACCGGAGTACACACGGAAGAACGCTAATTTACCAACATAAGGGTCAGCCATAATTTTGAAAGCTAACGCAGCGAAAGGACCGTCATCAGTGGAAGGACGAGTTGTCTCTTCACCAGTGTTAGGGTCGATACCTTTAATCGCTGGTACATCTGTTGGAGCTGGCATGTAGTCAACTACAGCATCTAACAACATTTGTACACCTTTGTTTTTGTAGGAAGAACCGCAAAGAACTGGGAACAATGTGTTTTCACACACAGCTTTACGAAGAGCTGCTTTAATTTGTTCTTCAGAAATTTCTTCACCTTCCAAATATTTTTCCATCAATTCGTCATCAGTTTCAGCAACTGCATCCACTAACATTTCACGACGCTCTGCTGCAACATCAGCATATTCTTCTGGAATTTCAGTGATTTCGTATTCTTTTCCGTCATCACTGATGTAGATTTCAGCTTTCATAGTTACCAAGTCAATGATACCTTTGAAAGTGTCTTCTGCACCGATAGGCACTTGGATAGCTACGCTATTAGCACCTAAACGAGCTTTCATCATATCAACTACGCGGAAGAAGTCAGCACCTACTGTATCCATTTTATTTACATAAGCGATACGAGGTACGCCGTATTTATCCGCTTGACGCCATACTGTTTCAGATTGAGGCTCTACGCCACCTTTCGCACTGAATACAGCTACGGAACCGTCTAATACACGAAGGGAACGTTCTACTTCTACTGTAAAGTCTACGTGACCAGGAGTATCGATAATGTTGATGCGATGACCTTTCCATTGAGTAGTAGTCGCAGCGGACGTGATAGTGATACCACGTTCTTGCTCCTGCTCCATCCAGTCCATCGTAGCAGCACCTTCATGTACTTCACCGATTTTGTGAACTCGACCAGTATAGTAAAGGATACGTTCCGTTGTGGTTGTTTTACCAGCATCGATGTGAGCCATGATACCGATATTACGAGTTTTCTCTAAAGAAACTTCTCTTGCCACTATATTTCTCCTTAACTAATTACCATTTGTAATGAGCAAATGCTTTGTTAGCCTCTGCCATTTTATGAGTATCTTCTTTTTTCTTAATAGCTGCGCCAGTATTATTGAACGCGTCCATTAATTCGCCTGCTAAACGTTCTTTCATAGTGCGTTCACCACGAAGACGAGCATAGTTTACCATCCAGCGAATACCTAGAGATAAACGGCGATCAGCACGAACTTCAACCGGCACTTGGTAGTTAGCACCACCGATACGGCGAGCACGTACTTCTAACACAGGCATTACATTTTTTAAAGCCTGATCAAAAACTTCCATAGGGTCTTGACCCATTTTGGAACGAATAATTTCAAATGCATCATATACGATGGATTCAGCAATGCCTTTTTTGCCATCGTACATTACTTTGTTAATGAAACGTGTTACTAATTTGCTATTGTACACCGGATCTGGTAGTACATCGCGTTTCACAACAGGG
Source organism: Veillonella sp. 3913 (assembly GCF_003992235.1). Classification (NCBI taxonomy): domain Bacteria; kingdom Bacillati; phylum Bacillota; class Negativicutes; order Veillonellales; family Veillonellaceae; genus Veillonella; species Veillonella sp. 3913. The sequence continues at coordinate 128,783 of NZ_RQVF01000004.1, read as the reverse complement.
CCTTTTCTTGGCATGTCAATTCCTCCTTTAACGATGTGTGTTCTCTAATCTTATGCTAAATTATTTTTTAGCACGTTTCGCGCCATATTTGGAGCGGCTTTGCATACGATTTTGTACGCCAGCTGTATCCAATGCACCACGAACGATGTGATAACGCACACCAGGAAGGTCCTTAACACGACCGCCTCTGATAAGTACAACGCTGTGTTCTTGTAAATTGTGACCAATGCCTGGGATGTATGCAGTTACTTCAATACCGTTTGTCAAACGAACACGGGCAACTTTACGAAGCGCGGAGTTCGGTTTTTTAGGCGTAGCTGTGTATACACGAGTACAAACACCACGTTTTTGTGGACACTCTTTCAAAGCTGGAGAGTCAGATTTACGCACTAAAGTTTTACGGCCTTTACGTACTAACTGGTTAATAGTTGGCATGTGGGCACCTCCTTTCCAAACAATTAGATTTATAATTGATCCGCTCGATAATATATCGTTCGGATATTACCAAAACTAGCGAAGCACGCCGATTGCGGCAGCTCCTACTTTAATATGAGCAGCTTGCCCAAGTTCTTCCATCGTATGATTTCGATCTACAGGCACATTGTGCTCTAAACAAATTTCCAGAATCGGCAAGATAATTCGGTCATCGCTATCAAGACCTACAAATACACACTCTACTTCATCGCGTCCCACGGCTTTGCGGGTTTGTTTCGCTCCTATTATGAGATTTGCATTTGAAAGCATATCGATTGTCATATGCGTCTCCTTCTTATTCGTTACTTGCTTTAGGGCGCACTGCTCCTTAAGCACTTTACTAGTTTACCATTGTTTATATGCCCTGTCAAACGATTTTATCCCTTACAAATCGCTAGAATAAAGCATTTTATATGTACATGCTTCCGTGCGGTTCAAAAATATGTTTTTCTGTATATTTTGAGTTGGTTTTATACAGTTATCGCGCTTTATTTGTATGTATATGCATTGCATTTTCTTTTTTGTATTTTATCTATGCAAAATTGATATAATAAAATTATTTTTTTATATGACATAAAGAAATAAGCGGATAACTTCCTGCAGGTTGTTATCCGCTATACCTTCCAACAATGTTAACTAGCTATCTATGCTCGTCTGATTGTCTTATATTATTCTGCTGTCTCTACATCTGTAGTTTCACTTGCTACATCTGCACTGACTACTTCTGTATCCACTACTAGATCTTCTAATTCAGGCGTATGTTTTACTACCTTAATTTTACGATAGCGGCTCATGCCTGTACCAGCTGGTATTAATTTACCAATGATAACATTTTCTTTTAAGCCAAGTAATGGATCAATTTTACCTTTTATCGCTGCTTCTGTAAGAACACGTGTTGTTTCTTGGAAGGAAGCTGCTGACAAGAAGCTGTCGGTTGCCAAGGCTGCTTTGGTAATACCCAATAGTGTACGAACACCAGTAGCTTCTTTTTTACCATTTAAGCGTAAACGACGGTTTTCATCTTCAAATGTATTTACATCGATGGAATCTCCTGGTAATACATCTGCATCGCCAGCATCTTCAATTTTCACTTTATGTAACATTTGACGAACGATAACCTCGATGTGTTTATCGTTAATTTCTACACCTTGAGATTTGTATACTTTTTGTACTTCATATACTAGGTAACGTTGCGTTGCTTCTGTACCCATTACACGCATAATATCATGAGGGTTAATGGAACCTTCTGTTAAACGTGCGCCTAAAGATACTACGTCACCATCTTTCACAATGATGCGAGATCCATAAGGGATTAAGTAATCAAACTCTTCACCCTCAGCTGTAGTAATGAAGATCGTATTGGTACCTTTTTTATTATCGTTAGGAACGACACGTACAGTACCTTCTACTTCTGCAATGATAGCATTACGTTTTGGACGACGTGCTTCAAACAATTCTTCGACACGAGGCAAACCTTGTGTGATATCATCACCGGCAACACCGCCTGTATGGAATGTACGCATTGTTAACTGTGTACCTGGTTCACCGATGGATTGTGCCGCAATAATACCTACTGCTTCACCAACTTGTACTTGTCCACCAGTACCTAAGTCACGGCCATAACATTTCATACATACGCCATATGGAGAACGACAAGTCAATACAGAACGGATTTTCACTGTGTCGTAATGTTTTACTACTTCATCAGCTAATTCATCAGTAATTTCACCATTCAATGGAACGATGACTTCACCAGTTTCTTTATTGATTAATTCTTCTGCCGCTGTACGGCCCACGATACGATCTTTCAATGGTTCGATAACGCCAGTACCTTCCACGATAGCTTCTACTTCAATGCCATGAATTTCATTGTTGCGTACTTGAACTTCTTTTACATCAGAGTTCAAGATAGCTTCGATAGCTTCTTCTGTTAATGCTGTATGGGCAGGGAAGATTTCTACACCTTCACTATCAATAACAGGATACACAGTATCTTTACCCAACATATTTTCAATCATTGTATTGCGTAATGTCGTACGAATGGTATCGTCCACTTCACCTAACGCAATGGTTTGAACAATGTTAGTATGGTTTATGTCGCTATCGCTACCCAATTGTGCGCCACGTAATGCGATAGATTTCACTTGAGATTCTGCTAATGCTTCAATAGTTGCTTCTGTTACGATGCTTTCAGCATCAGCAATCACTTCCCCAGTCATAGGATCTACTACATCGCGATCTAACACACGACCGATTAAATCATCTTTTAAGTATGTTAACGCATCTTTTGTATTACGCGCTAAACGAGCTCTTTCACGAGCTAAGTCGATACCTACCACATCGCAATCTTCCTCACGAACGATTACGTCTTGAGATACGTCAACAAGACGACGCGTTAAGTAACCGGAGTCAGCTGTACGAAGGGCTGTATCGGCCAAACCTTTACGAGCACCGTGAGAGGACGTAAAGTAATCCAATACAGTCAAACCTTCTTTAAAGTTTGCTTTAATAGGCAAGTCGATGATACGACCAGATGGGTCCGCCATCAAACCACGCATACCCGCCAACTGACGGATCTGTTGTTTGTTACCACGGGCTCCGGAAATCGCCATCATATATACTGGATTGAACCCATCTTGGTCAGCCGCCATATTATCCATCATGGCTTCTGTTACATTGTCGATAGCTTCATTCCAAAGTTCAATCGTTTTACGGTAACGTTCTTCTTCTGTAATTAAACCACGACGATATAGACGGGATACTTTATTAACTTCTGTATCTGCTTCTTCTACGATACCAGCTTTTACTTCTGGTACTTTGATATCCGCAATAGCAATTGTCATACCAGCACGGCGAGCGAAGGAGTAGCCCAAGGATTTAATACGGTCCAATAGTTCTGCAGTTTTTTCGTTGCCGAACGCTTGGAAACATTGGTCGACTAATTTACCAACCATTTTCTTATCCATGACTTTACCCAAGGACCATGTGCCGTCTTCTTCTTTCACAAATTGACGGATTTCTGGATATAAAGCTTCGTTGAATATCAAACGACCTGCTGTTGTTTTAACTAGACCATATCCTTCGATACGAATGTAGATAACGTCTTGTAAGCCGATGGCACCAGAGTCATATGCCAACATCACTTCATCGTAATTTGCAAAACGTTTTGCCTTATCTTCTGTACCTTTACGAACTACTGTTAGGTAGTAAGTACCCAAGATCATATCCTGAGATGGAACTGCTACTGGTTTACCATCTTTAGTAGATAAGATGTTATGGGATGAAAGCATCAAGGTACGTGCTTCTGATTGTGCTTCTACGGACAATGGTAAGTGACACGCCATTTGGTCACCGTCAAAGTCGGCGTTGAAGGCTGTACATACTAATGGATGCAATTTGATAGCACGGCCTTCCCAAAGGATTGGTTCGAAGGCTTGGATACCTAATCTATGCAATGTAGGGGCACGGTTTAGTAATACTGGATGTTCTTTAATAACTTCTTCTAAAGCTTCCCAAACACCAGCACCGATACGCTCTACTTGACGTTTTGCGGCTTTAATATTGCTAGCTTGTCCACGTTCTACCAAACGTTTCATAACGAATGGCTTGAATAATTCCAATGCCATCTCTTTTGGAAGACCACATTGATGCATTTTCAATTCTGGACCAACTACGATAACGGAACGGCCGGAATAGTCAACACGTTTACCCAACAAGTTTTGACGGAAACGACCTTGCTTACCTTTTAACATATCGGATAAGGATTTCAATGGACGGTTGCCAGGACCTGTCACAGGACGGCCACGACGACCATTGTCAATCAACGCATCCACAGCTTCTTGTAGCATACGTTTTTCGTTGCGCACGATAATATCAGGAGCGCCTAAATCCAGTAAACGTTTTAAACGGTTATTACGATTGATAACACGACGATACAAATCATTCAAGTCAGAGGTAGCGAAACGACCACCATCTAATTGCACCATTGGGCGCAATTCAGGTGGGATAACTGGCACTACATCCATAATCATCCATTCTGGGCGATTACCAGATTGACGGAATGCTTCTACTACTTCTAAACGGCGAACGGCACGAACTTTACGTTGACCTGTAGCAGTTTCTAATTCACTGCGCAACTCATCATTCAATGCTTCTAAGTCTAATTCGCAAAGTAATTCTTTAATCGCTTCTGCACCCATATCGATACACACGAATGTATTCTCTTCTAAGGCACCAAGCTCTAATTTTTCTTCACGAGTTAATACTTCGTATTCTTTTTCTTCTTCTGGAATTTCTGTATTCGCCGCAAGCTCTGCATTCACTTCTTCTTTGTGTTTTGCAGAGTTGATTAATTGCAAACGTTCACGACGTTGTGCAATGGTTTCAATGATGACACTTTTACCACCGATTTTATAGTCAGCATCATTGAACATGGCTTCGTATTCACGGAATTCAGTTTCAAATAACAATTGTTGTTTAGACAATGGAGATTGACCTGGATCCACCACGATATACGCAGCAAAGTATAATACACGTTCCAAGGAACGAGGGGATATGTCAAGGATCAATCCCATGCGAGATGGGATACCCTTGAAATACCAAATATGAGACACTGGTGTAGCCAATTCAATATGGCCCATACGTTCACGACGCACTTTAGCACGAGTAACTTCTACACCACATTTATCACAGACAACACCTTTATAACGGATGCGTTTATATTTTCCACAATGACATTCCCAGTCCTTTGTTGGTCCGAAAATGCGCTCACAGAATAAACCATCTCGCTCTGGTTTTAAGGTGCGGTAGTTAATTGTTTCAGGTTTTTTAACTTCTCCATGAGACCACTCCAAAATTTGTTGTGGTGAAGCTAAACCGATTCGCATGGAATCAAATTCATTTACGTCTAGCACTGTATGCTCCCTCCTTTACGAGATAGTGGTACTTACTCATTATCAGAAGATTCTACATAGCCACTGATTTGGCTGATAATATCATCTTCTTCACCTGCTGTTACAGGCTCTTCTTCTACAATGTATCCGTCAGGTGTTCCTTCTACTGTGGAAGCTTCTCCTTCTGCTGTAGCTTCAGTTGTACCTTCTTCCATCACTTCACGAATATCATCATGACGCGGTACATCCTCATCATCTAATTCTTTGATAAGAACTTCTTCTTGATCTTCATTCAAGATTTTTACGTCAAGGCCAATACTTTGCAATTCTTTCAACAATACTTTGAAAGATTCAGGTACACCAGGTTCAGGAATATTTTCACCTTTTACGATTTTTTCGTAAGCTTTTACACGGCCCACAACATCGTCAGATTTCACAGTTAACAACTCTTGTAGTGTATACGCTGCGCCATACGCTTCAAGAGCCCACACTTCCATCTCACCGAAACGTTGTCCACCGAATTGAGCTTTACCACCCAATGGTTGTTGTGTAACAAGAGAGTACGGACCAGTAGAACGAGCATGGATTTTATCATCTACTAGATGGTGAAGTTTTAACATGTATACGTAACCAACGGTAACTTTGTTATCCATTTTCTCGCCTGTACGGCCATCGTATAATACAGTTTTACCATCATCATCACGACCAGCTATGCTAAGTGTATCGAACACATCACTTTCATGAGCACCATCAAATACTGGTGTCGCAATATGAATACCAGCCACGTCAGGTTTTGGCATACCATACATATCATAGTCATAACCAAATTTTTCCAATTCAGTACGTAAATGACTACGTTTTTCACGAACTTGCTGAATCGTTTCAATCACATATACTACACGACGAATTGCACGCAATTCCTCTTCTAAGGCTGGCTCCATTTCTGGACGTTCGGCTTCTACATCATCAAATGTTTCAATGCCTAATTCATAGATACGTTTTTCTTCAGCCAATAAGAAGTTATAGCGTTTTTCTCCACCAAGATCTTCAAATTTTTCTTGAGCTCGATGTAAAATTTTATCTAAGGCTACTACTTTTTGACTATCAATTTGTTTATCTGTTTCAAGGTAGTTAGCAATCATAGGATCTGCAATGGCTTGTTCTAAACTTTCAATTTCTGCATAGATATCTTTGATGCCATCAATTTCATCCCAATATGTACCGTTTAATTTAGCTTCTTTCAGTACTTCTTTGATTTTTAGATCAGTTGCCTTAATTTGCATACCTAATCCTTGTACTGCCCAACCTAAATGCGTTTCCAATACCTGTCCGATGTTCATACGAGACGGTACGCCTAATGGGTTCAATACGATTTGTACTGGTGTACCATCTGGTAAGAATGGCATATCTTCTTGACGCATAACGCGAGAAACGACACCTTTGTTACCATGACGACCCGCCATTTTATCGCCTTCGTGGATTTTACGTTTTTGCGCAATATATACACGAACTACTTTATTAACACCTGGTTGTAATTCATCACCGTTTTCACGCGTGAAGATTTTAACGTCCACGATTTTACCTGCTTCACCATGTGGTACACGCAAGGAAGTATCGCGAACTTCACGTTCTTTGTCGCCAAAAATAGCGCGTAATAAGCGTTCTTCTGGAGTTAATTCAGTTTCCCCTTTAGGAGTTACTTTACCAACTAAGATGTCACCAGGTTTAACTTCTGCACCGATGCAGATAATACCATTTTCATCCAAGTTTTTAAGGTTATCATCACCAGTATTTGGCAATTCACGAGTGATTTCTTCGGCACCTAATTTCGTATCACGAGCATCACATTCGTACTCTTCGATATGGATGGATGTGTAGATATCTTCTTTACAAAGTTCTTCACTTAATAAAATCGCATCCTCGTAGTTATAACCTTCCCAAGGCATGAACGCTACCAATACGTTGAAACCTAATGCTAATTCGCCCCCATCTGTAGCTGGACCATCTGCCAATACTTGACCTTTCACCACGGATTGACCACGGTATACGATTGGTTTTTGGTTAAAGCACGTAGATTGGTTAGAACGCATGAATTTGTTCATTTTATATACGTCTACACGACCATTATCACGTTGTACATGGACTTCATTACCCCAACAACGTGTAACAATACCAGCTTCTTTTGCTAATACGCAAACGCCGGAGTCTGTTGCCGCTTTGTATTCCATACCTGTACCTACTAAAGGTGCTTGTGCACGAAGTAGAGGCACCGCTTGACGCTGCATGTTCGCACCCATCAAGGCACGGTTCGCATCGTCATTTTCTAAGAATGGAATCATAGCAGTACCGATAGATACTACTTCTTTTGGGCTTACGTCCATGTAGTCTACTTTATCTGGAGATACTTCTAATACATCATGACCACGACGACATGCAATGTTCTCAGATACGAAGTAACCTTCTTCATCAATACGAGAATTCGCTTGGGCAATTGTCATGCCTTCTTCTTCATCTGCTGTCATATATACAACTTGGTCTGTAACACGAACTTTCAATACTTTGTTAGCATCTTCGCCTGTACCATATACTTTTTCAATTTTACGGTATGGTGCTTCAATGAAACCAAATTCATTCACTTTCGCATAGTTAGACAAGGAGTTAATCAAACCGATGTTTGGACCCTCTGGAGTTTCGATTGGACACATACGACCATAATGGGAATGATGCACGTCACGAACTTCGAAGCCTGCGCGCTCACGAGATAAACCACCAGGTCCTAACGCGGACAGACGGCGTTTATGTGTCAATTCACCCAATGGGTTAGTTTGGTCCATGAACTGAGACAACTGGGAAGAACCAAAGAATTCTTTGATCGCTGCCACAACTGGACGGATATTCAATAATGCTTGTGGTGTAATAACAGATACGTCTTGGATTGTCATACGTTCTTTTACCACACGTTCCATACGAGTTAAACCGATACGGAATTGGTTTTGTAACAATTCGCCTACGCAACGAAGACGACGGTTACCCAAATGGTCGATATCATCAGTTTGACCAATGTTTTCGATCAAGTTCATCATGTAACTTACGTTAGCAATCATGTCTTCACGAGTTACTGTACGATGGCTGAATGGCAAATTGCTGTTGTTACAGATGACTTTTACCACAGTACCTTCTGTATTTACTACGAAGAACTCAGGTACTACATCGCCACTGTACACACCGCTATTAGCCACTACATCAAGAACTTCTTCGTTCACATAAGTATTCGCTTCTACGATGATTTCGCCATTTTCATCTACGATTGGTTCTGCCAAAGTTTGACCGAACATGCGTTGACGCCAGCCTAATTTTTTATTTAATTTATAACGACCTACACGAGCTAAATCATAGCGACGAGGGTCAAAGAATAAGTTATCGAATAAGTTACGAGCACTTTCCACAGTTGGTGGTTCGCCTGGACGAAGTTTTTTGTAGATTTCTACTAATGCTTCATCAGAGGATTGTGTGCTGTCTTTTTCTAATGTACGAAGTAAACGTTCATCGTATTCAGGATGACCATTTTCGTCCACTTGTCCATTCCAGAATAATTCCAAGATGGATTCGTTAGTTTCCCAACCTAATGCACGTACTAATACTGTAGCTGGTAATTTACGGTTACGGTCGATACGTACGGACACAATGTCGTTCGCATCTTTTTCTAACTCGATCCAAGCACCACGGTTCGGAATCACTGTGGAATCATACAAACGGTTACCCATGGTATCGATACTGCCACCGTAGTACACACCTGGGGAACGAACTAATTGGGATACGATAACACGTTCCGCACCATTGATGATGAAAGTTCCTGTATCTGTCATCAATGGGAAGTCGCCCATGAATACTTCTTGTTCTTTAATATCTGGATTTTCTGGATCATTGTTAACGAGACGAACATTGACGCGCAATGGTGCTGCATACGTAGCATCACGATTTTTACATTCGTTAATGTCATATTTTGGTTCTCCAAGGCTGAAACCTTCAAAGGAAAGAGCTAACTTTCCTGAATTGTCTTTAATCGGAGAAATATCGTTAAAAATATCTTGTAAACCGCTCTCTAAAAACCACTCATAGGACTTGCGTTGCACGTCTAACAAATGTGGCATTTCGAGAACTTCGTTGATCTTAGCGTAGGTATATCGAGTACGCTTACCCACTTGCTCAGGTTTGAACATGTTCTTTTCACCCCTCATAAAAATTGGCTTACATATTCTATAACGGTATGACTGCAGACGATTCCAGGTCTCAGTTTTCCTGCTGACCAATGACAAAATAAGCAAGGCTCGTAATTTTTTCTTGTGAACCTTGCTTTCCTCATTTCAGCACAACCTTGGATATATTCCTTCATCAATTCAATGTTATAGTTACTTTTTTGCAATTAAATATTATAATCTTCTTATATCTATTTGTCAATAGCTATTATACTGAAAGTTCTCCATAGTACGAATACCATGTAATACTCCATATCATTAACGACAAAAAAAGACTTGATACACAAACATTTTATTCGTTCGTATCCAAGTCCTTTTTCTTTACCATCTGCACGGCCCCTACTGGGCATATGGCATAACAGTCACCACAGTGAATGCACATATCCTGATGGATGACATAGCGATCACCTTTGCGTGTAATAGCCTCTGCAGGGCAATCCATAGCACACCCTGCACAACAAACACAGGTATCATTAATATAAAAATACATAAGCAAGCCTCCTAGCCTTAGTATACTACGAGGCTCCCCACATGTCACTCTTCCACAATACACTGACACATCTTCATAGTCAATAGTGCCGCTTCATGGGATTCTTGTGTCACCCCTGCACAACATTTCGGATCCACATGAAGTGGAATTTCTGGCAATCCTGCTTTTAGAATCAAAGCATTGGAAACCACGCAAATATCCGTACATAAACCAATCAAGGTTAAAGATTCGATAGGTTCCTCTTCGTGCATTCCTTTAAGATGAGCCAACAAATCTAAGGACCCAAAGTTAGGTTTATCTAGTACATCCACCCGTTGACCTCGTTCACGAGCCACTTCCAATAGATCATCAGCAATCTCCCAACCTTTAGTGCCACGGGCACAATGTTCCACTGGCAAATGTTTACCCTCTTGGCTTTCAAGGTAACTACTATCGTGTGTATCACGAGTGAACACCATAGGACCAGTAAAATTGCGGATTTTTTCACGTACCGCCGGTACAATAGCCTGCGCCTGCGGCGAACCTAATGTTCCATCAATAAAATCATGTTGCATATCTATCACAATCAATACGTTCATAGGGCATCTCCTTTGTTAGAAAGTAGGCAAGGAAATGATACATTCCCTTGCCTTACCTAATTGATAGTACTTAAACCTTTGACTACTTATGCTATTATCATTATCCTTTGACTACGTCAGCGCAACGAGCACATAATGTTGGATGATCCCCATCTTGACCAACTGTGTCGCGATGAATCCAGCAACGTTCGCACTTTTCTAACTCAGATGGAGTTACCACGATGGATAATGCTCCGTCTTCTACTGTTACTGCGTTGTCTGGTGCTTTGTCACGGCCTTCCACTACATGCGCTTCAGACACGATCAACAAGCTAGCTAAGGAAGCACCGAATCCAATCAATGCTTGGTACGCATCGCCATCTGCATAGATAGTGATGGATGCATCCAAGGAGTGACCGATCGCTTTATCACGGCGAGCGCCTTCTAAAGCTCTTGTCATTTCACTACGAAGGTCTAACATCGTTGCCCAACGAGCAGACAATTCCCCGTCCACATGCTCTGCATGACCTTGTGGCCAATCTGCTAGCATCACGCTTTCTTCCATACCATCTTCTTTTGGCATGTATTGCCATACTTCTTCAGCTGTGAAAGAAAGAACTGGGGACACCATTTTAACTAATGTTGTCAAGATTTCGTAGATGGCAGTTTGTGCACTACGACGAGCTACGTTGTTTTCTTTCTCTGCATACATTGTATCTTTCAACACGTCTAAGTAGAAGGAAGATAAATCTACAGTACAGAAGTTATGAATTGTGTGATACAAGATGTGGAATTCATAGTTTTCGTAAGCATTTGTTACTTTTTGACGAACTTCTTCTAAACGATGCAACGCCCAACGATCCAATTCTGTTAACTCTTTATAAGCTACTTTATCAGTGTTAGGGTTAAAGTTATCTAAGTTACCCAACAAGAAACGGAATGTGTTACGGATTTTACGATATACTTCTGCCAATTGTTTTACGATATCTTTGGACAAACGCACGTCTGCTTGGTAATCTGCAGAGGATACCCACAAACGCATTACGTCAGCGCCGTGTACATCGATGATATCGGAAGGAGCCACTGTATTGCCTACAGATTTAGACATTTTACGGCCTTCCCCGTCCACTACGAAACCGTGAGTCAATACGGCGTTGTATGGTGCATGACCACGTGTAGCGATACCTGTTAACAAAGAAGAGTTAAACCAACCGCGATGTTGGTCAGAACCTTCTAAGTACATAGCGCAAGGCACATCCATTTCATTTTGTTCCAATACGCCAGACCAAGAGCTACCGCTGTCGAACCATACGTCCATGATATCTGTTTCTTTGTGGAAAGAATCATGTCCACAAGATGGACATGTGAATCCTGCTGGCAATAATTCTTTCGCTTCATGAGCCCACCAAGCATTAGAGCCTTCTTTGGCAAACCATTCTTGTAAGGAAGAGATAGTATCATCATTGATGATGTGCTCTCCACAATGGTCACAATAGTAGATAGGAATTGGCACACCCCACGCACGTTGACGAGAGATAACCCAGTCCCCACGGTCTGCGATCATATTATAAATACGGTCATGGCCCCATTTAGGAATCCATTGTACTTGTTCATCGATGGCTTTCAAAGCTTCTTGACGGTAGCCATCCACAGAGGAGAACCATTGTTCTGTAGCACGATAGATAACAGGGTTTTTACAACGCCAGCAATGAGCATATTGGTGACGGATATTACCTTTTTGCACCAATGCACCATTATGAGCTAAAATTTTGATCACTGATACTTCTGCATCATGGATTTCAACACCAGCTAGTGGTTGTTCTGTGTCACCATAGCGAGGTTCATCTACTTTCGCAATGTAACGACCAGTAGCATCGACTAAGGATAAAATATCAAAATCGATTTTACCTGCATCTTTGTATGCTTTTACTACATTAAAGTCATCTTCACCATGAGCAGGAGCTGTATGTACGCAACCTGTACCAGCGTCTAATGTAACGTGAGAACCCAACAAGATAGGAGCATTACGATCTGCAAATGGATGTTTAAAGTTCGCCAATTCTAATTCGCTACCTTTGAACGTATTCAACACTTCATAGGATTCTACGCCCATTTCTTTGGTAGCTGTTTCGATTAAACCATTCGCTAATAACCATGCCTCATCGCCGATTTTCACCCAAGAGTAATCTAATTCTGGATTCACAGAAATCGCTTGGTTGGCAGGCATTGTCCAAGGAGTTGTTGTCCAGATGACGGAAAACAATTTGCTAGTGTCAAAACCTGCTGGCAATGTGCTGTCAGCACCGTTTACGTAAGCAAATTTAACATAGATGGAAAAAGATTTTTTCTCAGCATATTCAATTTCCGCTTCCGCCAAAGCAGTTTCACAATGCGTACACCAGTACACAGTTTTCAAACCTTTGTAGATGTAGCCACGTTTCGCCATTTCACCAAATACGCCGATTTGTTTCACTTCGAACTCAGGGCGCAATGTTAAATAGGGACGATCCCATTCACCAAGCACACCGAAACGGATGAAATCTTTCTTTTGTTCTTCTACACAATTCAATGCGTATTCACGACATTGATTGCGAAGATCCAATGGACTCATTTCATGACGATTCAAGCCAGTGTTTTTGATAACTGCATGCTCGATAGGAAGGCCATGTGTATCCCAACCAGGAATGTATGGTGTGTAATGGCCTTGCATCGTTTTATATTTCATCACAATGTCTTTTAATGTTTTGTTCAAGGCATGACCAATGTGCAATTTACCATTCGCATAGGGAGGGCCATCGTGCAAAATAAAAGATTTTTTACCTTTATTTTTCGCTAAGCGTTTTTCATAAATTTTATTATCTTCCCAAAACTTGATAAATTCTGGTTCGCGCTTTGGCAAATTACCGCGCATAGGAAATTCTGTTTCAGGCAAGTGCAAGGTCTTACCATAATCCACTTCATTAGACATTGTATTTCTCCTCTCAATAAAAAAAGCACCCGCTCCCCGAAGGGACGAATGCAAATCCGTGGTACCACCCTACTGATGATTCTTGTGAAAGTTACCCCCAACGAATCATCGCTCAAACATATAACGGTGTCCACCGATGTGAGTACCCCCAGTACGGGCTCCCCAACATATACTCAAAAGTGATCCGCCATGCATTCACCCATGAGGCTTTCACCATCCCTCACTCGCTCGGAGCTACCTTGCATGACCGTCTTTATCAACGTATTAACATATATCGTTGTCAAATACAGATACAATTATATACTATCTGCAGAGTAGTTGCAATAGACCCAATCACATTCTATCCATGTTAGAAACGTATATCCTCTGACTGTGACACTATTATATAGTCAAACGGTCGTACTTCCTCATACATCATAAATGCTAGAACCATATGTATAAAAATCTACTCGGAATCCTACAAGAAACTATTAGAGGTATACCTAGATTAGGGGTATAATAAATCTCACCGATATGCTACCATAGATACATACATAGTTGGAATTTTATAGTAGGGTCACCTACACGTACATAGGAGTCAGTATGGAACTTTGGAAACGCACCTTATACGTTTGTTTATTCGGGGCCTTCATGGCATCGGTGGGGCTCAGTCAAGCAGCTCCCCTCATTCCCTTATATTTACAGGACCTAGGAGTCCACGATCAAGGATCTCTTGCCAATTGGTCTGGTATCGCCATGGGTGTCACCTATCTTATGGTGGCCCTCGTCTCACCTTTTTGGGGAAAACTAGCTGATAGAAAAGGAAGAAAATTAATTTTACTACGAGCTAGTTTTGGAATGATGGTCACCAATGCACTTCTTGGATTCGCACAAAGCCCTGAACATGTTGTGATGATCCGCATTCTAAATGGTATGGTATCTGGATTTTTTTCTGGATCCATTACGTTAGTAGCCACCCAAACTCCAGAGTCCAGAACTGGTTGGGCCTTAGGTCTATTATCCGCTGCCAACTTAGGAGGCTCCTTATTAGGACCTATGATTGGTGGTTATATGGGAAGTACCTTTGGTATTCGGTATGCTTTTTTTGTCGTATCCGCTTTACTAGGCATAGCTTTTTTATCTTCCTTATTATTCATAAAAGAAGACTTTACTCCTAAAGTAAAGGGCCCAGCTCCTTCTTTCAAAGACTTACAACAATCTATCTCCAATTGGAAAGGTCTTATCTTCGTATCTATCGCTTCTTTCATTTTTGCCTTCACTACCATGGCATCAGCTCCTATACTTTCTGTATTCGTGCAACATATTGTAGGCCGTGGCCACGAACACATCGCATTACTAGCTGGTTTAGCTTTCACATCTACAGGGATTGCTCAAATGTTAGCTAGCTCTGTACTCGGTCGCTACATCGACAAATTAGGCCCTCAATTCATTCTTTGGACAAGTTTTATTTATGTAGGATGCCTGACAATTCCACAAGCCTTTACAGATTCTATTATCGTCTTATGTATCATTCGATTTTTACTAGGCTTTGGATTAGGCGGACTATTGCCAGGAATCAACACCTATATTGCGAGTATTACACCAAAACATTTAGCTGGACAAATTTTTGCTTACAACCAGTCCACTCTATTCTTCGGCTACTTTATGGGCGCTGTAGGTGGTTCAGCCATCGTATCGCAATGGGGTTTTAGTACCATGTTTATCGTAACAGGTATGATTATTGCATTAACAGGAGTCTTCTTGAAAGTAACATTAGGGCGCACTACAACAGCCAGTCATTAGCATTATTCTTATAAACTACAAGATAATTTTCCATCCTATATACTATGCATTACATATGCTTTATGATGATGCACATATGACAAAATACATAGAATATAAAAACAGAGGTCCTATCATCAAGGCCTCTGTTTTTTATCGTGTTATATTGAAAACATTTTGAATCACTATCTACTATACTGACAGTGTAAACCTATAATGTATTAACCCCTGTTTCCAACGGGAACCCTTCATAAGTCACCCAATCGCTAGAACTGCCTACATACATAGCTGGTTCCACACCCACTTCTGCTAAAGCAATCATTAAGTTTGCTGCTGTCACACCGGAACCACAATAGGCAACGATAGGTTTTTCCACCTTAGTTAAGTCACCATACGCTGTTTGTAATTCTGCAATGGGACGTACACCATCAGCTGTAAATCCCCATTCATAGAAATGATTGATTGCTCCTGGTACATGTCCCGTCATGCCATCCATCGTATCCTCTACCGATCCATCATATCGCTGTGGAGCCCGCGCATCGATGATGACATGACTGTCAGTTTGGCTAGCGTGTAACACTTCATCACGGCTCATCACTAAATGGTCTTGTAATGTATAGGCCAACGGTTTTGAATCTGCCATAGTAGGTGTAGATTCTTGCGTCAATGGGTATCCTTCCCTATGCCAACGTTCAATGCCACCAGCTAGGACTTTCACATTGGTGAAACCCATGTATAGTAGCAAGAACCGCAACCGACCGGTAAAGGAAATCCACGCATCGTACACCACGATGTGAGAATCCATGGTCACACCGCATTCGCTCAAACGATTTGCTAAGACAGCCATGTCTGGCAAGGGATGACGACCACCGTGTACGCCTAAAGAACCACTCATGTGTGCATCCATATCGATGGCAAAGGATCCCGGAATGTGGGTTGCTGTATAGGCATCAAAGCCACGAGCATCGAGGACCACCACTCTATCTAATTGTTCATGTAATTCTTTCGGAGAAATTAAAACACTCATCATTACACCTCCTATATTAAAAGAATGCCATACACTCTATATAATCTAGTGTAACATAGATTAGTTTCGATGTGTATGGCATTTCTATTCATACATGTATGCTATGACATACTATTAATTTTTATCGGTTTTCATTACTCTTCATAAGAAAGGTTAATACTCATATTACCCTTTAATAGCTTGAAACGCTTCTTTTGCAATTTGTAATGTGTATGCCAAATCTTG
Source organism: Veillonella sp. 3913 (assembly GCF_003992235.1). Taxonomy (NCBI): domain Bacteria; kingdom Bacillati; phylum Bacillota; class Negativicutes; order Veillonellales; family Veillonellaceae; genus Veillonella; species Veillonella sp. 3913. The sequence continues at coordinate 112,133 of NZ_RQVF01000004.1, read as the reverse complement.
ATCGCTATGGCACGTAGATAAGAAGTTGCTTTCATATTGGCTGGCTGCATAATAGATGCCACGTTCCAAGTTGTAGTGGAAGAATGTTTTAAACGCTTCCATATCACAAGCGCTGGCGTCATCGAAGTTATGCACTGCTTTATCTGTGAAGAAGAGAGTAAACATAGATCCTACTCGTTGTACTACTACAGGTACACCTACTTCTTTCGCTGCTGCTTCTAATCCTTGGCATAAGGCTTCTGTAGATTCCTCTACTTGACGGAATGCATTCGGATATTTTTGCAACATAGACAAGGTAGCAAGACCTGCCGCCATGGCTACCGGATTACCACTCAAGGTACCTGCTTGGTACACAGGACCGGATGGAGCGATGGAAGACATGATTTCTTTCTTGCCACCGAATACCGCCATTGGTAAGCCACCGCCTACGATTTTACCTAAGCATGTTAAGTCTGGAATGACATTGTAATATTTTTGTGCCCCTCCAGAACTGGAGCGGAATCCGCACATCACTTCATCAAAGATGAGGACTGCACCGTGCTCTGTCGTTACTTCACGCAAAGTCTCCAAGAATCCTTCCACAGGAGGTACACAGCCCATATTACCTGCTACTGGTTCCACGATGATGGCTGCAATGCTTTCACCATGAGCCTCGAACAATTGGCGAACTGCATCAGAATCATTGTACGGCAATGTAATCGTATCCTCTGCCACACCAGTTGGTACCCCTGGACTGTCAGGCACACCAAAGGTCGCTAAGCCAGAACCAGCTTTTACTAGTAAGCTATCACTATGACCATGGTAACAGCCGATAAATTTCACAATTTTGTCACGACCTGTATAGCCACGAGCCAAACGCAAGGCACTCATAGTAGATTCTGTACCGGAGTTCACCATGCGTACCATTTCCATAGATAGATAGAAAGCTTGAATTTTTTTCGCCACTTCTGTTTCAAGTAGTGTTGGTGCTCCATAACTAGTACCACGAGGGATGGCTTCCAAAATGGATGCTACAATTTCAGGGTTCGCATGACCTAGAATCATAGGACCCCAAGACAATACGTAATCGATGTACTCATTGCCATCAATATCGTAAATGCGAGATCCGCTAGCAGAACTGATAAAAGGAGGATTGCCCCCTACACTGCGGTAAGAGCGAACGGGACTGTTCACACCACCCGGCATATATGTACGAGCCTCTGTAAAGGCTTGTTTTGATTTTTCTAAACTAAACATAATGGCTCCTATATTTCCACACTATTTTTCTTGTAGCCAACGTGCCACATCCAGGGCATGATAGGTAATAATCATCTTTGCTCCTGCTCGTTTCATGGATAGCAAGGTTTCCAAAGTAATGCGTTTTTCATCTACCAACCCCGCTGCCGCTGCTGTTTTAATCATGGCATATTCACCGCTGACATTGTAAACGGCTAAAGGACAATCGAAGTTATCCCGTACTTCGCGTACAATATCCAAATAGGATAGAGCTGGTTTAATCATAATGATGTCCGCCCCTTCGATGATATCTTGTTCCACTTCACGCAACGCTTCTAAACGATTGGCCTCATCCATTTGGTATCCTTTACGGTCTCCAAATCCCGGTGCAGAATGGACCGCATCACGGAATGGTCCATAATAGGCGGATGCATACTTCGCCGCATAACTCATGATGGATACATGGCTAAATCCCGCTGCATCTAAGGCTTCACGAATCGCAGCAATACGTCCATCCATCATGTCAGATGGTGCCACCATGTGAGCACCCGCTTTCGCATGGCTCACTGCTACATTACACAATAATGGCAACGTAGCATCATTAATGACTTCATGATGTTCCACATGACCGCAATGACCTGTAGATGTGTATTGGCAAAGGCATACGTCGGAAATCACGATCAACTCTGGCACTTCTTTACGGATCGCCATAATTGCTTGCTGTACCGGTTGTTCCATATCCCACGCAGAAGAACCATCTTCATCTTTGTAAGTAGGAATGCCGAAAATTTCGACTCCCTTAATACCTAAGTCATAGGCTTCTTTCGCCAATTTTACAGCCTCGTCCACGGACACATGATATTGTCCTGGTAAGGAAGAAATTTCTTCTTTCACCGCTGTTCCCGGAACAATAAATATAGGATAAATTAAGTCTTCTACTTGTAATGTTGTTTCACGAACCAACGCACGCATAGCTGGGCTGATGCGCAATCGTCTTGGTCGATTTCGTAATTCCATATTATGCCTCTTTCTATTTGCAATCGTTCAAGATTAGATCCACCATCGCAGGGATTGTAAAAGTTTCACCAATTAAATCTGGTTGAATCCCTTCTTCTACACAGGTAGCACCTGTAATCGGTCCAATGCAAACAACCTTCGTGTTTCCTAATAAATTCACTGCATCGGAGCCAAGCATATCTTTTGTATTCGTCACCGTAGAAGAACTTGTGAACGTAATGTAATCTACTTCACCTGCTCGCAAGGCTTCTTCTAAATATTCTTTATGGGACGTATCTTGTACCGTTTCATACAAACGCAATACCGTCACATCACATCCTGCCTGTGAAAGTCCTTTATAAATCACGTCGCGTGCCACTTTTGGTTGTACTAGCACAAAGCGCAAATCGCCTAGCGCTCGTTCTGGCCATACACGACTCTGTTCTACTGTAATGGTTTCCACCACAGATTCCGCTTGGTAATTCGGTGGCACGATGTCCGCACGAATGCCTCGATCTAATAAAGATTTTGCGGTAGCACTGCCGATAGCACATACTTTCATAGAACCTAACGCACGACTATCTAAGCCACGGTCTAATAAACCATCAAAGAAGAACCGCACCCCTTCGGCAGATGTAAAAATTAATCCATCGTAGGAAGATAAGCTATCATAAGCCACGTCCATCTCCTCTGTACGAGGTAATGCCTGTGTTTTGATAGCAGATGCTTCGATGACATGGGCCCCCAATTCTAGTAATCGTTCAGATAAGGCGCTAGCTTTACTACGAGCTCGTGTGACCACGATAGTTTTACCAAATAATGGTTTATTATCAAACCAACGTAATTGCTCCCGCAAAGATACTACTTCCCCAACGATAACAATAGCTGGTGCTTTCAATTGCGCTTTTTCTACATCTTCTACGACATGCTCCAATGTAGAGACCAACGTTTCTTGGATTGGTTTTGTTCCCCAACGGATGACTGCCACTGGAGTTTCCTTAGGACGACCATATTTGATTAAGTTTGTGGCAATGCTCGGCAAATTCGAGATACCCATCACAAAGGAGATCGTATCCACAGATTTGGCTAAGCCATCCCAATTCATACCAGATTCTGGTTTTGTTGGATCTTCATGACCTGTAACAATAGCAAAAGACGTCGCCATGGCACGTTGGGTGACAGGAATCCCAGCATAGGCTGGTGCAGAAATACCAGATGTAATACCAGGTACAAATTCAAATGGCACGCCCGCTTCTACCAAAGCCAACGCTTCTTCACCACCACGACCAAATACTAGAGGGTCGCCCCCTTTAAGACGAGCCACTACTTTACCTTCTAAGCCACATTTTACAAGAAGTTCGTTGATTTCCCATTGATGCATCGTATGATTGTTGCTTTTTTTACCTGCATAAATGATCTCTGCTCCTTCTTTCGCATAGGACAAGAAATGAGCATCTGCTAAATAGTCATAGACAATAACGTCTGCTTTTTCAATACATTCCTTACCTTTTAGAGTGATTAATTTATGATCACCCGGTCCGGCACCAATTAAATATACAATGCCTGTCATTTCAATACTCCTCTTTCTACTAAATCGTCAATGATGGCTTTACCCCCTTCTTCATAGAGAGCTTTCGCCAAGTTACGACCTAACATATCTGCTTTTTCTTTTGGTCCTGACAATTCACCTTCAAAACAATTTTTTCCATCTAAAGAAGCAATGATAGCTTTCAACGTTAATTGTCCTTTATAAATCGTCCCATGTACCCCCATCGGTACTTGGCAACCACCTTCGAGTTGACGAAGGAAACTACGTTCTCCACGAGTAGCCCACATAGTATTTTCATCGTGCAATACAGATAACATATCTAGCATTTCTGTATCATCCTTGCGACATTCAATGCCCAATGCCCCTTGACCCACAGCAGGAATCATTTCATCGCTAGTGAAAGTCTGTGTAACAACAGATTCCAGCCCCAATCGTTTTAACCCTGCCTCTGCTAATACAATGGCATCAAAGTTTTCTGTTTCTAATTTGTTCAATCGCGTTTGCACATTCCCACGAAGTACAGAAATCTGCAAATCAGGTCGTTGATTCAACAATTGTGCTTGACGGCGTAAACTACTAGTCCCTACCTTAGCACCTTGTGGTAGTTGATCTAGCGTTTTATATTTTGGTGATACCAAAGCATCACATGGTGTTTCACGCTCTGTAATAGCACCTAGTACCAAATCTTCTGGCAATTCTGTAGGCATATCTTTCAAGCTGTGTACAGCCAAATCGATGCTACCATCACGCATAGATGCTTCTAGCTCTTCTGTAAATAAACCTTTACCACCGATTTCAGCCAATGGTTTTTCTAAAATACGATCACCTTTCGTACTGTGATGGACTAACTCCACCTTGCACTGTGGGTAATGTTTGCGCAATGTATCTGCTACATAGTTGGCTTGCCATAAAGCAAGGGCACTACTACGGGTGCCTATACGAATTATGTCTCTCATAGTGTGTCGTCCTCCACTTCCAAAGCAAACATATCTTGGAATAACTTCCAATAATCTCGCTCTTCTTCTTTACCCGCTACTTCACCAAAATGAATCATTGGATCACGCAATAATTTACGTACCAACATGCGGGACATATTGCTAATAATCTTACGTTCTAGCTCTGTGGCATTAGGTAATTTTGCCATCGCGCGATGTACTTCACGTTTACGAATGGCTTCTGCTTTTTCACTAAGCAAGACCATAATAGGACGAACCGATAAATATTGTAATTTTTCTTCAATTTCTTGTAAGGCTTCTTCTAAGATAGGCTCTGCTTTTCGAGCTTCTTCTTCTCGTTGGTGTTTATTCGCTTCTACTACACTTTCTAAGGCATCAATGTTAAACAAATACACTCCGGGAATTTCTGTTACATCTGGGTTGATATCACGGGGAACAGCAATATCGATCATGACAATTGGTTTACCACCACGGCCATCCATGATTTCTTCCGCTTCTTCCCATTCAATCACATAATGAGGTGCACCAGTAGATGTAATAATAATATCTGCTACTTTGGCTTCTTCTACAAAATTGTCAAAATCAACGGCTTTACCATTGAATTGCTTTGCCAATTCTTCTGCTGTTTTGAACGTCCGATTGGACACGAAAATACTCTTTACCCCTTTAGCTTGTAAATGACGAGCTGTGAGCTCACTCATTTGACCAGCTCCCAAAATGAGAACCTTTGCCTCACTGATAGGAATATCTAAACTATCTTCCGCTAAATTGACTGCTGTATAACTAACAGATACTGGCGTATTCGCAATCCCCGTCATCGTACGCACACGTTTCCCTACAGCAATGGCTTTTTGGAAAATAATATTAAATACAGATGCTGTTAATCCCTTACTATAGGAAGAAATATAGGCCATTTTTAATTGGCTCAAAATTTGACCTTCTCCTAACACAAGAGAATCTAAACTAGATGCTACTCTAAATAAATGAGAAATACATGCCTTCCCTTCATACAGGAAAAACCATTTCTCATCTACGTCTACCGTTTCTTCACCTTTCAGATGCAGTAGTAAACGTATCATATATTCTTTTACATTCTCCATGTCATTTAGGACGACATAGAGTTCTGTGCGGTTACACGTCGATAAAAGGACGCATTCCTCTACTTCTTCATGAGCATAGATGTGATCCATAGCATGATCGAGAGCTTCTTTGGAAAAAGAAAATTTCTCTCGTACATCTACAGGTGCACTTCTATGATTCAGACCTAATACGACTAATTGCATGTACAATATTCTCCTTCACTGAGTCTCCTTGACCCTCTAATATTTGTATAAACTCCGATTCTCCTAAATTTGTACGCCAGAACTGCTCTCGTTCTTTTGGCGTATTTAATATATGCTGTAATTCTTGTCTCCATAGACGAATCTGAGGTAACCACTCGGCTAATATGCCGTACCTGGTTTCTATATCCTGTCTAAGCAAGCGACTCACTCGTGGGCTCACTTGATTGGTAAATATAGAAATCTCTAAATCACCAATCTCCGTAGCACTGCCGAATACCCAAGTAGAATCATCTTTCACATCAGCCCGATTAATGAAAGCTTGTACTTCTTGAGCATCTTCCATGACTTGCGCATTCACAGCAGGAATATCCGTAGCAATAATGACAAACTGTTGCCCTACCATATATTCTGACCTATAAGGCTTCTCTATCCATTGTAATACACCTGCTTTATGGTATGTTACAATGTCAGGCAATACATCAGGACTGACTACTATAATAGATGCCTCTTCGTCTATTAACTTTTCAATTCTACGCAGCGCTACTTGCCCTCCGCCGACTACAAGACAAGGCCTGTCTTTAAGTGAAAGTCCAACTGTTATCATCCTACTATCCTTATATGTCTCTACAATGGCAAAAACGGCTTGAATACTCAAGCCGAAATTCACCTTATACTTCTGTTTCTGTCTCTACAGGTTTTGTTTCCTCTAAAGCAATGCCATCTAATAATTGTAGTTGCGCTGTTAAAATTGATTCTACTTTTGCACGGAACACGGCCATTTCATTCGCAATGGTAGCATATTTAGCTTCTGCTTCTCGCAACGCACGATTGGCATCTTCTAAAATCGTAGATCGTTGTTGTTCCGCATTCTGTAAAATTAAATCAGCCTCTTTACGAGCTGCCTCTTTTACATTTTCACCAGTCTCTTGAGCAAGCACCAATGTATTGCGCATAGTTTCTTCCGTTGATTCATATTGATTCAAACGTTTTTCCATTTGCTCTACTTTATCAGTCATTTCACGGTTTTCACGATACAAGATTTCATAAGCTTGTACCACTTCATTCAAAAACTCGTTTACTTCATCGCAATCAAAGCCACGAATACTTTTTCCAAACTCTTTATTATGAATATCCATTGGTGTTAACATAGGATCAGCCTCCTTACATAAATCGTTTTAGATGTACTCCAATACGCCCTTTTTTAGACGTGCCGGTAATACTTTCTATTTGCATACGACCTCTGCCACGAAGAGAAATAATATCTCCTTCTTTTACTTCTTGCGCTGGTCCTTTCGCAGGTTGCCAATTCACTTGTACTAATCCTGCCTTAATGGCCTCCACAACTTTTGTACGAGATGTACTAAAACCTGAAGAAGCTATAGAATCCAACCGCATAGACGCAACAGTAGTTCGCACTTCTTTTATTTTTTCTTCTTTCGGTTGTAATTCACTCAATTCCATCCGTGATACTGTAACCGTGACCATAGCAATTTTTGTAAAGTTTTGAATCACAAAATCTGTTATCGTTGCATCTACGATTACCTGCGCCCCACCACTAGTGACGATAATATCTCCAAAATGAGTGCGATCAATACCAAGTCCCATTAAGGAACCCAACACATCACGATGTGTCAATAATCGGAATCGTGGATCCCAAGATACTTTCAACACCGCAATTTGTAAGTCTACTGTTCCTTGAAAGTGAGGGTCCACAAAGGCCACTCGAAGGCGTTCTGCCCCTTCGTAACCACCACTAGAAATGATATTAATACCACCAAAATTCGCTTTTACTGCATCTGCAATGACAAGGCCTGCAGGTGACATAAAATCTGTCACACGGTAAGGTCGGCCTGCTTGTACTTGCTCCGCTAGATCAATCATACGTCTAGCCTCTTCGCCATTACCAGATGCTTCAAAATATCGAATTAACTTTTCTTTATCTTTCACGTTGTTTTCCTATTTCATTTGACCGTTTATAACAAGCTAAGATGCCTTCCATAATAGAAGAACGCAACCCTTCTTTTTCCATGGCTGCAATACCTGCTATAGTCGTACCTCCGGGAGATGTCACTTGATCCCTAAGCACACTTGGATGAGCGCCTGTTTCTAAGGCAATCAAGCCAGAGCCATACATCGTCTGTACCGCCGCTTGCAACGCCAATGGCCTAGTGAGACCAATCCGAACACCTGCATTTGCCATAGCATCTAAAATGGTATACATATAGCCTGGACCTGCCCCTGCTAGAGCGCCAATACGGTCTAAATCAGCTTCTGAACATACCACGGCTTCACCTAAGGCTTCGAAAATGCGCAAAGCTTGTTCTCGCTCACCTGGTGTCACTTGTTCACTACTAGCAATCGCTGTAAAGCCAGCTTTTATCAAAATTGGAGTATTCGGCATAACTCGTAACCAATGTACATGGGATGCAAAGGATTGTAATGTATCCAATGTAATGCCTGCCGCAATGGAAATACATAATGTTCTCGCCTCGATTTGTGGTCCCACCTCTTCCATAAGAGACGGTAAGACTTGAGGTTTTACGCCAAATACAATGGTTCTGTACTCATCAAAAGCAGGTATAGCATCACAGTCCGTGAAGGCTGTTACACCTAATGTGCGCTCTAATTCTGATGCTTGCTCACTGCGACGCACTAGTACATCTACTTCCTCAGGACCCCAAACACCTTGTTCCAAAGCCCCCTGTAAAATAGCACCACCCATCGATCCTACACCAATTAGTAGTATTTTTTGCATGGCTACCTCCTAATGCTTAGGCTTGTGGTTCTTTCCAAGCTAATTTGTCAGATATTTCTGTGTACTCTTTATCTGTATAATCTACAGTTACATTCACTGGTACACAGATGAAAATATCTTTGCCAATTTTTTCTAATTTGCCATCTAATGCAAATGTAGCACCACTTACAAAGTCCACAATACGTGCTGCTTCATGAGGGTCTGTGTTTTCAAAGTTAATCACTACTGGACGCATATCGCGCAATTGATTTGTAATATTTTCAGAATCATCGAATGCTTTTGGCTCTACGATGACTACTTTCATACCGCTAGAACGTTGTGCCACTGTATTATATCCTCCTGTTTTTGGTCGTGCTGCAGATGCTACTGGTCCATTGCCACCTGCTACTGGTGCTGTTACTACTGGTTGTTGAGACTCTTCTTCATACATCTCATTATCATATTCATCAAATTCATATTGATCATCTTGATTACTACCAAAAAAACTTTTTACAGAATTCCAGCTATCTTTCAGTGCCATCGTTAATTCCTCCATTACTCATTATAGTGGCGTTCTCCAAATATTGCTGTTCCTACACGAACAATATTTGCACCTTCTTCAATTGCTACTTCAAAATCATGGGTCATCCCCATAGATATATATTCAATCTGACCTTCATTAAAATGAAGTTTCATATCTTCAAATAAAGCGTGAGCGACTCTAAATATAGGGCGAGCCTCTTCCGGATCATCAAAAAATGGTGCCATACACATAAGCCCTTTTACCCGTACATTGGGTAATGATTTGGCATATTCCCGTATGGTTGGAAACTCTTCCACATCCATCCCAGACTTGCTTTCTTCTCGTGCCACATTCACTTGTAGTAATACTTCTTGTGTAAGTCCTTCTCTAGCAGCAATACGTTGGATTTCATCCAACAATTTCACGCTATGAACTGAATGAATTAAAGAAAATTTACCCACTGCATTACGCACTTTATTGTTTTGTAATTGTCCAATTAAATGCCATTGGAGTTCCGGTCCCTGGTAGAGTTCCATTTTTTCTTTTGCTTCTTGTACACGATTTTCGCCTACAGTTCTTACACCTAGTTGAGCTACTTCTTGTACAGCCTCTACAGGATGATTCTTCGTTACTGCTACAAGTGTAACAGAATCCCTTCTCCCCACTCGTGCCTTAGCCGCTTCTATGCGTTCTTGCACGTTATGTAATGCTGTTGCAATCATATATGTCAGTCCTTTTTTCGTCGTTACATTTCACTCTGAAAGGTCTTCACAAAATAAATAATACTTTATCTTTTTTATTATAAACGAAAGAATAAGAAAAGTACATAGAAAAAGCATGATTTCAAGCCTAGTTCTTAAGATTTTCTTATTCTTTGTCATAATTTTTTATTCTATTCTCAAACAATACCTAAGAATGTGTCTCTAAATTCTGTATTACTCATGTTCTACACAAGGTCTTAAGATATACAAAACTATTGAAACTCTTGCATCTATTAGCCTTGATTTCGTAATACTGCAAACATAGCCATTCGTCCCGTCTTGCCTGCATCCCCTCGGTATGAATAGCATCCTTCTGTCATCATCGTGTCCGTAGCAGACAGAATCACTTGATCTATAGGCACACCTTTTTGTACGACACAAGCTGCAATATATCCTTTCAGATCTATATGTGGAGTAGGTGTCGCTTGTTCTAATCGTTGGAGATAACGCACGACTGCATTTACCTGTGAAAGTCCCAAATTACCCATATCCTGTTGAAATTGTTCAGCAATCTCTTCACTCACCTCAAAGGAGTCTTCTCCAATAGAGGGACCGATGAAGAGGTAACAATCGGATGGCAACGTTCCGTACGCATCGTGCATACTATCCATCGTACGCTCCACAATGTGAGCGATGGCACCACGCCAACCTGCATGAACTACCGCCACCGCATGATGCACCGCATCATAGATAAGCACAGGCACACAGTCTGCCACGAGCAACAAGAGTGGCACATTCACCAAATTCGTATGAATCGCATCACTGTCTGGGATACTGTCTTCCCAACTGAAAGCACCTCGACCGACCAGCTCTTCCGTCACCCTCGTCACTCCTACCCCATGCACTTGCTCACCACAAGTCAAATGATTTGAATCCACACCTAACACCTGCGCTAAGCGTTTGCGGTTCTCTGCCACCGCTTTCGGATCATCACCTACATGCAGACCCATGTTAAAACTATTAAAGTTACCTTCACTGACACCACCATAGCGGTAAGTCACACCATGAGCGAGGGGAAACCCCTCTAACAACGGACTGTATTCATAGGTAATACTGGTGGAGCTATCCTGAGAAAATGGTGTGTGATGAAGAGAGGAGGAAGTTTGGAATGATTTAGTTGTGTTCATGCTGGGACCTCTTGTGTATTGGTTGAATAATATACATTATGAATTTAGATGTTATAATTCATAATAGATTAAATGAGAATTTACTTTATTAATTTCAGATGTAGATTACGAAAATAAACTTGATAAGCATCTTTTTAGGAATTAATAATCCTAATCTTAGTTACCTTTTCTCCATCATTTTCAAAAGTAATACCGCTTTTGGCATCTGATGCCCATATAAAAGCTCCGTAGAACCAATCATTTCTGCTATTAATATGGGTAGGCCTACCATATGCCTTATACACTGCTTCTAACGAATCGCCTACTGCAATCCCCCTGTAAGTTATAGCATCACGATTCACCACTGTAATTAAACCTGCCCTATCAAAGTTTCCATGAACACTTTCATACGTTATCCCACCATATCGCATAAATATATTGCGAACACCAAAGACACCTGGTTGATACATTTTTTCTTCTGTCGGTGCACCTAAAGCACTTCGTATTTCACTATATTGAGCGCCCACTGGTACACCTGCAATAATAAGATCTTGCATATCTGGTCTTTGACCTACAATTTGACCTGGATTATATCTACTCGGATACTCCGACCGTTGTGGCAACCGAATCGCACTCGTAGATGTTCCACTCATTCCAGTAGAACCACTTTGTTTCCCCGCTTCATTCCATGATTTTTCAACCTTTTTCCACGTTTTAGACAACCAACTCGCCTCTACATGGGTTGGTGTGAAGATGGTCACACTGAATAATGCTACTAGAATAGATGTAGTTAGTTTTTTCATGGTCTCTCTCTCTTTCATTGTGAATCATATACTATTCTAATATTGTCATATTTAATTATTAGTATATCATTTATACCTCTATACGTCCTACCTAAGCAATTAAACTTTTCACACATTCCACGATAGGTAAATCTGCTTCTAACCAATCTACATCATATAAGTTTTCTAAGTTTAACCAACGAGCTGCACTATGTTCTTGTAAATGAAATTCTCCTAATAACTCACATTGATAGGCATGCATAATAAGATGAAAGTTAGGATAGTCATACTCTACGGTTGTTAAAAAATCTCCTACTGTAATCTGCACATCTAATTCTTCTTGTATCTCACGAGATAAAGCTGCTTTATGATCTTCTCCAGACTCAATTTTACCTCCTGGAAATTCCCAACGTCCTTGTAAATCTCCATAACCTCTTTGTGTAGTTAATACTTGGTTATCTTTCAAAATAACTGCCGCTACTACTTCTATCGTCTTCATCCATATCTCCTTTAATGATTCACAAAATAATCGTACAAATCTTCACGTATCGGAGTTTCCAAATCATACATAATACGAACGGCTTTTTTCGTTGTACCTGGCATGGTAAATACTTCTGCTTCCCCTGTTGCATGTATATGACCTAAATAATAAAACTCTTTTGCCCCATCTTCATCATTCTTATTTTTTCGGATAAACAAATGCATAGTAATACCTTCTTTTTTTGCATGTAACGCTTTTTGTACCAAATTGTTACTAAGGTCCACACCACTTTTAGAAATAGCAATTAATTGTTGTGGAGATAATAATCTATCTTCATATCTAATAGTATCTGCAATATCTTCGCCCTTATCATAATTGATAAATACCGGATATGTTTTGGTAGCCTCATCATATTTATAACCACCAATATTTAATGGTACGATACTAGTTTCCCACTCCATTAACTGGCATACATCTTCATAGGTATATTTTTGATACAGCGTAAAAGAGGCTTCCTCATATCTTTGACTATAGTATTTTTGATTTCTTTGAAAGCCCACTTTCACATAGTCCTCGACCATATCACGGAACCCTTCATTTTCTAAAGCTTCACGGAATACCGCTGATATTTGCAATCCATCTACCACTTCATCGCACAACAGGGCATCCTTAAATCCAGCTTTGGAGGATCCTGTCTTAAACTGACCTGTAAATAAATTGATGATATTTCTTTCCGTATGAGTTGTACAAGGAATACCTAATCCTAGTAACTGTGTTCTCATATACATCAGTGGATTAACTTCACCTTTCAATAGGCCTTCCAATACATAGAGTTCATGCACTCGCTTGCCAAGTACCATATACTGGCCTATATACTCTAGTATTTTCGTTTCTACCGACGAAAACCTATGCGTGTAGTCTTTTTCATAGTCTACCAAAAACTTATAATATGTTTTTGCATTACTATTAAAGATTAATGAAATATCGATACTTCCATAGTTTTCAAAATCTATCAATTTAGGAATACGACCTAATTTATATTTTAAGTTTTTATAGGCTTGTCGAATATGTTTAATCTGTGTTAATTTAGCTGTGTCAATAGATTTAAAAATACGTTCTTGAGCAATCGCATCAAAATGAATCGTGGATGCGCCCGGAATCACTCGCGTCCCTTCTTGCACATAATACCTCAAACTATCCTTGTTATGACTTACATCTCCTGATAGTGCTACAGGAATCATAAAGTTATTGTTAAAATTCCCAATGAAATCAAGAACGACCACGTAGTCTTTACTGTTATGACGACGCAGTCCCCGACCTAACTGTTGCACAAACACAATGGGACTCTCTGTACCACGAACCATAACAACTTGATTGACCTCTGGAATGTCGATACCTTCGTTAAAAATATCTACAGTCATAATATAATCTAACGCATCATTCGCATCCGGTCCTGATAATCGCTGAATAGCCTCTTCCCGAATTTCTTGCGAATCTGCACCACTTAAACTAATAGTTCTCATCCCTAGTTGATTAAAAGCCTTGGATAACTCTTGTGCTTCTTCAATACTATGACAGAATACTAACCCTTTTACTCGCTCTCCAGAATATCCATAAAAATTACATTGCTCTAGAATTAATCTAGCTCTTGTTTGGTAATCCCATTCATTGGCAAAAATGCTCTGTGCTTCATCACCCTCATAGGTTGTGATGCCATCAGATAATTGTCCGATACCAAAATAATGAAATGGACATAGTAAATCTGCCTCTAATGCATGTTGTAATCGTATTTCATGAATAATATTATAATCAAATAGCTTATAAATATCGAAATCATCTGTACGCTCTGGACTAGCAGTCATAGCAAACCAAAACTTAGGCCTGAAATATTCCATAATTCTATGATAACTTTCAGATCCTGCTCGATGTGCCTCATCGATAACAATCACATCAAAATCTGTAGGGGAAAATCGTTCATAACAATCTGGCTTAGACATCATCTGCATGGTCGCAAATAAATAGGTTTCAGAAAAACCTTTTGCTGCACCCGATAACACACCATATGTCACAGAGTCGCCAATTACCCGTTGATACGATTCCATCGCCTGTCTCGCTACCTGTTCACGATGCACTAAAAATAGTACTCGCTTTGGTTTTACACTACTGACAGCAAAGGCTGATGCATAAGTTTTACCTGTTCCTGTGGCAGAAATCAACAATCCTTTATTAGCACCTGATTGATACAACTCTGTAAACCTTTCCATCACATAGGACTGCATGCTGTTCGGCTGTAATACTTTTGGGACTTGATTAGATTCATTTATATTTGTATCTACCACCGCTGGTAATTGTTTTTTAGTAGAATCATTATATTGCTCATATAACATTCTGTACGTATCAATATAGTCTACATAAGTCTTTGTCTCATCTGCTGCCCACAAGCTTTCAAACTCTTCTAAGACAGACATCACAAAAGATTCTTGCTTATGAGAACTATAATGCACATTCCACTCTTTATTTCTTGTCAATGCGTGGAGCGTCATATTAGAGCTGCCCACGATAATAGTAAACTCATCCTCTAAATGGAATCCATATCCTTTTGTATGAAAACCTACATCAGATCCTTGTGCATCAAATATGCGGAGCTCTATATTACTAAACTGACTTAACTTGTCTAGTATTTTAGGATCATTAAACATCAAGAAATTTGTTGTCAAAATACGACCTGGAATATTTTTTCCTTCCAACTCTTTTAACGTCATTAATAATGGACTTAATCCACCTGCTGTAATAAAGGCTACACTGATAAAAAAGGATTCACACCGTTTTAATTCGCTCTCTATAGCGGAAATTACCTTCCGCCCTTCTTCTGCATTATTCGATACAAACTCTGGTCCACTATATTGTAATGATTTCGTAAAATTTATCGCACTCATCTCTATCTCCTATATACATGTATATAAGATCACTGTACCAGCTCTTATACATAAGATCAATAGAAAAATAAAAAGAACACTACACATCCTATAGCAAACTAAAATATTCTCATAGCTTGTCAAGAAATGCATAGCGTTCTTTCTTATTTTATGGTGATTGTATCAACTTTAAAAAGTATCTTACCACCATTCATTTATATATGTATTTTGTCTTGGGTAGGCCCGATTCAATACTTCTAATATATCATCTGGTCCTTCTAATTTTTCTTCAAAAGCAAGTTCTGTAGCACTCATACGACCCATGAGAAGTAAGCTCAAAGCACCTACAGAGAATACTAATTTAGCATTAATATCTACATGCTCTTTATGTTTTACTACTTGCGCCTTACCTTCTTTATAAGACACTACATAGGTACCATGGTTCCACTCACATAATGGATCTTTCACACCGAACTGAATAGCCCCTTCTAATGCTACTGGTACAGGAATACTTTCCATAGCTAGTTTGACATCTACAATACGACTCATCATAAAAGGCATAGTACTGTGTCCTACTTTTCCGTTAGGATGAAAGATATAACCTTGATCCAGCATACCTTCATTCCACCGTACACTGTCACCTTGGGAGCGATGGTTGTACAAGAAGTTCATCAATGCTTTTTGCGCACGACGCGTAGTATACACAAATTCTGTCACAGCAATCTCAGGTTCCCCTAAGCGATAAAAACAATAGCCCTCTAATTGTCCAGAATCATTTTTCACATACCCTACTTGCACGCCTTCTGCAAAAATAGATTCTAATAAGCGAACCCATTCTTTTTCTTTACGCACAGCATAGCCAGATAATGGTTTGGTATATGTCTCATATACTCCTGCTAAACGTTTCCACTCCCGTGGAGACCGTAACATCCCAAAGGACATCGTTTTATCTGTAGTTTCTACTAGTGGGGCCAAATTATCTAGCTTCATGGTTTGTACCCATTGATGAGCATATAAATCCCATCCATATTTTTGGTAAAACCCAGCATACGATGGCATTAAAATAGTGACTCCTTGTCCACGTTGTTTTAATTCTCCTAATGCTGATTTCAGTAATTTCTTGCCTACCCCACTACGACGTACAATAGGGTCTGTGGCAACTCCCACCATGTAAGACATAGGCAGGTCCACACCACGAACACGTATAATATTTTGTCGTAAATGGACGGTACTCACCAAATAACTACGATCGATACCAACCATCGTATTTTCTGGTTCATAAGCAGTATCAAAATAATAGTTAAAAAATGGATGACCTTCTGGCTCAAAACAATAGGCCCACAAACGCTTTACATCTTTTGTGTCCGTATCTTTTGCTATTCTAAATTTCAAAATAATCCCTCTTCCATCGTTATGGTACATTGAAAATAGTTCGAATACTTTATATTAGTATTATATAAAAAAATAAGGGTCTACTGCTAGACCCTTTATGCACTTCTTTTCTGAAAGTTTACTATATATACAGCAATACTCCATCTATAAACAATTTTGCTCCATATCCGAATAAAATCAATCCACAGATACGGTTGATCCATACGAGTTGCGAAATTTTGATACGCTTTGCTAATTTGTGAATAATAGTCGATAATGCTCCAAACCAAGCAAAAGCAGACACGATGTATCCCAGTAAGAAATAGATGGATGACTCCTCAGGAATGCTGGCTTTCACAGCACCGAACATCATCGTCACATCGATAAGTGCCTGAGGGTTCAGCCATGCCACCGCAAAGGCAGTAGTCACAATATTCCAAATTGTCACATTCGTATCCACATGAGATACATTCGGCTCTGAATTAAACACGGTATAGCCCATGTAAAAGATAACCGCTCCTCCCAAAAGAAGTACGATGCCTTTCAAAAAAGGCCATATATCAAAGATAGCACCAATGCCATAAAACGCCGATACACTTAAGGTAAGATCGAAAAATGCCACGATTAGAATGGTAGTAATAATACGTGATACCTTTTGTACCAGTGCTGTATTAATGATAAATAGATTCTGCATCCCTATGGGCGCCAACACAGCAAACCCAATCAGTAAGCCTTCCCAAAAATAGGTCATATTGGCTCCTTTCATTCTCTACATCAATCCCGTTACTATCTAGTCATTATATACCTTGACGTGGGTCTTGCACAGTATCAGCAAGCGAACGCAAGGCCACATCGCAAAAACAAACGATTCCTTGGTCAGAAAGAAAATAAAACTCCTAGGAACTTATCATATGTCCCTAGGAATTATATACTATTCGCTACACGTTATCCTCACAGGCGCCTTGTTTGATACAACGAGCATCATATTTTTCAGCAAAATGATCTGGGTTGTAAGATTCTTTCGCCATGCGAAGCCCTGGTAATCCCATATCTTCTTCACGGTTGATAAACTGTGTATCTACGAACTCATGACGAATAAATTCATTATTGATGGCTTGATATAAACCACGGATGGTTGGATTTGCTTTCTCAATATGAATCAGCGCCATATGTTCATTCAACATTTCTCCAATGGTGAAAGCCTCTACTCGTCCGAACAATTTAATACAACCACCTACAAGGCCCAATGCATCCCAATGGTCAAAGAGTAAATTAATAGCTGTTAGTTCATCTTCAATGCCTTCTTCATGATGTGTTTCCACCCATTGCTCTGCCGCTTCACGACATAAAGGAATTGTATTCTCATCAATTGGCATATATTCATAATTAGAATATTGCATACGGAATTGATTTAAATGGTTCTTCTTTTGACGTAACTTTTTACCTGCTAAGGTAATCATATCTTCTGTACGATAGATATATTCAAAGTTATCACGATCAGGTGTAAATTCATAACAATCTGGACACAACTTTTGCATCCGTTCCATCATAATTGGATTAACACCTTTTAATAAAAATGGAATTTGGTTCTCTTTGAACCACTCTTTCGCCATTTGTAATCCATCTACAAACTTGGCATCTTTTCCAGCAAACGGTGGTAACATAAATGGAGATTCTGTCACTCCACCACCTTTAATAAATAACACACCTTCTTCTTCTGCCCAAGTAATGCCATAAATATCTTGCCACATAAACAATGTAGTAAAACTATTATCTGACGCTTCATAATGATGCTCTCCAAAGTACGCATCAATACGGGGCTTATCTTCTAAGGTAAAACGCTTAAAGTCTAAAATAGGACTCGCCTCCTAATACTCTGATTTTATGATATAACATTACTATTATATGCTATTCATCGATAAAATTCAATGCAGAAAAAGCGCCATTGTAGAATTGGTCTTTCTTGCTCCCTTATTTGACAAAATTCCACAAACGACAGAAGAGCACGACATGTTCCGGAGCAAACCTAACCACTGAATCAGTTTGCAGAGGAATGTGTCGTGCTCTTCCCTTCTACTCAATTAAGAATGGCAAGAAAGCCGATATTAAAACAAGCTTTCGTCTTCTTTTAACTCTTCTCCAGAGATAACCGCTACAGAGGCAATTTTATCTCCTTCATCTAAGTTCTGTGTTTTCACGCCAGAAATAGCTTTACTTTTCTTCACCGCAATATCATTTACATCAAAGCGAATGATTTTGCCTTGTTCAGAAATAAGCATCATTTCATCGTTGTCATTCACGATTTCTACGGCCACTACTTCACCAGTTTTTTCCGTGATTTTAAAGTTTTTCGTCCCTTTACCACCACGTTTTTGTACTGTATAGGAGCTTTCCACATTGCGTTTGCCATATCCTTCTTCACTGATAGTAAAGACTTGGCATTCTTCGCCAGTGCCGTGGATGATGCTAGCGCCTACAACTTCGTCACCAGTATTGAGATTAATACCTTTCACACCACGAGCTGCTCGTTTCATTAAACGTACATCAGATTCATGGAAGCGAATAGCCATACCTTTTTTCGTACCTAGCAATACATCTTGGTTACCATAGGTTAATCCTACGGAGATTAACTGATCTCCTTCATCCAATGCCACTGCATTCAAACCACCGCGACGAATATTGCGATACTCATCAATAGCCGTACGTTTTACAACGCCCTGTTTTGTGACCATAAACAAGTTCACATCGCTAGAGATGCGTTCTAAGTCGATCATGTTCGTCACTGTTTCCCCTACATTAAGAGGTAATACGTTAATGATGGCTGTACCACGTGAATTACGACTAGATGCTTCTGGCACTTCGTAGGCTTTTAAACGGTACGCACGACCTGTGGATGTGAAGAATAACAATGTATTATGTGTACGCACATGCATAATTTGTGCTACATAATCATCATCTTTTGTTTTCATTCCCACAACGCCTACGCCACCTTTATGTTGGTTGCGATACACATTAGCATTCATGCGTTTAATATAACCTTGACGAGTTAATGTGATAACCATTTCTTCATCAGCAATTAGATCTTCTACATCGAAGTCAGACGTATCAATCGTAATTTCACTACGGCGTTTGTCGCCATATTTTTCTTTCATGGCAATCAATTCTTCTTTGATAATTTCACGTTGACGTTCGTCGGAGGCTAAGATTGCTTTTAAATCTGCAATCAACACTAACAATGCTGCATGTTCTTCTTCGATTTTTTCGCGTTCCAAACCTGTTAAACGAGCTAACCGCATATCTAAGATAGCGTTCGCTTGAATTTCTGTAAGGCTGAACTTTTCAATCAAAGCGGCACGAGCAATATCTGTAGTTTGAGAACTACGTATAGTATGAATCACTTCATCAATGTGATCTAAAGCAATCAACAAACCTTCCAATACATGGGCACGAGCTTCTGCTTTCGCCAAGTCGAATTCTGTACGGCGTACGATCACTTCTTGACGGTGCGTTAAGTAATGACCTAGTACTTCTTTCAAAGTCAATACTTTTGGATGGCCTTTCACCAATGCTAGCATAATTACGCCAAATGTATCTTGTAATTGTGTATGTTTATATAGTTTATTCAACACAATATCTGGTTGTACGTCTGCACGCAATTCGATGACGATGCGAAGACCACGACGGTCACTTTCATCACGAAGGGCCGTAATGCCGTCCACCACTTTATCACGGCTTAAATCTGCAATGGTTGCAATTAAGCGCGCTTTATTCACTTGGTACGGAATTTCTGTGACCACAATACGGTGTTTACCTTTCGTCATAGCCTCAATATGAGCTTTCGCACGCATTTTGATGCTACCACGACCTGTGGCATAGGCTTTTTTTATGCCCTCACGGCCAAGGATAGACGCCCCTGTTGGGAAGTCTGGGCCTTTGATAGCTGTCATCAGTTGATTCACATCTACCTCTGGATCGTCGATAAGCATCACTAGACCATCTACCACTTCTCCTAAGTTGTGGGGAGGAATGTTCGTTGCCATCCCAACGGCAATGCCGGCGGAACCATTGATTAACAAGTTTGGAATCTTTGCAGGAAGCACGGTTGGTTCTTCCAAAGATTCATCATAGTTCGGCATGAAGTCCACTGTTTTCTTCTCGATATCTGCTAGCATTTCTGTAGCAATACGAGACATACGAACTTCTGTATACCGCATAGCCGCTGCGGAGTCGCCATCAATGGAACCAAAGTTACCATGACCATCTACCAGTGGATATCTTGTATTAAAATCTTGGGCTAAACGCACCGTTGCATCATACACAGAACTATCACCATGTGGGTGGTATTTACCAAGTACGTCGCCGACGATACGAGCCGATTTTTTGTACGGTTTCGACGGTGTCATGCCTGTTTCATGCATCGCATATAGAATACGACGGTGTACAGGTTTCAACCCATCACGTACATCTGGAAGGGCGCGCATAACGATAACGCTCATGGCGTAATCGATGTAGGAGCTACGCATTTCTTTATCGATTTGGACTGGCACAATCTTGCCATGACTCCAAGCCTTTTCCTCCATTGTATCACCTCATTTTTAAAAACGAACCTATTAACTAAATTATTATACCATTTTATGCACTTTTTTTCTATCTTTTTACACAAAAATTTCAATATGCTCAAATATAAACACTTGTGAACGTATATATTGAATAAATATTCTCACAGATTTATAGCTACCTGTCCAACATCATCGTATTCAATCGATTCATACGAAATTGCTCTACCACCTCGATCATAAATCGTTCATCATGGATAGGATTCACATCCATTTTGAATAAATGTGAATCACAATGACAATCGCTACAGCCAAAGCCTTTCACCTCGTCTACGCTAATAGCCTTCATCGCCTTCGCCAATTCGCATTCTAAATCACTGGAACTACGAATCGGTAACGCAGCAATGACAGTACTAACACTTCGCAAATAATCTAAATGCCAATGTTTCTTTTTCCGCTTCCGTTTGTGACGTTCAATACGTTTTTCTAAATTGGCTTTCGCTGACCCTACATACACATAATAACCGGATTCAAAGTACATGTCTCCTTTACTTCCGATAGTTAAGGTCACTGGCTCTTCCACCTGCAACACCATGAGGTAATCGCCTCGGTCCTCCGCTTCTATGCGCACAACCACATCATTGTACAGGCACTCTCGTACCACCGTAGGCCTGTGAAAATCTGAAGTCCACTGTAATGCCATGGCCTTCCAATCTAATTGTGGTGCCACCTCAATAAATGTCTTAGTAAATTCCAAATCCGTGTGAAAGTCTGGGGAAAACCACAGAGCTCGTCCCCATTGCACTAAGAATAGAATCCCCGTACGATATCCCTCTTGCTGTAACTCTTGCAAATGTAGTAAGTGTTTTCGACCTCGCTCTGTCACCGCATCAGGAAACATCGCCCCTTGATCGCCAAATAGTGTACAAGATTTTACTTCCAGTAAAAAATGTTCACCCTTATCATTAGTGAGCAATAAGTCAAAGCGGCTATGACCTACTGTGTACTCTCGTCGTACCACTTGCCATTCTTCCCATCCAGGGATCAGTTGTTCCTCGATCATGTACTCTGCCATGTCATTACAATAATTAGTGTCCAACATAATGGGAACACCCTCTCGTTCAATACCGATGACACGATATTGTGTTTTCGCACCTTCTTTTGGATGATGCACCACATACATCTTCACCCCTACAAAAAGAAGTTCCCACATACGACCTGGATTCGGTAAGTGAGCAGCTATGATTTGTCCCTGTAATTCTAAATGGACCACAAATCGATTAGGTCTCTCTACAAAGGTAGCAGTCTGTACATTTTCATATAATACTTTCATATATATCCTTATCTTTCTTTTCTATCACTTCATATACAATAGTGAATTCCTTATAACACTTATGGGCTTCATAAGGTATTTAGCTAATGTATTTTCAACTATTTATATATAAATTAAACCACATACTAATATGCTATAACTAACTTAAATAAAACACTCTATAAATATTTTTTACCAACCATATATACACTATTTGTGGATAATTCTGTGGGTATCTTGTGTATACTCTGTGTGCAACTTCTAAGTATTGCAACTATTATACCGAACTGTGGATAACCATGTGATTATCTTGTGTATATTCTGTGTGTAATACGTAACTAACTATATTTTACATTTATTTTTCTCTTAACTTAATCACTTTTTGTGGATAATTCTGTGTGTAACTTTAAATTTTCAGTGTATAAGCCGTGTATTATTTGTGAATAAAAACAGTTGCCTCGGCTACATACAAGATTCACTTCTTATAGTATACTAAGAGCATAGGCTTTCGCCTAGTCATATATAATATTTCATAACTTTGACATACATAAAAATTATCAACATTTACTCAATACTAAGGAGATACACATGGCACAAGTGGCAGGCAATTTACAGCGTATCCGTAATGGAAAACGCACCTATGCGATTACCCCTCGCATACCTGGTGGTTTCGTACAACCACAAATGTTACAAAAATTTATCGATGTGGCAAACACATTCCACGCAACTTTAAAGATTACAGGTGCACAACGCATCATGATTACCAACCTAAATGCAGAAGATGTGGACAAAGCATGGGCAATGCTAGGTATGGAACCAGCACACACTGTATCCAATCGTGTGCGTTCTGTAAAAATTTGCCCTGGTACAACATTCTGTAAACGGGCAAAACAAGACAGTGTTCACTTGGGTATGCAATTAGAACGAAAATACATTTCTAAAGAAATGCCGTCCAAAATGAAAATTGGCGTATCTGGCTGTCCTAACTCTTGCTCCGAAGCGATTACCAAAGATATCGGCGTTATCGGCAACGATCAGGGTTGGCAGATCTATGCAGGTGGTAGTGCTGGCGCTCATCCACGCTTAGGCGACTTAATCACAGAAGTAGCTACTGAAGAAGAAGTACTCACTATCATCGATCGCATGATTGCCTACTACAAAGAAAATGCCCAAATCGAGCGTATCGGCCAATTCATTGACCGCATCGGTCTCGACGCATTCCGAGCTGCTGTGTTAGATACAGTGGATTCCCCAACATCTGCTGCTAAAGCATCCGCTGAACCAGTGGTCAAATTACCAGGTCAAGGCAATGCAGGACTTACAGAAGCTACTGCACCTGCTAACGACAAAGGAGCTACTCCACTTTCACCTGGACAACTCATTACAAAAGATACTATCGTTCGTCATATCGTCGACGTATATCCAGAATTGATTCCTATTTTACAATCCATGGGAATGGGCTGCCTAGGCTGTCCTTCTTCCACAGGGGAACCTCTATGGCAAGCGGCAAATATCCACGGCATGGACATCGATGAATTAGTAGCAAAACTCAATGCAGGTCGCAATGTATCTGAAATTGCTATTACAAAAGATTCCATCATTCGTGATATTATAGATATGTATCCACAAACGGTGCCTGTGTTGCAATCCATCGGTATGGGTTGTCTAGGCTGTCCTTCCTCCACGGGGGAACCATTATGGCAAGCCGCTAGCATTCACGGCATGGATGTGGATGAACTTGTTTCCAAATTAGAAGTCGCACGAAAAGGAGCTTAACATGTCAGCAGTACTGGGACACATTCATTTCTGGTTATACAAAAAAATTCAGCTTATCGCTGAACGCGAACAATTGATTAAAAAAGAGGCACACACTCGCCTCGACGATTTAGCAGATGAGTTATATGCAACCGCTATCGATTTGTATGGAAAACCAATTCCTCCAGATCGTCAGTTGGATCGTATCATTGACCATAATAATATTCATGGCTGGTTACACAACCAATTACAAACATCTTCTGTTCGTGAAGCTACTTTTATCAAAGATTTAACTGATTGTGGTGGCGATGATGGCATTGACGCTGTATTAGAAGCTTTTATCAAACAAGGTGCCATGTGCGGTACAGAAGCGAAAGAAAAACTGACAGCTCAAACAGCACCAGCGATCTACACTGTGATGCAAGACTACTATGTAAATGGTATGCCTTGTGACCCAAGCGATACTGTGATCGAGCAAACCGAAACTACCTTTAGTTGGTACGGAAATCACCAAAATCAAATTTCTTATTGGAAAACAGCGGGCGTGAATCCAATTATTATGGCCGCTGCCTTCCAAGCATGGTTCAGTGCCTTCGTCAGTCACGTAGCACCGGACTTTGCGTTCAACGTAAACCTTGATGGTGATATTCCTGTATATACAATTGCTAAAAGCTAAGTAGCTTATCCTTTTTATATTATATATGGCAGCACATTCGCTGCAGTGATTGACTTTCACCACTGTGAAAGTCCCCAGAATAGGAGGTTCTACTATGGCAGGAACTGTAAAACAAGAACTAGGTTTAATTTTTGATGGCTCAAACTACAAAATCGTGAAAAAAGGCGGCGTCGCTGGTGACAAAGTGGAAAAACACAATCATCCAGAGGCTAACGTTATCTTCACTGTGGTAAAAGGTAAAGTGAACGTATTCCTTAATGAAACGGAATCCCATATCTTAACACCAGGGGAAGTATTGCACTTCGATGGCAACAACTATATCCAAGCTACATTGGTGGAAGATAGCGAGTTCATTGTGAACCTAATTCATAAATAAGCCAATATAAAAATAACCCTCAGACCTTGCGATCTGAGGGTTTTCTTTATATCTTATTTGTTGATACGTGCTACTACATCTGGAGTTAAGTCGATAACTTGATTACCTTCTTTAACAGCGCCAGCAGATGTTGGATTAGCCACTAATACATCGATATTTTTTTCTTTTGCAATAGCTTGAATTGCTTCTGCTACTTTTTTATCCAATGGAGCTAATACACTTGCTTCTTCTTGATTATATTTTTCTTGGATGCCACGAACACTTTTATCAAAATATGCTTGTTTTTCTGCATCTGTTTTAAAGTTATTTAGTTTCTTGAATTCACCTTCTAATTTAGGACCGTATTCAGCACGTAATTTATCAATTTGCATTTGGATAGCACCAAAGCCATTATAGCCCGTGTAGATAGCTTCTTCGTTAATTACGCCTACATTAGCAGCGTTAGATACTGTGAAAGCACCAACTACAGCTAGTGCACCTAAAGTTGCAATCTTTTTAGTTAAGTTCATGTATAAGCCTCCCTGTGAGAAATATTTTCATCTATTTATCTAGTATAGCAAAGTTATTTCCAATTAGCAAATCACCTTGCCCCCTTACTATACTTTATATATATGAAATCTAAATGAAATATATTCTACACATCCATATGATAAGTTAATTATTATTTATCCTCACTTACATAGACATATTCTTCTTTTTTCAATTTACTGATAATTTCTGGAACCATGCCGATTAAACGATCAAAGCCAGTATATTTAGCAGATCCTTTAATATTGAATAATTCAATGCGTTCCCCTTTGATTACAAGCACAGCTGTTGGCTCAACTTTTGCTCCGCCACCGCCAGCTTTTTGGCATCCCCCTAAACCAAGGGATACATCCACAAATGGTACAATCGTAGTATCCCCTAACTGCACAGGTTCACCCACTACTGTTTCTACACGAATCATTTCTTTAAATTGCTCAAATAAAGGCTCTAAATTGTCTTTTAAGTTTGTAAGTTTAGTATCCATCATGACCTCCTACTATTCTTCAACTTCTGAAAGTTTTTATTTTGCACTTTGCTTACGACGTCGATACTGTACAAATGCTTTTACGCTGTCCAGTAGACACTCTCTAACTGCTTTTTTTACTATAAATAGAGTTCCATAGAAAGCAAATACACCTAGCTGCATATGTCCTTTTACTTCTAAACTACCTGTATAGGCAAATTCCGTATAAGTGAAATTAACCTGTTCCACTTGTTTGGGGCACACTGTATAGGCTGTTGCAGTAATGAGACCCATTTCATAGGGTTTAGGAATTCCAAAATCCCCTTCTAATCGGAATACTCTAGGACTAGCATGACTAGCACATTGCTTACTAACTATAAACAGTGCTTCATAGAGTTTAGGGTTTGATACATGTTTCCACCACCAAAATGTTGGTAAATCTTTTGTATCTTCTTTCTCTTCCGTCGTTTCTTCTTGTGGTGATGTAGAATCTACTGAATCCAAGACATGTCCATTCGCATCAAATCGTACAGATGTTACTGGCTCTGGGCCCGTATATCCAGATAATGGATACGGATCTCTTTCTTCTTCCACGTGTTTTGTGTCTACATCATCTTGCTCGTCGTCTGTCGCTAAGGGATCTAGCTCTTCTTTTACCCTACGATTTAACCAATCCTCGTAATCACGGGCAGAGCCGACTTTCATAGACCCTAATACATAAACTTCCTTAAACAAGGAATGGCCTTGCTTATAGGCGAGATGCACCTTTAACACTCGGTACATCCATTCTAATCGGAAGTCAAATTCATAGGGCTTGCGTGAACTTACTTTCAGACTATATGTGATAGGAATACATAGAATGGCTATGATGACAGCTATTACCAATAGCAATAGAATCATCCATAGTGACACGATACCACCTACCTTTCAGTATGTTATACGATGTTAATACTTAAATTATAACATTCTTTACCCTTAATGCTCAATACCAAGACGTGCTTCTACGCCTTGATCATAATAATGACGATATGACTCCATGACAGTGACTAAATCCGCTTCGTCAAGAAGCCATTGTGGGGCACCACGGCCTGTAAATACCACTTCTACATTTGGATTTCGAGCTGCTAGGAGATCACGCCCTTCTGCTTCTTCAATTAATCCAAAAAACAAAGCCATATTGTATTCATCTAAGATAACAATATCGAAATCGCCTGTTGCCACAGCCTGTAGAGCTCTTTCTTGACCTATGTGAATCAAATCCTTATATTCTTGTGGCGGCTGCCCCTTAGGAAACACGACTACATCATCTCCCCATCGACGCAACTCTTCATCGCTTTTCATGCCTTCAGGAATAATAAAAAAAGGTTTTCCTACTGTTTCTACTGTGATAGGGTCTAATTGATCTAATACAGCATGTTCTGAGTACACCTTAGATTTCATAAATTGAAGTAGTAGCACTTTCTTTCCTACTCCTGCAGCACGCACTGCTAGGCCGATGGCTGCTGTTGTTTTCCCTTTGCCATCACCTGTATAAACTTGTACATAGGATTTCATAATTGCCTCCTATTGAATGGGCAAAAATAATAATGGATCCGTAGCCACACCATTCACCCTCACTTCGTAGTGAACATGACTACCTGTACTTTTACCAGTACTACCCATAAGTGCAATGGATTGTCCTTTTTTCACAGTCATTCCCGCTTGTACTAAGAGTGCTGAGTTATGCCCATATTTTGTAATAAATCCATTACCATGATCAATTTCTATTAAATTGCCATACCCTCCAGCATAGGCTGCATAAGTTACAGTACCTGCCGCCGTAGCTACTATTGTTGTTCCTGTATCATTAGCAATATCTAACCCCTCGTGGAAGGCACCACCACCATAAACAGGATCTTGTCGCGCCCCAAAGGTAGAACTGATGACGCCTTTAGCCGGCCAGATTGATGGCATGTGGCTATTAGCATCACTAGCATCTCCTTCCATGGCTAGCAAAGATTGTAATTCTCTAATATCTTTGCCTACCCCTTCTCTTAGCACATTATATAAGGTATACATAGATACCATACGACGTTGTGCTTGACGATCTAAGCTAGATATACGTGCAGATAGATGAGTTGTTGTGAAAGTCTTATTTGAGCTTTTGGGAGAAGGGTCCTCTTTCTCTTCTTTATTTTGGGTGGTTCCATCTGCTTTCTGCAGTGTACCAGACTCTGTGCCTTTGATCATATTTCTAATATTTTGATCTAGCTCATCAAGAGTTTTCATTTTTTTATCCAAGACTTCTACTTTTTGGTCTAATAATCGTAATTGCTCTTTTTGTAATTGATTTTCTTGGCGCAATTGCAACACTTCTACTTGTCGCGCTATCCCCCAGATACCAAATCCCAAAAAGATAACTAAAATGGCAATTAATATAATGGCTATCGTCTTTATTTGTTGTTTTGTAAACTGCAAATTCCAGTCATTACCATCTTGTTTCAGATGTGACTGCAACCACTTAGGTATTTGCATATAACATCCTTTCTATGCTGACACAGAAGAACTTGCTAACACATCTCCATTGCTTCGTTGTCCCATAGCAGATTGCAAGCTAGCTAACTCTTCTTGTGAAAGACTGGCTAAACTTTTACCATTTACAATTGGTTTTGTAAAAATACGTGATTCATTTCGTCCATATATACTAGAGATGACAATACCATTGAAATTTCCATCTAATAACGTCAAGGAAAAGGACAATTCATTGCCAATATTTTCAAAAGCATTATATTTCACAAATCCAATATGCTGAAATGTTTGTGCTTGTGTAGATTGAATCACTTTTTGTTCTGATAAAATGGTTTCCCAAGTACTTGCCATATCTCGTAATTCTTTCACTTCAATAGCAAGACGTCGCTCAATACTTTGTCCATTTTCTCCATCCATAAAATATCGATACCGTTTGGTAAGGCGACTTACTCGTATATGTAAACTGAACGCATGTAATACTAACAATAAAACAATACTTCCTAGTATCCATGGTAACCAAGGTAATAGTTGTTCTAACACAATAATCCTTTCTATTCTAATTCATGTTCAAATGGCTGTATAGCACGTTGTAAGATGCCATGTAAGGAGGCTATCAAAACACCATAGTTAACAATTGGCACCCCTTGGACAGTGGCTACATCAATACGTCGTAACACCTCTCGACGTGTCAACATACACCCCCCACAATGAATGATAACATCATACTTAGATACATCATGAGGAAAATGTCCACCACTGGTCCACTCTAACTGTAAGTCTGTGTAGCCTTTTGCTGTTAGCCATCTTGGAATTTTTACTGTTCCAATATCTTCACATTGTTGGCGGTGTGTACAGCCTTCACTGATCAATACATGTGAACCCGCTCGCAATTGCTCTATAGCATGTACACCTGCCACTAAATCTTTTAATTTTCCTTTAAATCGTGCCATCAAAATAGAAAAGCTTGTTAAAGCTATATCCTTTGGCACAATTTGACTCACCGCCTCAAAGGCTTGGGAGTCAGTAATAACCAATTTAGGTGATTTCTGCAATTGCTGCAATGTAGTGGCCAGCTCCTCTACTTGGCACACCATAGCCATACCATGATGATCCAAAATTTCACGAATCATTTGCACTTGTGGCAAAATAATACGACCTTTAGGAGCTGATTCATCAATAGGGCATACTAAGACAAATACATCCTTTTCTTCAATGTAACCACCTAACAAAGATTGTACCTCTTCATCAACTGGTTTTAATTTACTTAATGCCTCTAATAATGCCATTCGGCTTGTACTATCACTCACGTCTGCTACTATGACCTGTGATGTATAAGGTTGTAATTCCCCATGGGATTTAATAAAATCAGATCCCTTGCATCCTTTTACTTCGTTAATCACTACTAAGGTAGGAATATGTCTACTTTCTAATTGTTGTAACCACTCTATATCTTCCGGAATCGGCTCAACATCAGTACGCATCATATACACTGCTAGATCCATCGTTGATAATACTTGTTTCGTTTTGTCTACCCGTAACAAACCTAGTTCCGATGTATCATCAATACCCGCTGTATCTACAATCATCACTGGGCCCAAGGGCAACAATTCCATCCCTTTAGACACTGGATCTGTCGTAGTCCCCGCAATGGGAGATACCAAGGAAATCTGTTGCTCTGTCAGCGTGTTAATCAGAGTAGATTTACCTGCATTGCAACGCCCAAAAAAGCCTATGTGCAAGCGATTCCCTTTAGTTGTTTCTAATACCATAGACTTCCTTTCTATTCACCTTCAATATAGCTAATTAAACGCATTAGTTCTTCTTCACTTTTAAAAGAAACTTCAATAGTACCTTGCACTTTTTTAGTATTCTTTAAGCGAATATCTACAGGAGCACCTAAACTATGTTTGAGTCTCTGCATTAACTTTCGTAACTCCGCCGTTGCTTTTGGTTGTGTAGATGTCAAACGTTTCTTCCCAGATTGTAGTTCTTTCACAAGTTGTTCTATTTGACGAGCATTTAAGCCTTTTTCCTTAATGCGTTCCAGCGCTTGTAGTTGCAAATGTTCTTCAGCTAATGCCAATAAAGGTCTAGCCTGACCCACTGTTAGCGCCCCTACTTCCAATTCCTCTTGTAAAAACTCTGGTAATTGTAATAATCGCACAATATTGGCCACATAGGAACGACTGCGACCTACAATAGTAGCAATTTCTTCTTGTGTTTTTTTGAAAGTATCCATTAAATATTGATACCCAAAAGCTTCCTCGATAGGGTTTAGGTTCTGTCTCTGTAAATTTTCTACTAGAGCAATTTCACTCACTTCTTCTGTCGTGTAGTCTCGCACCACCACAGGAAT
The DNA here is from genome assembly GCF_003992235.1 of Veillonella sp. 3913. Classification (NCBI taxonomy): domain Bacteria; kingdom Bacillati; phylum Bacillota; class Negativicutes; order Veillonellales; family Veillonellaceae; genus Veillonella; species Veillonella sp. 3913. Next base: position 80,931 of record NZ_RQVF01000004.1, on the reverse strand, counting down.
TTTAGTCAATCCCGCTTGTTGGCACGCACGCCAACGACGTTCACCAGCTACGATTTCATAATAATCATCTACTTTGCGAACCGCAATAGGGGCAATTAATCCATGAGCCTGAATCGATGCCACTAGGGTTTCCATATCCTCTTCTGTAAAGCGTTTACGAGGCTGATTCGGGTTAGGTCGTATTTTAGTAATATCCAGTTCATAGCCACTTTTATGACCATCTTTAAAAGAACCAGACAATCCAAAAGACCCTAGGCCTTTACCAAGTCCACCTTTTGTTTTTTTAAGCACCACGTTCTATTACCTCCCGCGCTAAAGCACAATATACTTCAGCTCCTTTGGATCGTTTATCATAGATAACAACTGGTAAACCATGGCTAGGAGCCTCTCCCAATTTCACATTTCGTGGTATTGTTGTTGTATATACAGACTCTCCAAAGTAATTTGTTACTTCTTCTGCCACTTGTACGGCTAGTTTGGTGCGTCCATTGTACATAGTAAGAACCACACCTTCTAGTTCCAAATCTTCATTTAATTCGTCTTGTACAAGTTCGATTGTTTTAATTAATTGGCTAACCCCTTCTAGAGCATAAAACTCTGTTTGTATAGGAATTAACACGCTATTAGAAGCGGTTAAGGCATTAATGGTTAGCATACCTAAAGATGGTGGGCAGTCTATAAGGATATAATCATAGTCCTCTACGATAGGTGCTATACACTGTTTCAAAGTATAACCTTTATCTTCCATAGCTACCAAATCCACCTCAGCCCCAGCTAGATCTATCGTTGTTGGCGCAATTTGCAAGGTATCTATTACTGTAGATTCTATGATATCTGTAATAGATACATCATCTACAAGCATTTCATATACGCCTTGTTCAATGCTTTCTTTATCTATTCCTAATCCACTTGTAGCATTTCCTTGAGGATCTAAATCTAATAAGAGTACTCGTTTTCCCTCTACGGCTAAAGATGCGCTTAAATTTACAGCAGTTGTCGTTTTACCAACGCCACCTTTTTGGTTAGCTACGGCAATAATTCTAGCCATTATTTCACCTCTTTCTTATAGTCTTATCACATTATAACATATATTTTTGTATTTTATATGAAAGCTATGGGGATTTCTTCATCTTTTTATATATTTTTTATGTTTCACGTGAAACATTATGACCTCTATCTAATTAATTGTTTCACGTGAAACAATCCCTCTATGAACTCACTATATAGACACTTTTAATCATTGACAAATAGTTTTATATACAGTACGATTTTCATATGATTTATAGTAACTATGAAAGGATAGGCTCATGATGAAACAACTACGTCCTTGGATACTTGTTATCGCCTTTTTATTCTCTCTCTTTTCCACTTCACAATTAGAAGCGATGCATGTAAAAGGAAATGAACTACCAGCAACAGACTTAGTAGTAGCAGGTATCCCTGCAGGATCTACTACCGATGCTATTTATAAAAGTTTGGGGGGTCCTACTGCTCTTAAACCAAATAGAGTAATTTACGGAGGCATCACCTTCCATGTAAGTAACAAACACTTTCCGGAAACAACAATGACAACTATAGACAACCGAGATGCTGTCACTGCTAGAGGTATCACTGTCGGAGATAGTATAGCAGACATTTATACAAAACATGGTCAACCTAGTATGGTATATAATAAAGAAGGCGTTCACGTTCTTTTTTATGGCGTGTATATGCCAACTTACGATTATAGAAAAGGAATCGAGTTTATTACAAACGGAAATTCTATCATAAGAATTAAAATACTCAGCGGTATTTCTCAGTAATGTTTCACGTGAAACATCCTACAGGTTAATCACAATACACGTGCGGTGGAGTCCGTATTCAACGCATATCTACATACAAATAAAAAGGAACATGGCATTTCTTCTGCCATGTTCCTTTTTATATATTTTTATAAAGAATTTTAAGCCATCTAATCCTTCTAGATACCTCATCTCATGGAGTAACTCTTCTGAGAATTCTGCCTACTAAATGTTATAGTATGCTAACTATTCATCACCTAATAAGCCTTTCACTATATTCACCGCGGAGATACCATCTTTGGCATAGGAGTCAGCCCCGGCTTCATCTGCGTAGGCTTGTGACAATACAGCTCCACCTACCAGTACCTTCGCATCCACACCTGATTCACGGATGGCTGCGATGGTTTCATTGATCATCGGCATCGTTGTAGTCATCAAAGAGGCAATCCCAATAATCGGGGCATTATGCTCTTTTGCCGCTGCTACAATTTCTTCTGGAGATACATCTTTTCCTAAGTCCACGATCTGGTACCCATTGTTTTCTAATAAAGCAGACACGATGTTTTTACCTAAGTCGTGAATGTCACCCTTTACCGTAGCTAAGATAATCGTCGCTTTCTTCTCTGCTGTTCCTTCTGGCAGCACTTCTTTGATCGTTGTGAAAGCCGCTTGCATCGTTTCTGCTGCTAGCATAACTTGTGGCAAGAACGCTTTACCAGAGCCGAACTTTTCACCAACTACTGCCATAGCATCGGATAAACCTCTACGAGTCACCTCTAGTGGATCTAGGCCTTGTGCTAAGGCTTCCTTTACCAATGGCACAACCGCCTCTTTTTCCCCTTGTTCTACGGCATGTTTAATGCATTCAATAGGATCATCACTATGGAAGGCTTCTGCTGTAGCTTTTACCTTTTTCGTCACCACTGCATTTTCATCGTCATCACCATATTCAGCAATAAAATCCGCTGCAGCTGGGTCAAAGCCCATAAATGTGCGGCCTGTAATGAAAGCTTTTCGTACGATTTCATTCATTGGGTTCATGATAGGACAAGTCAAACCGTTACTCAATGCCATCGTCAAGAATTGTGCATTCAAGTACGCCCGTTGTGGCAAGCCAAAGGATATATTAGATAAACCCATCACTGTTGGGAATCCAAAAGTTTCTGCATAAAGTTTTAATGTTTTTAATGTTTCTCTTGCTGCATGTTGGCTACTTGCTAAGGTCAATACTAATGGGTCAAGCAATAAGTCATTTGATCGCAATCCATAGTTGTACGCTTCTAAGACAATTTCTTTTGCTAAAGACACACGCTCTTCTGCCGTTTCTGGTAATTCTTTTTTACCTAATGGCAAGCATAATAACGCTGCACCATAGCGTTTTGCCAATGGTAATACTGCTTCCAATTGCTCTGGCTCTGCGTTCACAGAGTTCAACAATGGACGACCTGGATAGGCTTTCAAGCCCGCTTCCATTGCCACTGGATCCAATGTATCGATGGATAAAGGAACCTCCACAAGCATCGTTAATTCTTCGATAGCTCGTTTCATCGTTTCCCCTGGATCAACACCTGTGACACCCATGTTAACATCCAACACGTCTGCCCCAGCTTCTACTTGGGCTAAAGCATCTTTTTTTACCATTAAGAAGCTACCCTTGCGAATTTCTTCTGCTAACACTTTACGGCCTGTTGGATTAATACGTTCCCCAATGATGATTGGTTTTTCTTGCAAACCTACTTTCACTACGCTAGTACGACTTGTGAAAGCCGTAAACGGTTCTACATGTGGTCGTTCTGCCGGTGTATGTGCTCGTGCCGCTTTGGCAATAGATTCAATGTGTTTTGGAGTACTACCACAACAAGCACCTAAATACGTTGCCCCTGCGTCGAGGAAACGAGGTGCATATTCGCCCATCTCTTCTGGTCCTAATGGGAAGATAGTTTCTTTCCCTACGAGTTGTGGCATACCTGCATTCGGCTGAATACTAATTGGCAAGTTCGTTACTGCTGCCATGCGTTCTACCAGAGGCAATAATTGTTCAGGTCCTAAGGAACAGTTAATACCTACGATATCTGCTTCCATAGCATCCATCAAGATAGCTGCTGCTTCTGGTGGTGTACCTGTAATAGTACGTCCATCTTCGCTGAAAGAGAACTGACAGATAATTTTTACATCCTCTTTTGTTTTTTCTAACTCATCACGAGCATCTTTAGCCCCCAACAAGGCAGCACGCATTTCTTGGATATCGATGATCGTTTCAATAATCAGGTAATCTACCCCTGCATCGATAAGGGCTCTTGCTTGGTCTTTGAAAGTCTCATAAATCTCATCAAATTGAGCCACCCCTAATGGCGCCATAAAACGACCACTAGGACCCATATCACCTGCGATTTTTGCATTCGGATTAATCTTATCACGAGCTGCTTGTGCTACTTTCACAGCAGCACGATTGATTTCATCCATACGATGACCTAGTTGGTATTCATCCAGTTTTAATGCTGTCCCACCAAAGGTATTAGTCGTAATAATATCACTACCGTGACGTAAATATTCTGCATGGATATGCTCCACTACGTCCGGATGTTCTACGTTAAATAATTCTGGACAAGCCCCGTCACCAAGACCTGCCGCTTGCAGCATGGTACCCATGCCGCCATCTATAATATATACCATATGTCCCTCACTTATGTATTAGGCACATTGCTCGCCCAAGGCAATATACTTCGTATAACGATGACTATACTCTTCCCCAGTATCAGTACATCACGCTACTTATCTATACATCAATTTATTATTTAAAAAAAGTATAACTATCATAAGGATATCCCACATAGGATACCTTTTCAGTACTATCTATCACAAACGATACGTTTGTTTAAATGCACGACGTCGTCCCCTTCTCTGGCAACTTACGAGATGCGCACTCTACTTGGCTACAAGATGTGCAACCTCGTTGTGTTTTTGGTCCTTCTTCATCTACTGTTTGACAGCCCACAATAGCCGTTACTGATTTACGTGGAAATAGCATGCTTGTGTCTGTCACCGTCAATCCAATTTCTTCTGTCTTAATAATCTTAGCAAATTCTTGTTGTACTGTGACAGGCCAATTGCCATAGCCTGGGCTAAAGCGCCATGTCGTTTTAAAACCTTGTTTTTTTGCCTCTCTGTCGATGAGTTCATTTACCTGATCTGCCACTTGTTCTACAGCGGTTGTAGCCGCTGCATCCACAAGAAGACCTAGTGTAGATTTGCCTTCTTTAAATAAAGCAGAACTGCGTTCTTCTACGGCTTCTCCTACTGTGACAGCGAGAACATATACTTTTTTAGCATTCCCTAAATGACGAATGATGCCTGTGGCATCCAGCACCATAGGCGGGTTACTAAGGATTGTATGTGTCTCCACATCGTAATCATAGCATTGGTACACACCACGAGGTTCTGCCACTAATTGTACTTCTAGGGCAGCTTCTTTCACATACTGCTCTGGAAATCCCTCCGCATGCTTTAATCCGGAGTATCGTTTTATTTCATCTTCATTGAGTTTTGGTAATCGTCCGTTATAGATTGCCATTGTCTCACCTCAATCTTGTATTGCAAATATAAAACATGTGCGAACACAACGTGACCGCACATGTAAAGAGTACTCATTAAGTATATCATAGATATAACTTATAAGCATTTTTCTATATTTTATTATGAGTTATAGTGCATAGCTATAAAGGTTTTATTTTAATCTCTTTTGGTTTTCGAGGGTATTTCTTAGCCGTAGGTTTTACCTTTTTGATATACACAATAGCTCGTTTATCCTCTAAGGTCGGTAACGTCACTTCTTTGACCTCTACAATTTCACCGCCCAAGATGGATACAGCACGTTTACTTTCCTCTAATTCTTCTTGCACGATAGAGCCTTTTAATGCCACCATATAACCCCCTACTTTCACATAGGGAAGTCCCCATTCCAATAAGATGGATAAGCGAGCCACCGCACGGCTAGTGAGAAGATCGAAAGATTCCCGGTACTCTTGATGTGCCAAATCTTCTGCACGGCCATGTAAAGTTTGTAATCCTTGTAAGTCTAAGTCCTCAATAACACCATCTAAAAAGCGGAGTCGCTTTTGTAAAGAGTCAAATAAAGTAATTTGCAAGGACGGATCATAGATGCCTAGGGGAACACCTGGAAAACCTGCACCAGTCCCTAAATCGATGACCGTTGCACCTTTTGTAAAATACTTAGGGTCATAACAAGATAGAGAATCTACCACATGTTTTAAGGCAAACTCTTCTGGTTCTGTAATACCCGTTAAGTTCATGTGCTCATTGGTAGTTACCACTTGTTCGTAAAACCGTTGTAGTTGGTTAATTTGTGCATCTGTGAGGTCCAACCCATAGGTGTTGGTGTGGGCTTTCACATAGTTTGAAAATGTCATATTAACCTCTTTCACGGTAGTACTGCTCAATTTGCACTAAGAGCACAGAAATGTCCGCAGGAGATACCCCAGAAATACGGCTTGCTTGACCAATGGAATGGGGGCGCACAGCGTTCAATTTTTGAATGGCTTCTAAAGATATACCTTTCATCGCTGTATAATCCCAATCTTGAGGAATAATTTTAGCCTCTAACTTGCGAACCTTTTCTACTTGTTCCATTTGTTTTTTTATATATCCATCGTAAGTAATGGTAATATCAATTTCTTCTTCCACCGGCGCTTCGTAGCGAGGCAATCCGAATGCCTCTGCCACTACTCCATAGGATAGTTCGTTACGTTTCACCAAATCGTAAGCCTTGATGCCCGTTTTGATGCGAGGTGTACCAATACGATCTAAGATTTGTTGCGTTTCTTCGCTAGGGTTTACAGGTGTATCCGCTAGTAATTGAATAGCTGCTTCAATTTTACCTTGTTTCTCTTTGAAAGCTTTATATCGTTCTTCCTTAACAAGTCCAATTTCATAGCCTTTTTCTGTTAAGCGCATATCTGCATTGTCTTGACGAAGTAACAAGCGATATTCACTGCGGCTCGTCATCATGCGGTACGGCTCTTTCGTTCCTTTCGTTACCAAATCGTCGATAAGCACACCGATGTAGCCTTCGGAGCGAGATAAGATAAATGGCTCTTTTCCTTCTAACCATAAGGCTGCATTGATACCTGCCATCAAGCCTTGTGCGGCCGCTTCTTCATAGCCAGATGTACCATTGGCTTGACCTGCAGAATACAAACCTTGGATATGCTTCACTTGTAAAGCAGGTGTCAATTGCAATGGATCTAAGCAATCATACTCGATAGCATAAGCTGGACGCATGATTTCTACATCTTCCAAACCAGGGATAGTTCGTAGGAACGCATATTGCACATCGATTGGTAAGCTTGTGCTCATACCTTGGACGTACATTTCGTTGGTGTGATTGCCCTCTGGTTCCACGAATAATTGATGGCGTTGTTTATCTTCAAAACGAACCACTTTATCTTCGATGGATGGGCAATATCTTGGGCCTGTCCCTTCAATGACGCCCGTGTACATAGGGGCACGATGTAAATTGCCACGAATGATATCATGTGTATTTTGATTTGTAAAAGTCAACCAACATACTTGTTCATTGCGGTCGATCCAATCAGACATAAAGGAGAAGGCTCTATGGTGAGAGTCACCAGGTTGCATTTCCATATTCTCTGTGTGCAAGGTTCGTTTATCGACACGAGCTGGTGTACCTGTTTTGAATCGCATTAACTTAATGCCATGATTCAATAAAGATTGAGACAATAATTCCGCTGTTCGCTGTCCATTAGGACCACCTGTGTACGCCAATTCACCAGTAATAATCTTGCCTTTTAAGTACGTACCTGTACATAAGATGATAGCCTTGGCTTGGTATACTTCTCCTAATTCAGACACAATACCTTTCACAACACCCTCTTCAATGAGCAACTCATTAACCATGATTTGCTTCACATTGAGGTTCTCTGTATTTTCTAAAACTTCTTTCATACGGCGTTGGTAGGCTACTTTATCGGATTGGGCCCGCAAGGAATGTACCGCAGGTCCTTTTCCCGTATTGAGCATGCGCATTTGAATGGCTGTCGCATCTGCATTAATGCCCATTTCACCGCCCAATGCATCTAGCTCGCACACTAGATGACTTTTACCAGGTCCCCCAATGGCTGGGTTACATGGCATAAGAGCAATGTTATCTAAATTCAATGTAGCCATCAAGGTACGGTGCCCCATACGAGCTGTGGCTAAAGCAGCCTCACAACCAGCATGACCACCGCCAATGACGATCACATCATACGTATCTACTAAATACATGTATTCTCCTATTTTCCTAAACAGAATCGTTTAAATAATTCATCCACCATGGATTCACGTAAACTTTCACCAGTAATATCACCTAGTAGCTCCCAAGCAGCGCGGATGTCCGTGACGATTAAATCGATAGGCATACCGCTATCTATGGCAAGAATGGATTGGTCCAAGCTAACTTTCGCCTGTTCCATCAAGGTGATGTGGCGCACATTGCTGAGCATCGCCTCATGACTAGCCTGCACAGAACCTCCTTGCACCAAGGATGTAATGACCCTCGCCATCTCATCCATACCTTCCCCTTGGGCCGCGCTGATGGTGACAATCTCTGTGAAAGTCCCCAGTGCCGCAATCTCTTCTTTGCTAACACATTGCGCTTGGTCTGCTTTATTCAAGAAGATAATACTTGGACGATTCGTAATGAGCTGTAGCAACTCTTGTTCTTCCGGTTCTAATGGTTTAGACCCATCAATAACAAGGACCACCACATCTGCTTTATCTAAGTACTGACGTGCTTTTTCAACGCCCATACTTTCTACAATATCTTCGGTCTCACGAATCCCTGCGGTATCAATTAAGCGTACGGGAATCCCTTGGATGGTTAAAAATTCTTCAATACTATCACGGGTCGTGCCTGGAATGTTCGTCACAATGGCACGGTCCTCACGAAGTAAAGCGTTCATCAAACTAGATTTCCCTGCATTAGGACGACCAATAATGGACACCATCACACCATCACGCAATAATTTACCACGCTGTGCCGTTGCCAATAAAGTATCCATCTTCTCTAGGATGGGAGCTAACCCCGTCCGCACCTCTTGAGCTGACACCTCTTCAATATCTTCCTCTGGGTAATCAATGGTTACCTCTAAGTGGGTAATCATAGCGATTAACTCATCTCGTAAGGCGCGAATATACTTGGATAAGGTACCGTCTAATTGATTCACTGCCACTTCCAAAGATTGCTCCGTCTTCGCATCAATAATGTCGATGATGGCCTCTGCTTGGGTTAAATCAATGCGACCATTCAAGAACGCTCGCTTTGTAAACTCCCCTTCTTCTGCCTGACGTACCCCCTCTGAAAGTAGGACTTTCAGTATTTCACGGACTGACACAAAACCGCCATGACATTGAATCTCTACTACATCCTCTGCCGTATAGGAATGAGGGCCTTTCATCAACACCACGATGACCTCATCCAAGGTTTTACCCGTCTTAGGATGAACAATATGTCCATAATGGATCGTTCGCGTCTGGCGCTCACCCAGTGGCACAGATTGTTTACTGTGAAAGATACGATTCACAACATCGCACGCCTCAGGACCACTGATGCGGATAATACCAATACCGCCAATCCCTGGAGCCGTCGCAATCGCTGCAATCGTGTCATCTAAAAACATAGTATCTCCTGTCTACATCAATGCCGTCGTTTTAAGATATATCTAGTACATATCCTTTATAGGGATACCATATATACATAGTATCAGTAACATATCATTATGACACTTTCATGATACTCCTAAAAAAACATACCTGACATCGAGTAATACCATTTCACATAAAAAGAAAAGGCCTTGTGGCCTTATATAAATTATATCACGCAACCAAAGTAACATCAATGATAGATAGGAGAAAACTCCCTGAGGAACGCCATTACGAGTAGTAACCTTGTGGCGTTCCTTAACTACTTAAATCACACAAAGACAAGAAGAGCACGGTGTGCCCCGAACAAACATTATAAAATACCGTTTGTGAGGGGTATACCGTGCTCTTCCCTTTGCCCTATTCAATTAAGAACGCCACAGGCTACATAGCGGAACAAGTGACGACTTAGTTTCTTTTCTTGAACATCCAATAGATGTAATAGATCACTAACCCATATGTAAGAATATCATATACTTGTAAGAATGGAACCATAGCAGATAATCGTTTAAAGCCATGTACGTGGATATTAGCACCAATTAAAGCTACCAAATTCAATCTATGAATCCATACAGCTACTTTACGAGGCATAGATGTAGCGATACCTTTAAACCAAGGAGTTAGGAATAAAATCCCTACTAGAAAAGCAATAAACATCCCTACAAGAGCTACGTAGCCGCCCCACCAGCCTAATGCTGTTTTAGCCTTACCAAAATATACATACCAATGAACACCTACCATAGCAGTAGCTACAACACCTACAATGCGATGCACTTTATACATTTCACCTACATTATAACGTGTAGTAAACCATTTTGGTTTTGTCGCAAGATACGTCAACACTACCCAAGATGAAAATGGAATTAAACCTAAATAAATCTGCCATTTGAATGGAGGTCTATTTTGTAAATAATATCCATGCTCAACCATACCAATCAGTGCTAATGATAATAGAGCAATCCATACTAAAATATGGTACTTACTCTTAAACTGTTTTTGTCCTGAACTTTCCATCGTCACATGACACTCCTTATCCTATAATACCAAAATAAAAATTTATACAGTTAAAGTATAACAATATCAATTATCATTGTAAAGAATCTAAGAGTATGAATTTCTCATAATATACAGACCTTTTACGCATTCATATTAGATAAGACATATCATTTACATATTACTGACCCTGAGGAACGCAGTTAGGCGTAGTAGCCTTTGTGACGGGTCTTACTGACAAAATTGCACAAACACAAGAAGAGCACGGCGTGCCCCCGAACAAACATTATGAAATACCGTTTGAGAAGGGGTATGCCGTGCTCTTCCCTTTATATTATTCAGTTACGAACACCACAGGCTACATAGCGGAACAAGTGACAACTCTAAGGAGCACCCCTTTATCGTAGAAAGCCTTGTGGCTTTCTCTTACTACCTAAATGACATAAACACAGAATCCCCTGAGGAACACCGTTACGAGTAGTAGCCTTTGTGGCGGGTCTTACTGACAAAATTGAACAAACACAAGAAGAGCACGGCGTGCCCCCGAACAAACATTATAAAATACCGTTTGAGAGGGGGTATGCCGTGCTCTTCCCTTTATCATATTCAGTTACGAACGCCACAGGCTACATAGCGGAACAAGTGATGACCTAGCGACGGTCTCTTTTTCTATACACGATAAATGGTCGTGCTAAGTAATTAAATGGTACGCTTAAGCAATGTACTAAACGGCTGAATGGGAATACGATAGCCACAATCATCCAGGATAGCATATGGAACTTAAAGATACCAGGAACATTTTCCATTAAGGATGGGTCTGGCATAGCCATCAATACGCTACGGAACCAAGGTCCAATAGATACACGATAGTCAAAGAATCCAGACGCATTCAATAAGGTACCAGCCATACCACTTACGATAGCTAGTGTAAAGAACAAGTACAACCATACATCCATTTTAGATGTGTTAGCACGTAATTCAGGTGTTGTGAAACGACGTTTCATAAGCATTAAGAATCCTACGATAAATAGGAAACCAGCCACAGCCCCCATATACAACGCACCTTGATGGTACATATGGTCATCAATACCAATCATAGCAGTCCAAGTTTTAGGAATCAATACCCCTACCACGTGGCCACCGATAACGCAAAGCAAACCAAAGTGGAACAATGGGTTAGCAATACGCAATTGTTTCTTTTCTAAAAATTGACTTGATTTTGTGGTCCAGTTTCTTTCAAAGTAAAAGAAACGAACAAGAGTCCCTACGACAAAGAAGGTGAAAGCGATATAAGGCAGTGCGCCCCATAGAAATAAACTCATAGTACACCGTCCTCCAATCCATTAGCAACAGATAAAATAACATCAAATAAGAATGCATACGGTAATTTCGCTTCAATGAAACGCTCCCGAATATATTCTAATTTTGGTTTACAGTATTCATAAATTTCTTTTGCTTTTTCTTCTTCGATAAGCGCACATAATTCAAGAATAGCTGGGACAAAGTCTGGCATTTCTTTTGGTAAGTCATAGCCATTTTCAAGGAAAAATGCTTTGTATTTAACAAGTTCTTCTGCTTGTTCCCCTGTACCTTGTAATTCATAAGTAGATAAATACATATTCGTATTTTGACTAAAGTCAAAGGTACGCACATATTGATCTTCAAACTCTTTACGAGGTGTTTCTTCCACATAGTCGAAAAATTCTACCAAGGCTTGACGGAGTTGAGGGTGCGCAACAGATGTTGCGTCCCCCTTCCATTCTTGTAATTCATCGTACCAAGTGGCATCGGGATAGCGAAGCAGAAATGACGCGATAAGCGCTATTTTCTGAGCATCATTCATTATTGACATCCCCCTGTAGGACAGGCAAAACCACGTTTATGTTGCATATCTGCACGACCTTCACGAGACGCTTTGATATCTGTAGGAATCACGAAACGATCATTGTATTTAGATAATGCTAATAATTTGTACATTTCGTACATTTGATCTTCTGTTAAATCGATTGGATGCTCAGGAGCCTCTCCACCTACATCGCGACGACGCATATATTCCCGCATATCTAATACACGTTGTAATACGCGAGCTAGTGCATCTGCATTACCTGCTGTAAATAGATTCGCAAGATATTGTACAGGCACGCGCATTTCGTTTGCATCTGGTAAGTATACTTCAGATGTAATGCGTTGTACGATTGGACTCAATGGCGGCACATACCAAACCATTGGTAATGTACGGTATTCTGGATGTAATGGTAAGCCCACTTTCCATTCCTTGATTAATTTGTAGACTGGAGATTTTTGCGCTGCTTTAATCCAAGCTTCACCAATACCTTCAGCACGAGCCGCTTTTACTACTTCTGGATCATGAGGGTCTAAAATCAAGTCCACTGTATTTTCATAGATATTCGCATCATCTTTTGTAGCCGCAGCTGCTTCTACTTTATCCATATCATAGAAGACAACGCCTACATAACGCATTCTACCTACGCAAGTTTCCGCACAGATTTGTGGCAAGCCATTTTCCAAACGTGGGTAACAGAATACACATTTTTCAGCTTTATTTGTTTCCCAGTTATAGAAGATTTTTTTGTATGGGCAAGATGGTACGCAATGGCGCCAGCCACGACATACATCTTGAGAAACAAGAACTACACCATCTTCATCACGTTTGTAAATCGCACCAGATGGGCACGCTGCCACACATGCTGGATTCAAGCAGTGATTACATAGACGAGGTAAGTAGCGCATGAATACTTTTTCATAGTCAAACACGATATCTTCGCCCATTTTAGCTAAGTTAACATCAGAGCGAGCGTGCTCACCACCAGCCAAATCGTCATCCCAGTTAGGACCCCATTTGATTTCCATTTTTTCTTTTGTTACCAAAGAACGTGGACGTGCTACTGGTTGGTTATTTTTACGACCAGAATGAATCAATGTTTCATAGTCATATGTCCATGGTTCGAAGTAGTCTTTCAACTCAGGTTGTTCTGGATGATAGAACAATTTCATCAGACGATTTGTTTTAGAACCTGTAGCCAATGCTAATTTTCCATCGTTACCAACAGTCCAGCCGCCTTTCCATTTTTCTTGGTCTTCCCAATGACGAGGGTAGCCAACACCTGGGCGGGTTTCCACATTATTAAAGTACATATATTCCGCACCTTCGCGGTTTGTCCATGTATTTTTACAAGTGATAGAACATGTGTGACAGCCTAGACACTTGTCTAAATTTAGGACCATAGATACTTGAGCCTTAATCTTCAAGCCAATCTACCTCCTTCATTTTACGAGCCACAATAGTCATATCCCGTTGGTTGCCAGTTGGGCCATAATAATTGAATCCATAACTTAATTGACCATAACCACCAATCATATGTGTCGGTTTCAAATGAATGTGAGTTGGTGCATTGTGTGTACCACCGCGTTGTTTTTTAATTTGTGCAGCAGGTACGTTGATGTGACGGTCTTGGGCATGGTGCATGTAGGAAATACCACGAGGAATACGTGGGGATACTACAGCACGGGCTGCAACGATACCGTTTTTATTGAAAGCTTCTACCCAATCATTGTCTTGGACATTGATTTCTTTCGCATCATCTTCGTTCAACCAAATTGTTTGTCCACCGCGGAACAATGTTAACAATTGTTGGCTATCGAAGTACATACTATGTGTAGACCATTTATGATGTGGTGTTAAGTATTTCAATGTGATTTGAGGAACCCCCTCTTGTGCATAATCACCTTTCACTGGTGCGTAGGACAAGACTGGTTTGTAAAGCGCCATAGCCTCACCATAGTCACGCATCATTTCATGGTCACAATAGAAAGATTGACGACCCGTAACCGTACGGAATGGAACTTTATCCTCAGTAGATGTTGTAAATGGAGAATAACGACGGTCTTTATTATTTTTACCTGTACTTGTCACAGATGGAATGATAAAGCGTGGTTGACGTACCATATCGTCGAAGGTAATGCGTTCTTCTTCACGACCTTTTGCATTCTTTTGAAGATCTGTTAAGCCTGTTTTTTCTTCCATAGCCTGCCAAGAACGAACTGCTAATTTACCATTCGTACAAGAGGACAAGGTTAACACAACATTACAAGCTTCACGTGCTTCGTAGATGCTAGGACGACCATGAGATACGAAACCTGGTTGGTCGATTGTTCCATTTTGTTCATATAAGGATTGATATTCATCTGTTACATCCCATGCTAAACCATGAGCGCCTACTTTATTTTCAATATTAGGACCTAAGCCAATGAATTTTTCAAAGATTTTACTGTAATCACGTTTTACGTGTACAAGATTTGGCATAGTTTTACCTGGAATTGGTTCACATTCGCCTTTGCTCCAGTCTAATACTTTACCCAATGGTTGAGCCACTTCGCCTGGGCTGTCATGACCCAATGGTTGTGCTACGATATCTTCGTATTCAGTGAAACCAGACTCTTTCGCTACGCGAGATACAGTTTCTGCCAAAGTACGGAATGTATCCCAGTCAGATTTAGTGTCCCATGCGCAATCAACAGCCGCTTGGAATACGTGCACGTATGGATGCATATCTGTGGAAGATAAGTCTTGTTTTTCGTACCATGTTGCTGCAGGGAATACGATATCGGAATATAACGCCGTAGAAGCCATACGGAAATCGATGTCGATCAACAAGTCTAATTTACCTGTTTCAGGAGCTTCACGCCAGTTGATTTCTTCTGGACGTACTGGTGCATCTTCATCTTCTAATACGCCATTTTTTGTACCTAATAAATATTTTAAGAAGTACTCATGACCTTTAGAGGAGGAACCAATTAAGTTAGAACGCCATACGAACAAGTTGCGTGGATGATTTTCTTTCGCAGAAGGATCTTCTACACAGAATTTCAACTCTTTATTTTTCAATGCTTGTACGATGTATTGGTTAATTTCAACTTCAGTACCTGCGCCTGTAGCACGAGCATCGTTGATCAAATCTTGATAGTTACGGTTGAAAGTAGGGTAGGACGGCAACCAACCTAAACGCGCAGCCAATACATTATAGTCACCAGGGTGTCTGTAACGAGGTGTGGCTAATTTAGATACACGGTCTGCTAGGTCAATGCAGTCAGAACGATATTGTTCTGTAGCAAAGTAGAACCAAGATGTACCATTTTGTAAACGAGGTGCTTTACTCCAGTCGTTCGCTGTCATAATGCCAGCCCAACCTTCTACAGGACGTAATTTTTCTTGTCCTACATAGTGAGCCCAGCCACCGCCGTTAACGCCTTCTGTACCACAGAACATGATCAAGTTAAGGATCGTACGGTAAATTATGTCAGCATGATACCAGTGGTTGATACCAGCGCCCATGATGATCATGGAGCGACCTTTTGTTTGTTCTGCGTTGTCTGCAAATTCACGAGCTGTACGAATCACTACGTCTGCTTTCACGCCAGTAATTTTTTCTTGCCATGTTGGTGTATATGGAGTGTCTTCTTCATAGCTAGTCGCCACTTCACCACCTAAACCACGATCGATACCATAGTTAGCAAGAATCAAGTCGTAAACTGTTGTTACTTGTACAGGACCTTCTTTAGTTTGTACTGTCATAACAGGAATAGCACGTTCAATAATACCTTCATGAGCTTCGTCACCGAAGTATGGTAATTTCACTAATGCTACGGAATCACGTTGGTCGATGACAGATAAACGAGGAGAGATTTTTTCTCCTGTTGCACGGTTTTCAAGACGTAAATTCCATTTTTTAGGATTTGTATGACGATCACCTAATGTACCATTTGGTGCCACTACTGTATTCGTAATTTCATCGATAACGACAGTGTGGAAATCAGCGCCATCTTCTGTGCTACCTAAATCTTGATTGTTCAAGAAACGGCCCGCTTGTAAAGCACCATTGATTTCTTCTACACGTACTAAGAATGGTAAGTCAGTAAATTCTTTCGCATATTCTTTGAAATATGGAGTTTCTTTATCTACATAGTATTCTTTCAGAATGACATGACCCATTGCCATTGCCATCGCTGCATCTGTACCTGCTTTTACATTCAACCAAGTATCGGAGAATGTAGTAGATTCTGCATAGTCAGGAGATACAGAGACTACTTTTGTACCTTTATAACGTACTTCTGCCAAGAAGTGAGCATCCGGTGTACGAGTCAATGGTACATTGGAACCCCATGTAATGATGTAACCTGCATTGTACCAGTCACCAGATTCTGGTGTATCAGTTTGTTCACCCCAAACTTGTGGGCTTGATGGCGGCAAATCAGCATACCAGTCATAGAAGGAAAGTGGAGTACCACCCATAAGGTTCAAGAAACGCGCACCACCTGCATAGGACAACATGGACATAGCTGGAATTACAGAGAATCCTGCGTTGCGGTCTGGACCATATGTTTTTGCTGTATATAATAAGGAAGCTGCTACGATTTCTGTAGATTCATCCCAAGTCGAACGTACAAAGCCACCCATACCACGAGCAGATTTATAACGTTTTGCTTTTTCAGGATCTTCTACAATAGATTTCCATGCTTCGATAGGATTTTTAGCAGTTTTCTTCGCTTCTCTCCAAAGCTCGATCAATTCACCACGTACATATGGATATTTTACGCGTAGTGGGCTGTATAAATACCAAGAGAAAGTAGATCCTCGAGGGCATCCACGTGGTTCGTAATCTGGCATATCATCTGGTGTTTTAGGATAATCAGTTGCTTGATTTTCCCACGCTACAACACCATTTTTTACGTAAATATTCCAGCTACAAGAACCAGTACAGTTTACGCCATGTGTGGTGCGGACTACTTTATCGTAGGACCAACGGTCACGATAAAAATTTTCCCATTCACGACCACCTTCTTCTGTGATTTGATGGCCTGTTGGAGATACGTCCTTCTTGCGAAGAAACTTAAATTTTTGAGATAAAAGACTCATCTCATGTCCTCCTTAAAAATACAAAAAAACCCTTGCCTTCGTAGTGCTCACAGCAAGGGGGGATAACCTTAATCATTCGATATTGCTAATATTAGGATCGATAGTTTCTATATCTAAATCTAGCAAATCGATTAATGCATCAAAGTCACAGATTACCAGATGGTGTTTATCATAGGCTACATAGCCTAACTTTCGTAACTCACTTAGCATGCGGTTTAAACCTTCCCGTGATGTGGCAGTAAATTCAGCTAACTCTTGGTTGCTTAATGCAATGTCGATATAAATACCGTCATCCCGCTTAATACCATAACTATTAGCTAAACGCAATAATGTAGAATAAAATGCACCTTTCTTACCGTATAATAATAAGTCTCTATACTTAGCTTGTTGTCGACGCATATGAAGCGTATAAATCTTCATCATCGCAATGGCTAAGGAATGATCCTTAGCAATGGCAGGTTCTAATACATCGTAACGTATACAATAGACTGAGCA
The DNA here is from genome assembly GCF_003992235.1 of Veillonella sp. 3913. Classification (NCBI taxonomy): domain Bacteria; kingdom Bacillati; phylum Bacillota; class Negativicutes; order Veillonellales; family Veillonellaceae; genus Veillonella; species Veillonella sp. 3913. The sequence goes on along the minus strand of NZ_RQVF01000004.1, from coordinate 63,009 downwards.
ATCTTCTCTTGCAATGGCATTAAATACATACGATCTCGTATTCGTCTCATACAAAGGAATTTCCCCAAGCACATTATTCTTACCTACTAATCGTAATGCAAAAATATGTCCTGTGGATTCAAATTTCTTAATACTGAGGCGCCCTCTCTGAACGATATAAAAATGTTCTGCCTTATCGCCTTCGTGAAATAAAAATTCTCCTTTTTTCAGATGAATTACTTCACCTGGCAATGCTAGCAATTGATTGATTAACTCCTGTTCCATACTGTCACCATACATCTTTCAGTAACATCCCATACTTATGAAGTTGATATAAACTTAGCTATATCAATTTCTCAATTACATTTTAAATTTTGCGCTATGTTACTATTATAACTTATTAATAATTATATAAGTTGTGCTTTTTATCACATTCACATTATATTATATCTTATATAATAAGTGTGTGATTTTAGGCACATATTATAATGAAAGTATGGCATAAGTCAATATTTTTTTATACTAATTTGTGTCTTCGATTTACTGTGATACAAAAAGTATCACAAGTTGTACGTTGAAAGGATTAAAGGAGTGTTCTCATGTCAGAGATGAAAATGCCTCAAGTGGGTGCGAGCCGCAAAGAAATTATTGCGAACTGGCAACCAGAAAATCCCGAATTTTGGGAAAAGTTTGGCAAAAAAATTGCTAAACAAAACTTGGTAGTTTCTACCATTGCATTAACGTTATCATTTTGCGTATGGTATTTATGGTCAACCATCGCAGCACAATTAAATGGAGCTGGATTCCATTTCACAACAGAACAGTTATTTACACTGGCTGCCTTCCCAGGTTTAGTAGGTGCTACATTCCGTTTTATTTATACTTACATGCCAGCTTTAATAGGTGGTAGAAACTGGACTTTTATTTCTACAATTATTTTATTAGTACCTGTAGTATGGTTAGGCTATGCTGTACAAGATACAACAACATCTTATGAAACATTCATGATCTTAACAGCTTTGATCGGTTTAGCCGGCGGTAACTTCTCCTCCTCCATGGCTTACATCGGTAACTTCTTCCCTAAATCTGAAAAAGGTACCGCTCTTGGCATTAATGGTGGTATTGGTAACCTTGGGATCTCCGTTATCTATTTCTTAGCTCCATTCGCTATGGGTTCTGCTACATTAGGTAATATCTTCGGTGTCACACCAGCTATCGTTAAAGGCAATGCAGTATACTTAGCCAACGCGGCGTTTATGTGGATTGTGCCTTTAGTAATTATCTTAGCGTGCATGACTCGTTACATGGATAACTTGCCACTAGCAAAACCTAATCCTAAAGCGCTGGCTCAAATTTTTAGCAACAAACACACATGGGCTATGACATTGTTATATACATGTTCCTTCGGTGCCTTCTCTGGATATGCAGCAGCACTTGGTCTACTTGTTAAAACAGAGTTCCCTGAAATTCCATTTGCTCACATCGCATTCGTGGGACCTTTAGTATCTGCCAGCCTTCGTCCAGTAGGTGGTTGGTTAGCTGACAAAATCAATAGCGGTACAAAAATTACTTTCATCGGTTTGATTGGTTTATGTATCACTACTGTATTAATCGCTGTAGGCGTGGATATGCATCACTTCGACTTTTTCTTTGGAATGACTGTATTAATGTTCGTATCCTGCGGTTTCGTAACAGGATCTACATTCCGTATGATTCCTCACATCTTCACAGATGGATTACAATCTTCCTTAATTGCTGGTTTCGTAGCAGCTGTAGCGGCGTACGGTGCCTTCATTACACCAAAAATCTTTGGCTATGTATACACAACATTTGGAAGTATCCACCCAGCATTTGCAGTATTACTTGCGTTCAACATCGTAACAGTATTTGTATGTTACTGGTTCTATGTTCGTAAAGCAGCTAACATGAATGTATAATTGAATCTTATAAAAAAAGCACGGTTTACGCCGTGCTTTTTTGTGTGCTTAACGATTCTGTCGTACAATATCAGTTGTATTGAAAATTACTAGAATTTGCCATTGATTCGCCTATTCTAATATTAAATCGCCTAAAAACATGGTATAATTAGGCGAATATAGAAAGGAGTAGGCGAATGAAAATCTTTAATTATTCACTCTATGAAAATACTCTATGGGATAGTGAAATTATTAATTTATTAGTACAGATCCATGAACACAAAGGAAAACAGGAACTATTTATACAACAAAAGCCTGCCGTGCTAAATACACTAGTAGAAATTGCTAAGATTCAAAGTATTGAATGCAGTTCCAATCCTAAGTAAATCCACCATAGAAAATATGTTGAAACAATTAGTAGAAGAAAAGTACATTGAACGACACGGAAAAGGGAAAGCCACCTTTTATGTGAAGAAATAATATACCAATGAATTTAATTATACTAAACTAGTAATGCCTCGCCAACTAGTTTTACCATTGGATTATGGCATGTTGATGATAAAAGAAACAGCTCCTATGCGGTTACTCGATGCTGTATTGAAGGAATTAGACTATAAAGAGTTACAGCATTTGTATTCTTCTAAAGAAAATTTGTCAACTGATCTTGACAATATCAAATCCCATTGTTGTCATAAGGATTGGTTTGTTGTAAAATGAAGTTGAATAGCGAAGGATATGACGATGATTACTTTAACTGAGCACCCTAAAACGATATAAAATACGAATTTTTGAAAGGAGCAAACATCATGGTAAATGAAATCACAAACGATTTTGCAACGCGACGTTTTCGCGTGGCAAATGTGGCAAAGGCGGGCAATGTCGCAACGCGCACGCCAATCTACAGCACGGAGTCAACGAGCGGTGTCGTCTGGGTCATAAAGCCTGGGCAGACGATTCAGCCGCACGGTCACGCCAATGCAGATGATATATGGATTTGCATTGAGGGAGAGGGCGTCTTTTACCCTACCCCCGGAGAGGAGCACCCCATCGCGAAGGGCGATGTCATCGTCTCAGCGAAGGGCATGTGCCACGGGATGAAAAATACAGGCACGAAGGACTTTGTCTTTGTTGGCATCCTTGCCCCCGTCCCTGCGGATTATTTCCCCATCGAGCCGTAAAGAGTCTGTAGACAGTAGGAACTGATCTTGACAATATCAGTATCACCCTATGGGAAATTAATAACCGTGGATATAACTGAACCACTAAATAGCTATATAAAACCTAATAACTATATTATTTCTTTTTAATATATACACCATATAAAAAGGGGCTGTAACAAAACAGCCCCTTAAACTAAAAAAGCTATGAGTTGATTTTATATATTCAACTCATAGCTTTTTTCTATATTTCTAAGAAAAAGGACCCCGAAGGGCCCACTTCATAGTTATAGATAATCTGTTACTATATGCCACAAATCATCTATTGTCATCTCTACAGATATGCATATACATCAATATAAAAGTTGATGATATATAGTAGAAGTCTATCGTTTGTAATAAATCACAATATGACGATATGGTTCTTGTCCTTCGCTATCTGTTTTGACATTTTTTTCATTTTGCAATGCTAAGTGAATAATTTTTCGTTCAAAAGCATTCATTGGTTCTAAAGCAATTTTTTGACGTGTACGTCGTACTTTAGCACCTAAGCGATGTGCCAATTGAATCAAAGTTTCTTCACGACGGGAACGATAATTTTCTACGTCCACAACAATTTGGCAACGACGGCGAACTTCTTTATTAGCCACAAGGTTTGTTAAGTATTGGATAGCATCTAATGTTTGACCATGTTTACCAATTAAAATACCTAAGTCTTCCCCATGTACTTGGAATGTAATCTTATCTTTAGTAGTCAATTTTTCAATCTGTACAGATAAGCCCATCTTTCCAAACATACCTAATAAAAATTCTTTACCTGTATCGGCAATGAAATCTTGTTCTGCTTTTGTAATACCATCTTCAACTACCACAGGAATTTCAGTAGTTTCTGTTTCCACAGTGTCTACCATTGATTCTGTAACAGTTTCCACAACTGATACTACTTCTTCTGCAACAGCAATATTCTCTGCTGTTCCTTCTTCAAAGTATACGCGAACAAGAGCATCTTTTTTACCAAATCCTAAGAAACCTTTTGATGGTTCTTCTAACACTTTCACAGACGTAACAACACGACCTTGAGATTCAATTTGCGCTGTTGCTTGTGAAGTTGCCTCTTCAATCGTTTTTGCTGACACTTCAATGTAATCCATGCCTAGCCTCCTATTTGTTATTACGATAAATTAATGTTTGTTGTGCTAATTGGAATAGATTTGAAACTACCCAGTAAATTACCAATCCACTAGCAAAGTTTAAACTGATATAGCCAATGAATAGTGGCATAAAGATGTTCATAATCTTTGCTTGTTGATTATTACCACTAGCAGATGTTTGTTTACTCATAATATACGTAGACAACGCAGACAATACTGGTAATACATAGATTGGATCTGGATCACTCAAATTTGGTAACCATAAGAATTGTGCATATTGAGGATCATATGGATATCCTTGTAATGCATAGAAAATAGCAATCAAGAATGGCATTTGTACAAGAAGTGGTAAACAACCAGCTAATGGGTTGATACCTAATTCTTTATACATTTTCATAATTTCTTGCTGTGCTTTTTGTGGATTGTCCTTATATTTGTCTTGAATGGCTTTCATTTTAGGTTGTAATTCAGCCATGCCTTTCATAGACTGCACTTGTTTTTGTGTCAACGGTGCTAATATAAGTTTAATAACAATGGTAAGCAAAATAATCGCGATACCATAACTTGGGAAGCCCATCGATTTTGTTGCCAAAAACGAATATTCCACAAGGCTTCTCATAAAATCTACTAAATATTGAAAGATTTCCATGCCTACTCCTTTTTTTGTTCTCTGTAGTATACACCTTTGTGTACCCATATACGTTATGGTATGGTCTATTTTTCATCCATACAGGTACTCAGGTATTTCCAAAACTGTGCTATGGCAGAGGATCATATCCACCCTTATGAAAGGGATGACATTTTAAAATCCGTTTGATGCCTAAATAGCTACCTTTTAAAGGTCCATACCGTTGCAATGCTTGCAACATATACATCGAACAGGTGGGATAAAAACGACAAGTACTTGGCTTTAAAGGAGATAGAGCATATCGATAGAACTGAACTAATCCAATTAACAAGTAATTTACAAGTTTACTAATACCCATTAGTTTCTATCCTTTACTAATTTACATTTTTTGAATAGACGCATCATTTCACGCTCTGCCTGTTCATACGTAGCATTAGCCAAGTACCCTCGACCTACGACTACAATATGATGACCTTCGCGCAATTCATGCTGATGCAGACGATACACTTCTTTCATCAAACGTCGTGCTCTGTTGCGCTGTACAGCGCCTCCTACCTTTTTCCCTGTGACGAAACCAATCTTACTCTTTTGTTTTGCCACCGGCATATGATAGACCACACAAAGACGTCCCACTTCATAGCGACCGTGCTTATACACTAATTGATATTCATTGTTTTTCCGTATTCTTCTATCTTTTGTTAAACTATTCATAGTTATCCTTTAATACCGTACATACAGAAAAACTTGGCTAGGTCGCCAAGTTCTCTTGCTGTATATTTGATTATGCAGATAAGCGTTTTCTGCCTTTAGCGCGTCGACGTTTTAACACTAGACGGCCACCGATGGTTTTCATACGTTCACGGAAACCATGAGTACGTTTTCTCCAAAGTGTATTTGGTTGGTAAGTACGTTTCATTACAACAACACCTCCTCATGATAGGTTTATTTTTTCGTATACCATAACATAGTAATTATATGTATAAACCCTAATTCTGTCAATATAAACCTTGTTTTTATTAGCATATATATAAACGATTTGTAATATTGCTGTAGTACATATCTTAATACATCTGCAAATGTCTCTTATTATTCTTCATACTCTTTATTTCCTTATGCTAAATTCTTTACTTTCATTATAACTTTTATAGTAATAAGTAAAGATTTTTGGGAAGAACTATAGAAAAGTAAAAATGAATCCCAGAGAATGCATAGTAAAGCAAAAAAGTTTTTGGTATAATAATGACATACACCAACGAAGGGTTATAAACAAGTATTTTTATTTTTCACATGTTATCCACTGACTTATTCACATTATTGTGGATAGAAACAATTCTACTTATTATCTTGTTTATGAACTCTTTTTCTTTGTCTAATTTTTAGTTATCCACATTATGATGATGTGGACAAATAATTCTTATACACATGCAGGAAGGTTTATTATGAGTGACTTAGATCTTTACTCCCTATGGGACCAAGTGATGCAAAAAACAAAAACGAAAATGCCCCAGCAAATGTGGGATTCCTTGGTTGTTAATTCATTGATGCCCTATTCTATGACATCTACTATTTTGACCTTATTTGTTATGGATCCTAGCAAGCTAAAATATATTCAAACCCCATTAGTCCATAACCAAATCGTAGAGGCAGCAAAAAGTTTACTCCCTACCTTACAAAAAATAGAATATTTAACAGATACATCTACTGTAGATGCTTCTTCCATAGATAGCATGGAAAATACATCTATCGATATTCCTCCTATACCATCTATCGATATGCCTTCTATTGAAGATACAACAATGGAAAGCTCTCCATCTCCTATCATCCCTCCTCCTTGGGATGCAGAAGAGTATAATGAAGTATTACCAGAAGGAGTAAGCCGTCCTAGTTATGATTCTCCTGTCATCATTCAAAGAAATACTTCTCCTTCACAAGGCATTCAAAGACCAGTCCCTGCCGATTTATTTGCTTCTAAAACAACCGTTCCTGTACCACCTGTACAACGAAACATGAGTAGTTCTTCAAAATCACATCTAAATCGTGCTTTCACTTTTGATAATTATATCGAATCTAATTCTAACCGTATGGCTTTCAGTGCTGCGAAAGCAGTAGCTGAAAATCCAGGACTTCGTTACAATCCACTATATATTCACGGTCAATCTGGTCTTGGTAAAACCCATTTAATGCATGCTATTGGCAATGAAATTTTAGCCCTCAATCCATCTGCTAAAATTATGTCTATTACCAGTGAAGATTTTATGAATAGTTTTATTGAATCATTACGGACAAAAACACCGGATCAATTCCGTCGTAACTTCCGAGATATCGATGTACTCATCATTGACGATGTACAATTCTTAGAAGAAAAAAATAAGAAAACGACGCAAGAAGAGTTTTTTAATACCTTCAATCATTTATTGAGTCACAATAAAGCGGTTATCCTGTCTAGCGATAAACCACCAAAAGATTATAAAGAAATGGAAGAACGCTTAATCACACGATTCAACAGTGGTCTTACTGTAGAAATTGAAGCACCAAATCCTGAGATGATTGAAGCCATCATCCATGAGGAAATCGATCATCGTCGTAGTGAATACCCAACCTTATATGTTCCAAAAGAGGTTATCCACCTATTTGCACAGTATTTTAATAAGCGAAATATTCGTGAACTAAAAGGCGCCTTTGAAACATTAATTACACAAGCGGCTATTACAAATCGATTAGAAACAATTGATGTAGAATTTACAAATAAGGCAATTAAAGACTTTATCATCCATACAGAAAAAATTGTATTATCCATTAAGTATATTCAAGAATTTATAGCAGATTACTTTAAAATCAAGCTAGAACATTTAGTAAGTCAAAAACGAAATAAGCAATATGCTCATCCACGCCAAATTGCTATGTATTTAGCTCGTGAATTAATCAATGAAAGTTATCCTCAAATTTCCTTTGCTTTTGGTAAAAAAGACCATACTACCGCATTACATGCATATGAAAAAATTTCTAGAGAAATAGAAAAAGACCAAGATTTACGACATACTATCGATCGCATTCGCAAAGAATTAGAAGAAGCAAAGTAATATTAAATTTGTGTATAAGTATGTGTTTAACTTGTTTACATTTTGTGATTACATTGTTAACAAACATACACTTACACACAAGGTATTTATAGACCTGTTACTATGTGGATATATAAAATTTTCTAATCCCAATGTTGTAAACATGTGTAAAACATTGAAATTTATAAGTTTTATGGACCTATCCACTTATACACGCGTCCTACTACTACGTCTACTACTTTAAATAAAAAAACTTTAACATAGTTATATTAGTCATAAGGAGTTAATAATGAAACTTCAATTTAACAAACATGAATTAGTGAAAGCCATGTCACTATTCCAACGTGTAGCAAGTAATAAAACAAGCTCTAATTTACCAGGATCTATCTACATTTCTACAAAAGATAACTACGTAGAATTACAAGCTAACGATTTTGAAATTGGAATGAGATCCCAAGTAGATGCTACTATTCTTGAACCTGGTACTATTGTAGTAGGTTCTAAATACTTTCAAGAAATTCTAAAAAAATTACCAGGTGAACAAGTAGAATTATATAAGCCAGACAATTCTAATCAATTACAGATTAAATCCGATCATTCTGAATTTAAACTTGTGACTATGCAAGTAGAAGATTTTTCCTTGGTGGAACAAATCCAAGATGATAATAGTATTATGATTGATGGAGAACAGCTAAAACAATTAATCGACTTAACTGTATATGCTACTTCTACGGATACAGATCGGCCTATCTTCTGTGGTACCTTAGTGGAAATTGAAGGCAATGAGCTTACTATGGTAGGCACTGATACACATCGTATGGCTGTTAAAAAAGTAACCTTAGATGCAGCTCTTGAAAACCCAATGCGTATTGTCATTCCAAAACGCACTGTAGAAGAAGTATCCAGAGTATTACCATCGGATCAACCTGTTATGGTTAAATTAATTTGGAATAGAAATCAAGTAGCTATTGTATTTGATACTGTATATATTATTTCAAGATTAATTGAAGGTACATATCCTGATTATAAACGTGTTATTCCTGCTAAATTCGATGCTAGTGCTATTTTAAATCGTCGTGAATTTGCTAGTTCCTTAGATCGTGTCTATTTTATGGCGAAAGATATGAGTTATTCTGCCATTCGCTATGACTGGGAAGAGAATCAAGTTACATTAAGTTCTCAAAGTGCTGATATTGGTATGGTAAAAGATATTGTTTTATGTACCTTTGAAGGAAATCCTTTCACTATTAATTTTAATGGTAAATATATAGATGAATTATTGAAACATAGCACAGGTGAAAGAATTCATATGTACTTACAAGAACAAGGGGCTATGGTAATTCGTCAAGATAATAATGACCATTACACCTATGTGGTAACACCAGTTCATACACATAATTAAGAGAAAAGAGGAAATTATGAATCAAGAAACTGTATCCATTCATACAGAGTATATTCAATTAGATCAACTGTTAAAATATGCCAATGTATTATCAACAGGTGGTCAAGTTAAAGTGTTATTAGAAGAAAATAAAATCACTTTAAATGATGTAGTAGTTACAGAAAAACGTAAAAAAATCTATCCTAATGATGTAGTAACCATTGCTAATGAAATAAGAATTACTGTGGTGAAGGAGGCTTAATTGTGTATGTGACTGAATTGGAACTCATACATGTTCGCAATCATCGTCATAAAACTATTACTTTCACACCAGAAATCATTGTCATCCATGGTCCTAATGGAAAAGGGAAAACAAATATCCTAGAATCTGCTTATATTGCCACGATGGGACATAGTCATCGTACATCGGATATGAAAGATGTCATTTCTTGGAATGAGGATGAGGCTAGTATTATCGTTCACTTTATGAAAGCTGATACGCCTCATACGTTGCAGATTAAATGGGGGCGTCAAGGAAAAAAAGTCATTCGTTTGCATGATAATCCTCTATCGCAAAAAGAATTAGTAGGTACTTTGAATACAGTCATTTTTTCTCCAGAAGATTTAGATTTAATTAAGGGAACTCCTTCCTTACGTCGTCGTTTTTTAAATATGGAAATTAGTCAGACTAGTCCTCAATATTATCATCAGCTTACGATGTATCAGCGAGCTGTACAACAGAGAAATCGTATACTTAAAGAATATAGTCATACGAGTAAGGTACCAGTACAAGATTGGGATGAACAAATAGCTACATTAGGCTCACAAATTATTCAAAAACGATTGGAAAGTTTAAAAAAATTAAATCAATTAATGGATTTAATGAATCGGAAACTAACCAATGGTAAAGAAGATTTGCGATTGCAATATACTCAACCTTATAGTAAGAAACAACTATTAGTAACAAAAGATGCTTTATTACAGGCTTTACAAGAAAATTTATCAGAGGATCGGCGACGGTTACAAACATCAGTGGGACCTCATCGTGATGATATTATCTTTTATTCAGGTTCTATGGATTTAAAACGATTTGGATCACAAGGACAACAACGGACAGCAATTTTATCAGTTAAGTTAAGTGAATTAGAATATATTAAATCGGAAGTAGGAGAATATCCTATTTTACTATTAGATGATGTACTCAGTGAATTAGATCAGGAACGTCGATCTAATTTAATCAAATTCATTCATAAACGTGTACAGACAATTATTACTACTACTGATACAACAGATACAATGGACTTAGACAAGGTGCAGTATATAGACTTGACGGAGGAAATGATACATGGAGAGTAATCTAGAATCTTTTACAGGAGTAATGGATCTTCGTGATGCTATGTTACAAGAACTAGGCATTTATGAAATGTATCGACTTATGAAACTCTATCATGATTGGGAATCTGTCGTAGGACCTATGGTGAATGGACAAGCAAAATTAGTGCACATAAAGCCACCTGTTATCGTAGTTGAAATTGGTCATACTGTATGGATGCAAGAGATGACTATGCGCAAACCACAGTTATTGGAAGCATTGCATGAGTATTATGGAGAATCTATTATTACAGATATCAAAGTACAGCTCCCACGACGTGCTTTACAAGATCAGCTTGTATCAGGGGATGCCTTAGATATGACACCTGTTTATGAGGAAATTATAGACTTTCATCAAATTGTGTTGCCCTCTGAGATTGTACAAAGTATAGAAAAATCTGTTCGTGTGATCCGTCATGAGGAACTTCGACAAAAGGTATTACAAACACGTATGGAGCAAGCGAAGAAAGAGTTTGTACTACAGCAAGAGCATTTTCATCAATGTCCTACCTGTGGTCGTTGGCAATCGGAAGGTTCTGCGAAGGTATGCCCTCAGTGTGAATATAAAAAGTATAGACATATCATTCGTACGGTAAAAGGTTTATTGAAGGATTATCCTCATTATAAGTATGACCAAATGAAAGTGATTGCTCCCTGGTGCACCTACGAATGGTATGAAGTGGCAAAAGAAGAAAGTATTTATTATTATTTAACTCGCTTGTTCCAAGGATCTACGGATGCGAATGATATGTATTGGGCTACTATGTTAATTACATCAAAATCGCAAGAAGAATTGTCTTATGAACAAGTTGTAAATATTACAAATAAGTATCGTTGGAACGAAACAGATAAAATGCAAGTGAAATAAAGGCTTAGACTTTCACAGAGATAGTAAAGTATTGTATAATAGAATGTATTATATAGAATATGGTGACCAGTATGGGATGTCATTATATAAATAGTAGGAGGATGTCAGATGGCAGAACAAACAAATTATGATGCCGGTAATATACAGGTCCTCGAAGGCTTAGAAGCCGTTCGTATGCGACCTGGTATGTATATTGGTAGCACATCTGCCCGTGGATTACATCACTTGGTGTATGAAGTTGTAGATAATAGTGTGGATGAGGCCCTAGCGGGGTATGCAACGCATATTGAAGTGACCATTTGTGAAGATAATAGTATTGAAGTTATTGACGATGGTCGTGGGATTCCGACAGGGATGCATGAAACAGGTATGCCTGCGGTAGAACTAGTATTATCCAAACTTCACGCAGGTGGTAAATTTGGCGGTGGTGGATACAAAGTGTCCGGTGGTCTTCATGGGGTAGGTATTTCCGTAGTAAATGCTTTAAGTGAGTGGACTATCGTCGATGTATACCAACATGGAAAAATTCAAGAAATTTCCTTTGAACGTGGTAACAAAACATCTGATTTGAAACAAATCGGTACGACGGATCGCACAGGTACGACAGTACGATTTAAACCAGATGCACAAATTTTTGAAACCACCATCTTTGAGTTTGATGTATTAAAAACTCGTTTACAAGAGTTGGCGTTCTTGAATAAAGGTTTACGTATTACTTTGTCTGATAAACGTGGAGAAGGTCGCAGTGAAAGTTTCCATTATGAAGGTGGCTTAGTACAATTCATTGAATATTTAAATGAAGCGAAAGAAGCTATTACACCAAGTGTTATTTCCATCGATAATACTCGTGACGATGTGGTAGTAGACGTGGCATTACAATATAACGATAGTTATAGCGAAACGATTTTGTCCTTCGTTAATAATATCAACACCATTGATGGTGGTACGCACTTGAGCGGTTTCCGTACAGCTTTAACACGTACCTTAAACGACTATGGTCGCAAGGCTGGCATTTTGAAAGAAAATGAAAGCAACTTGACTGGGGAAGATGTGCGTGAAGGCTTGACAGCTGTGGTAAGTGTAAAAGTATTGGAACCACAATTTGAAGGCCAAACAAAAGGTAAACTAGGCAATAGCGAAGTCAAAGGGATTACAGATACTATCGTGTCTGATGGATTGCGTGTCTTCTTAGAGGAGCATCCAGCAGAAGCGAAGAAAATTATCGAAAAAGCAACCAATGCGAGTCGTGCTCGTGAAGCAGCCCGTAAAGCTCGTGAATTGACACGCCGTAAAAATGCGTTAGAAGTGAGCTCCTTACCTGGTAAATTAGCAGATTGTTCTGAAAAAGATACAACTATGACAGAGATTTACCTTGTCGAAGGTGATTCTGCGGGTGGTACCGCAAAACAAGGTCGTGATCGCCGTTACCAAGCAATTTTACCATTGCGCGGTAAAATTCTAAATGTAGAAAAAGCTCGTCTCGATAAAATATTAGCCAATGCAGAAATTCGTTCTATGATTACTGCTTTTGGTACAGGTATCGGACAAGACTTTGATATTACGAAGAGCCGTTACAATAAAATCATCATTATGACAGATGCGGACGTGGACGGCGCACACATTCGTACTTTATTATTGACATTCTTCTATCGCTATATGCGACCATTGATTGAAGAAGGTCATGTATTTATTGCACAACCACCGTTGTACCAAATTAAAAAAGGTCAAAAACAATGGTATGCCTACAGTGACCAAGAACTTTCAGATAGATTGGATGAAATTGGCCGTGAAGGTATTACGATCCAACGATATAAAGGTCTTGGTGAAATGAATGCAGAACAATTATGGGATACAACTATGAACCCTGAACATAGAACCATCCTACAAGTCAGCATGGAAGACAGTATTGTAGCAGACAAGATATTTAGCGTTTTGATGGGGGATAAGGTAGAGCCTCGTCGAAAATTTATCGAAGATAATGCAGAATATGTACGAAATCTTGACTTATAAGGAGAAGTCTCATGGAAAATAACAAATTAAAAAGAAGTTTGAAATCCCGCCACATGAATATGATTGCCTTAGGCGGTGCTATTGGTACAGGTTTATTCGTAGCCGGTGGTGAAGTAGTGAGTACAGCAGGTCCTGGTGGCGCGTTAATTGCTTATAGCTTCATCGGTATCATGGTATATTTCTTGATGACTAGTTTAGGGGAAATGACTACGTATTTGCCAGTATCTGGTTCTTTTGGTACTCATGCCTCTCGCTATGTAGATAAAGCTTTGGGCTTTGCCTTAGGTTGGAACTTTTGGTTTAACTGGGCTATTACATTAGCAGCGGAATTGGTAGCCAGTGCATTCATCATGAAATACTGGTTCCCTGATGTGCCAGCTATTGTTTGGTCTGCTTTGTTCTTATTGATTCTGTTTGTGTTGAATTATTTATCAGCTCGTTCTTTTGGTGAAAGTGAATATCTATTCTCTAGCATCAAGGTTATTACTGTTATTGTATTCTTATTATTAGGATCTTTATTGATTCTTGGGGTTGGTACTGAATCTCCAGGATTCCATAACTGGACTATCGAAGAGGCTCCATTTGTAGGGGGATTCTCCTCTATCTTAGCTATCTTTATGATTGCTGGTTTCTCTTTCCAAGGGGTAGAATTAATCGGTACTGCTGCTGGTGAGTCTGAGGATCCAGAAAAAAATATTCCTAAAGCCATTAACTCTATTTTCTGGCGTATTTTACTGTTCTATATTGGTTCTTTCACAGTCATCGGTTTCTTAATCCCTTACAATGATCCAAATTTATTGAACAGTTCTGTAGAAAATGTGTCCATCAGTCCATTTACATTGGTATTTGACCGTTTTGGATTTGACTGGGCGGCACATTTCATCAATGCTATTTTGTTGATCGCTGTATTATCGGCTGGTAACTCTGGTTTATTCTCCTCTACACGTATGTTATACGCATTATCTAAATCAGGAGATGCACCAAAATTATTTAGCTCTATTAACCGACGTGGTGTGCCAATTCCGGCATTGTTAGCAACAGCAGCCTTTGGTTTGTTTGCTTTCTTAACATCTTTAATTGGGGAAGGTCAAGCCTATACTTGGTTGATTAATATCAGTGGTATGAGTGGATTCATCACATGGGTGGGGATTGCGATTGCACATTATCGTTTCCGACGCGCTTATGTGGCACAAGGTTATGATGTATCCAAATTGCCTTACAAAGCATCTTGGTTCCCATTTGGTCCATTGTTTGCTTTAGTATTGTGCTTGATCATTATTGCTGGTCAAAACTATACAGCCTTCATGGGTGAAAGTATTGACTGGTACGGAGTATCCGTTGCTTATATTGGTCTTCCAGTATTCTTCGCTGTATACTTATGGTATAAAGCAAAACATAAAACAAAAGTAGTTCCTCTAAAAGAAGTGGATTTATCTCGCGATTTTGAGGACTAATAGAAACAGCCTATGGGAAGAAGTTCCCATGGGCTGTTTTTCTGTTCATTAATTTTATAATTAAAATAGGATACTACAGGAAATAGGTTAAAAAATAATCTTTTATTAACCTATTATATATTATATAAATATATAAGTATTCTAGAATTTGATAGTATAGTAAAAGTGGCACTAAGTTATTTGTATCCATGTACATATTTTGAATATATATGTATTTAATCATTTATATAAAATAATTGTCAGTATTTTATAAAATTTGATAATCTAGTAATACTAATGATACACGATGAAAGAAAGGATAGTATATATGGAACCTAAACCAACAAAAAATACAATAATATCTGCCTTTCGATATGGTTTTCTTAAAACAACACCGTTATTATTGGGATTTTTATTTTTAGGACTATCCTATGGCATTTATATGAATTCTATGGGATTTTCCTGGGGCTATACATTGGCATTGAGTGCTCTCATTTATGCAGGATCTATGGAATTTGTAACAGTAGCTATGTTACTATCTCCTTTCGATCCAGTAGGTGCTTTTTTAATTACACTCATGGTCAATGGGCGTCATATATTTTATGGAATTTCTATGTTAACTATATATAGACATATGGGATGGCTAACACCATATCTCATATTTGGAATGACGGATGAAAGTTTTTCCATTAACTATACATCACAAATTCCTGCTGAAATTTCCAAGAAATGGTGTTATTTTTTTGTAACTCTATTGAATCAGTTATATTGGGTTGTGGGTTCTGTCATAGGTAATCTTTTTGCATCTGTATTATCTTTTAATGCGAAAGGATTAGAATTTGTACTAACTGCACTCTTTATTGTATTGGCTTTGGAACAATATAAAATGCAACGAAATTTGATTAGCTCTGGCATAGGATTAGTGATTCCTGGCGTTGCCTTGATTGTCTTTGGCAGTGAACACTTTATGATTCCTGCTATGATTGGAATCGTAGTCATATTAAGTCTGTTACGTAGAACAATGGAGGGAGAGCAATGACTTTCACGGAACAAATCATAACCATTGCCATTGTTGTGCTAGGCACTATGGCAACACGGTTTTTACCATTTGTCATATTTAATTCGAAAACGAAAACACCTGCTTATGTGCAGTATTTAGGGAAAGTATTGCCGTCGGCAACGATGAGTTTGTTAGTAGTATTTTCCTTACGACATGTAGATTTATCTGGCGTATATCATGGTATGCCGGACATAATCGCAGTAGCTGTGACAGTATTACTACACCTATGGAAAGGAAATATGTTCCTATCCATTGGGGGTGGAACAATTCTGTATATGGTACTGGTTCAACAAGTATTTATATAGTGTTATCTGGAAGTATTCTAAATATGATATAATACGAATAATAAGGTTTAAATCATATCAATATGAGAATAAAGGAGACACCTATGATTATTACAACAACGATGCAAATTGAAGGACAACCAATTAAAGAATATAAAGGAATCGTCTTTGGAGAAGTTGTAGAAGGTCGTAACTTTGTGAAAGACTTTTTCTCTTCTATTCGAGATGTTGTAGGGGGTCGTAGCAATAGTTATGAATCATCTTTATCTAGCGCTCGTGAGGCATCTTTAAAAGAAATGAGTAAACGTGCGAAAGATATGGGAGCTAATGCGATCGTAGGTGTATCTGTGAGTTATGAAACATTAGGTGAAACGAATGGTATGCTCATGGTAACATGCACAGGAACAGCAGTTGTTATTTAGTATCTATTAGAGTTACTTTTACAAATAGCAAACAAGTATTATATAAGAATGCAGAAGTATTTCAATATATTTTTAAGTATTGAAATATAATTTAGTAAAAATAGACAGTAAGCATTGTACTAGAATACATAACTATTTAAAGTTAGTAGATGATTAGTTAGATACATATAGTAAAGTTTTATAGATAGGAATCGATAAGGAGAGATAGAATCAGTGGGCAGTGACATAGGTATAGAAATTTTAATTGTAGTCATACTCATAATTTTAAATGGTTTATTTTCCATGACGGAATTAGCCATTATTAATGCTCGTAAAGGATTATTAGAAGAAAAGGCAGAAGCCGGTAATCGTGGAGCTCGCATGGCCATTAAGCTCGCAGAAGATCCGAATGAAATGTTTTCCACTATACAAATTGGTATTACTTTAATTAGTATCGTCACTGGTTTGTATTCAGGGGCTATTTTTTCCGATCCTATGGCGACCTATATCAAAGAACATATCTTGTGGTTAGCTGATTATGCCGATACAGTGAGCCCTATTTTTATCGTATCTTTAACAACCTATTTATCCTTAGTCATAGGGGAATTAGTACCGAAACGGTTGGCATACAATTCTCCAGAATCCATTGCCATCATGATGGCAATTCCTATGAAATACTTTGCCACCATCACAAAACCATTTGTGGCACTTCTCAGTATGTCTACGACGATGCTACTGAAAGTATTAGGCGTTAAACACAAGGAAGAAGCACCGGTAACGGAATCGGAAATTAATAAAATGCTCGTACAAGGTGTGGAACTAGGTGCTTATGAAGAAGAAGAGCCAGTGTTGGTAGAAAATATTTTCCGCTTAGCTGACCTCGATGCCAGCGATATTATGACACCTCGTACGCAGTTAACGTGGATCGATATCAACGCTAGTGATGAGGAAATTCTGGAAACTATTATGGAATGCAATGAACATCGCATTCCAGTAGGTGATGATTCCTTAGATGAGTTGAAAGGCTTAGTCTCTTCTGTAGATGTGTTGGCACAACAGATGAAAGAAAGACATCGTCCGATGAAAGATATTTTAGCCTATTGTATGCGTAAACCCGTGCTGGTACCGGAATCTTTGTCCTTGATGAAAGTATTATCTACTTTCAGAGAAGAAGGTACTCATGAAGCCATTGTGCTAGACGAATATGGTGGTATGAGTGGGATGATTACATTCCACGATATTATGGAAGAAATCGTGGGATTGATGCCATCTGGGGAAGAGGAAAAGAAAGAAGAAGAAAATCGCATCGTCCAACGAGAAGATGGTACGTATCTTGTGGATGGTCTTATCAGCATTGAAGAACTGAAAGAATACTTTGAAGTGGATGAATTATTACCAGGTGAAGAAGAGGATCTGTATAAAACATTAGGGGGATTCGTGACCTACTTAATCGGTCGTATTCCTAAAGAAGCTAATCGCTGTCACTATGGGCCATTGCAATTTGAGGTCATGGATATGGATAACACGCGGGTGGATAAAGTAATGGTGACACGAAAAGTAGGGTTGGAGAGTAGTTCAGACTAGTATAATTATTGAATACAAACAATGAATATAAATAAAACAGAGGAAAGTTGATGATATAGTACAACTTTCCTCCGTTTTATTCTATTCATAATGTGTCCATAAACTAATTATTTTAACAACTTTTTCTTCCTCAAAAATCTCATACACAAGTCGATGTTGGATATTAATGCGACGTGAATATAGACCTTCTAAATCGCCCACCAATTTTTCATACCTTGGCGGTGTTTGGTAAGGATTTACTTTAATAATCTCTAGTAATGCCTTTGCTTTTGTATCAAGTTTTGCAGATTTTAACTTAGGTATATCTTTTATAGCAGATTTTGTATAAGTTAACGTATACATTACCAAATAACCTCTTCTTCTGAAATACATTCGGATAATGGAGTGTTTTTTCCTTCTAGTAAAATTTCTTTCATACTAGGTTTGGATGTTAAATATAAAGTTTCTAACAAGGATAAATAATCATCTTCGCTTAATAGGACGGCATTACCATCTTTAGTGCTGATGCTGAGTGGTTCATTGTATTTAATAGTCTGTGTTAAATACTCAAAAATATTTTTTCTAAAATTTGTAATATTAATAATTGCCATGTGTATCACCTCTTTATGTACATTATAATGTACGTAAAAATAAAAAGCAATGGTATGGATATTGAAAGTATTGTAATCATTTGGAGTAAACTGCAATAGAATTAGAAGTATCTATATTGCCACTACTTGGAAAGATACGATATAATAGGAACAGAATACATCAAAGTATGAGTATAGTATACATTATAACTTATGTTAGTCATGAAAGAGGGTACACCATGGAATGGGTATATTTAGCAATTCATTATGGAGATAATGAGCGTGGTCATATTGCGTATAACAAAGAAACAAAAGAATGCCAAGTGGTATTAGAGGATGTAACTTGGAAAGAGAAAGTAGAATCCTATTTGCAAGCAGAACAAACAGTAATGCATGCCACAGGATTAAATACATATGATGAGTTGACAGTGCAACCATTGGACTCCTACGATAACTTAAAATTAGCCTTAACTCGCATGTGGAACAAAAATGGCGTGCAAGTTGACTGGGGGATTCCAGTAGAAGTAGATGGTCAATTACACTTTGCTGAATAAGTGAGAGCATATGGTGGATAGTCAGTACTTGCAAGATACGATGCGGTGCATACTGAAAGTATCCTGGTAAGAGAAAATCTGATATATACCATGTATATGATAAAGCCTATAGAACAGGTTAGCTATGTTCTATAGGCTTATTGTGTATGTAGTAGATGATGAGATATAGCTTTGTATTATCGTATATGTAAGTAATAGTACATCTATGTCATGGGTAGATAGACAATACTAGTGGATATAGTGTAAAAATAGAACAAAAAAGATACTTTTATCGTACATATAGAACAGTTATCCACTAAACTGTGGATAACTAAGTGTATAACTATGAGTATAGGTTGTGAGTAGATTGTTAATACCTTGTGTATTTGATGTTAATAACTCTATAGTTATACACATCTTATACACAAAAAGTGAATAACCCTTGTAAAATAAGGCTTTATTGAATCTTAAAAGGTTAGAAAAAATGTTCTGTATTGTGGATATGCACATAGGATACAGATCGAATCTTATTTTAGATTTCATATTGCTAGGTATAGTACAGTTAGACTATAATAGATGTATACTTGCGTTCATAGCTCAGTAGGATAGAGCGACAGTTTCCTAAACTGCAGGTCGGGGGTTCAATTCCCTCTGGGCGCACCATAGATAAAAACCGATGTCATAGAAAGATATATCTGTGACATCGGTTTTTTCATGGGTTTATAAGAAAGACTACCATGAATATATTATAGAGTTTCTCGTATTCGAGTATAGTGTTGATATAAAGAGTATATAAATAGTACTAAAGGAATCAATAAGCAAATAGCACCAATTGTTTCTGTCATAGAATTAGGCCACATTGGAATGATAAGACCACAAGCGATGAATACACTAGATATAGCAGGAATTCTCCAAATATGAGTAGGAGATAAGGTAGATTTTATAGATGTAGTTTTCATAGGGATATGATATCGTTTCATAATCGTTAGGATAATACCTAATAACATACCAATGATGATAATAGTATCCCATATGGCCCATAATATTTTTAATACCATGGAATTATGATTATGAATATGTAAGTTTATCATAGTTTTCATTCCGGTGAAATACCAAGGAATTTCTTTTGTTGCATATTGATCGAGAGTTGAATCACTATATAAATTGGCATATACAGGCTGACCTAAAAACATGGCAGGATCGTCATCATTTTGGCTACCTAAATAAAAGGCATAGTGATAATTATTAAATCTTGAAGGATAATCCATAGAAATAAGTTGACGATTAGGATAGGTTGATAGGATTCGTTGAATTGCTTCAGAAGGAGATAAAATTTCGGATGTATGATTAGCTAATTCTTGTGTTGCTATAGAGGCTACATTTTTTGTGTAATAATCATTAGCAATAAAAAAACCACCAATCCATACACCAGTTAGAGATAATACAATTCCCCAAACAGAAGCAATCATAGAAAATTCACGATGCAGAGCGCTGATTTGTAATCGATTTGATGTTTGTCTACTTCGTTTATAGGCGGAACTGAAAGGGCCGTATAAAAAGATACCACTAAGGATGGATAAGAAGCATATCATAGATAGAATAGTTACAAGATAAATACCAAATTTTCCTAAGGCTAATCGAGTATGTAATTCATGAATTGTGTGTAGTGCACTTCGTACCCATGGATGCGCAGGGGTGACACGATGAGATTCAACAAGTGTATTAGAATTTGGGTTATATAAGGTATAGTCTCCTCCCATACCCATTCGTGCAGGTGGGGCAGATGTGGCTGATGAATCAATAATTCTATAGCGTAATAGGTTAGATCTATTCATGGTTGGAGAAATATTTAAAATATCTTTGGATGGATATTGTTGTTTTACTAATGCAGCACCTGCATCTGCTGCATCAAATATAGAGGATGAGTATGGACTCATTGTCATAGTAGATGTACTATGAGAGGGTTGTCCTAAAGACCAAGCATTTAATTCATTTCTAAATAATAATAATAAACCGGTAATGCAAAACATAAGAAAAAATATAATAGAAAAGATAGATATTCTCTTATGCCATTTGTAAAAAGTTGACATATAGTTACTCCTTTCATATAAAAACATGATTATAATAACTTAAATATTTTAGAAATTCAATTATTTGTGACTATGAAAAAAAGTTTTAATGTATATAATTTATAGTTTTTACCTATTAATAGTGTAATAAAATTTATATTGGGCAAGAGAAGATTCTTATGATATTCTGTATACTCAGAATTGAAATATAATTTTTATTAGTAATATTTGTAGTTATGAAAGGATAGAATTATGAAATTAAAATCACTATTCACACCCCTATTAGTGGGTATATTGGCGTTAGGTATTGCGGGCTGTAGTACATCGACAACAACGCAAGAAATTAAAATTGGCGCTACGGCAGGTCCTCATGCACAAGTGGCTGAGGCGGTAGCGAAGGAAGCACAAAAGCAAGGCATCCAGTTGAAAGTAGTAGAATTTTCTGACTATATCACACCAGATAAAGCCTTGGCAGACGGAGATATCCAATTGAACGCATATCAACATGTGCCGTTCTTGGAAAACTTTAACAAGCAAAATAATTCTAAACTAGTGCCAATCGGCAAAACCATTTTAATGCCAATGGGTATCTACAGTAATTCTGTAAAATCTCCTATCGATGTGAAAGACGGCGACACAGTAGCAATTCCAAATGATCCAACGAATGGTGGACGTGCCTTAGCCTTGTTACAACGAGCAGGTCTTATTAAATTGAAAGAAGGCGTTGGTTTTAAAGCTACAGTAGCAGACATTGTGGAAAATCCTAAGAACCTAAAAATTCAAGAGCTAGAGGCAGCACAATTACCTCGTAGCTTAGATGATGTGACATTAGCGACGATTCCGATGAACTACGTGCAAAGCGCAGGTATCAACGTAGGTGAAAAAGGATTGTACTTAGAACCAAAAGATGAGCCATTAGCAGTGATGATCTTGGCTACACGTGAACAAGATAAAGACAACGCAACATACAAAAAAATTACAGAGATTTATCAGTCTGAGGCCATTAAACAATTCATTGCAGAAACTTTCAAAGGAACCATTACATCTGCAAACTAATCACTATGAATATAGAGGTCTACCCATGAGGTGGACCTCTTTTTTGCATCGTTGCAAGGATAGTGAAACGATAGGCGTATCGTTTCATAATATATAAAAATACATAGTTACACACAGTGCGCACATATGATATACTATAGAATATATCTTTTAGTACTTTCACTAAGAAAAGGAGCACTTATAGTCATAGATATAGCAAGGGTGTAGCCATTGTTACAGTGAAGTATAGTTGCCTATGGTATACTATAGATATGATATCGGAATCAATAAGAACCTATACATAGAGTATATAAAGGAAAAGTGTGTCACCAGAGTGGTGCAAGGAGGTCTTTATGGAGTTAAGACATGAACTAGAATTTGATAAAGATTATACGATGGAAGAGGCCTTTGCAGAGGCAAAGCGTTGTTTGAACTGTGCGAAGCCATTGTGCCGTACAGGTTGTCCTATTGAAAATGAAATTCCTCGTTTCATCCAAGCTATTGCACATGGTAATTTTGGATTAGCCAACGATATTATTGCAGAGCGTAGCAGCTTGCCAGCGGTGTGCGGCCGTGTGTGTGCTCGTGAAAAACAATGTGAAGGGGCATGTATTTTAAATCGTGCGAACAAACCCATTAATATCGGTAAATTGGAGCGCTTTGCTGCAGATTTTGAAAGCAATAACAATCTTCGTAAGGTAAAACCAAATCGTAAAGACCAAGGTAAAATCGCTATTATTGGTTCTGGCCCTGCTGGATTAACAGTGGCTGGAGATATGGCAAAATTAGGCTATGATGTGACAGTATTTGAACGCCAAGATGAGCCAGGTGGTATCCTATTGTTTGGGATTCCTGAGTTCCGTTTAAGTAAAGAAATTGTGCGTCGTGAAGTGAAGCGTTTAGAAACATTAGGTGTTACTTTTGAATGTAATGTCACTATCGGTCCAGATCGTAACTTAGATGCTCTGTTTGAAGAAGGTTTTGATGCTATCTTTATTGCTACCGGTACTCATGTGCCAATGGAAATTTCTTTACCAGGTGATGACAAAGCAGGTATGTTACAGGCGATGGCATTATTGACATCTGTACAATTAGTACAAAATGGTAGAGCTGAAGAATCATTAATTCCTGTATATAAAGGTGATAAAGTTCTCATCATCGGTGCTGGTAATGTGGCGATGGATGCGGCTCGTACTTGTGTTCGTCTTGGTGCTGAAAGTGTAACAGTGACGTATCGCCGTGGAGAAGAACAAATGCCAGCAAACCCATCTGAATTTGAAGAAGCAAAAGAAGAAGGCGTTCATTTTGAATTCTTAGCCGCTCCAAAAGAAGTAACTGGTTCAGATATCGTGGAAGGGTTGACATTTACACGACAAGAATTACAAGAAGATGGATCTGTGAAAAGCACTGGCGAAGACTTTACATTACCAGCGGATAAAATCATCGTGGCCATCGGTCACAAACCAAACACACGCTTAGTGGGGCCTGGTAATGGTATTGAAGTGAATGAGTCTGGCTATGTGGTGACACGAGATATGCCATATGGTATGACAAGCCGTCAAGGTGTATTCGCAGGCGGTGACGTAGTGCATAAACCAGCTACCGTGGTATTGGCTATGCGTGAAGCAAAAAAAGTAGTAGAAGGTATCGTAAACTACTGTGAGGCAAAACGCTTTTTAGGGGAATAGGGTTTTATTCTTTACTTAACTATGCTATAATAAAGACAAGCGAAAAAGAGTAATGGTGATTCCATAAAGCTCACCAAAAAAAACACCCAGGTGGCGAGACTTGGGTGTTTCTTATATACTAGAAAATATACTAGGAAAGTGATATAATGGATTTGGAATAAATTTGAGGATTTTCTAATTGCAAACAAAAGAAACCCCACGGTCTGCCAACCGTGGGGTTTTAATTTTTTTGTAATTATGATATAATGTGGGCAAGCGAAAAAAGTGTGAAAATAGTTAACATTAGGTTCACAAAAAACACCCAGGTGGCGAGACCTGGGTGTTTTTATTTGTCTATATAGCTGACAAGGCTAGGCTAGTTACTTCTTATATACTCGATCTAGCCATTTACAAATGTAGTAAGCGAGGACATTTGCCGTAATCGAGATAAAAAGTGTAATAATTAATGTTAACACTAGGTTCACCCCCTTTCTGTTACCAGTATAGGGGAAGTAACACTTATAGTATAACAAATTGTGGAAAATAATACATCTGAAAGAGTAAAAAAATATAGATATGTACTTGCACACAGTGGACAAAGGTGTTACAATAGTAGACAGTTATTTTATTTTTATAGTATTACACTTATAGTTAAGATTCGTACGCATATCGTACAGAAAGGAGATTATCATGGCATTGTTAGCAATTCTCGTGCTCGTCCTGTTCATTTTAGTGAACGTCATTAGAACTAACAATTCCATAGAGGTCGCCTTTTCTTCGGTAGAGCTACCATCTTAGGTTTCTTTGTGTACAACATAAGGAATCTAGGTTGTTGTAGTCTATTTGATTAACGTGCATACATATATATGAAAAGGCGATTCCTTAGGGATCGCCCTTTTTTATGTCTAATATAGTATGTCAGAATACTAGATGTGGATTGGGAACCTGTTGGATATAAAATCATAGAACTATTCAATAGAAATCCCATTCAATTATTTCAGTGTTATGCACATAGTATATAGACAACAATATGCGACTATAACAAGTGTTATAAATCATGTTTATATAAGTAGAAAGGATCATTATATGGTACGCAGTGATAGAGTAGCAAAAGGAGCTACACGAGCTCCTCATCGTTCATTATTAAAAGCATTAGGTTTCATCAACGAGGAAATTGGAAAACCAATCATCGGTATTGCCAATTCTTTCAATGAAATTATTCCAGGTCATGTACATTTGAAAAATCTCGTTCAATCTGTAAAAGATGGTATCCGCGAAGCTGGCGGTATTCCTATGGAATTTAATACTATCGGTATTTGTGACGGATTGGCTATGAACCACATCGGTATGAAATATTCCTTGGTGACACGCAATATTATCGCTGACTCCATCGAGGCCTCTGCCATGGCCACACCATTCGATGCGATGGTATTTATTCCTAACTGTGATAAAGTCGTGCCAGGTATGTTGATTGCGGCGGCTCGTTTGAACTTACCATCTGTATTCGTCTCTGGTGGTGCGATGCTAGCAGGCGTGCACAATGGTAAAAAAATTGGTTTATCCGATGTATTTGAGGCAGTAGGTAAATTTGAAGCAGGCCTCATTTCCGAAGAAGAATTAGAACATATTGAAAACGTAGCATGCCCAACTTGCGGATCTTGCTCCGGTATGTATACAGCGAACACGATGAACTGCTTAACAGAAGCATTGGGTATGGCATTACCTGGTAATGGTACGATCCCAGCAGTATACTCCGAGCGTTTGCGTCTAGCAAAACGTGCGGGCATGCAAGTAATGGAAGTCTTGCAAGAAGGCTTACGTCCAAAAGATGTATTGACGAAAGAAGCTTTTGAAAATGCGGTAGCTGTAGATATGGCATTGGGTGGCTCTTCTAATACGGCGCTACATTTACCAGCCATTGCTCATGAAGCGGGTGTATCCTTAACCTTGGACGATTTCAATCGCATTGCAGGAGAGACACCACAATTGGCTAAATTGTCTCCATCTGGTAAATATTTCATCGAAGACTTACATGCTGCAGGCGGTGTGTATGCGGTAATGCATCGTTTGCAAGAACAAGGACATTTACATGAAAATACAAAATCTGTGAGCCTGGTGGATCAAGGTACGATTGCTAAAACTGTGAAAGTCCTAGACGAAGATGTGATCCATCCTTGGAGTGACCCAGTGTACACCACAGGTGGTATCGCTGTACTGAAAGGTAACTTAGCTCCGGACGGTTCCGTGGTCAAAGAAGGTGCTGTAGATCCAGAAATGCTGGTTCACTCTGGCCCAGCGAAAGTTTTCAACAGCGAAGAAGAAGCAGTAGAAGCGATCATGGGTCACAAAATTGTGAAAGGCGATGTAGTCATCATTCGCTACGAAGGTCCGAAAGGTGGTCCAGGTATGCGTGAAATGTTGACACCAACAGCGACGATCACAGGTATGGGTCTTGGTAAAGACGTAGCCTTGATTACAGATGGTCGTTTCTCTGGTGCTACTCGTGGCGCATCCATTGGTCACGTATCTCCAGAAGCAGCATCTGGTGGCACTATTGCCATCGTAGAAGATGGAGATATCATCGAAATCGACATTCCAAATCGTTCCTTGAATGTGAAACTTTCAGAGGAAGAAATTGCACGAAGAAAAGCAAATTTAGCACCGTACAAATCAGATGTCACAGGGTACTTGAAAAAATATGCTATGCATGTATCCTCTGCAGCACAAGGTGCCATCGAAATCCTAGACGAAGCATAAGAGGGAATGTAGTCAGGATATAGAATTATCTATGAGGGAATGCAGTCAAGATAGACATATCTATGAGGGAAGTACAGGTCCGTAGATAGAATACATACTTAGGAAAGGACGTTTATATGCATAAATTATACGATTTCATGGAGGCTAGGGAGAGACTCGCTACCATCGCCGTGAAAACAAAATTAATTCATAGCTCTGTGTACTCGCAAGAAACAGGCAACAATGTATATATAAAACCGGAAAATTTACAACGTACAGGGTCTTTCAAATTGCGAGGCGCGTACAATAAAATTTCCAAATTAACAGAAGCAGAAAAGGCGTGCGGCGTTATTGCAGCCTCTGCCGGTAACCATGCGCAAGGTGTGGCGCTAGCAGCACAACGATTGGGCATTAAAGCAGTTATCGTTATGCCACGCCATACACCGCTCATTAAAGTAGAGGCGACGCGCCAATACGGAGCAGAAGTAGTGCTCGCTGGTGAAGTTTATGACGAAGCGTATGAAAAGGCTTGTGAACTACAAGGGAAGCACGGCTATGTGTTCGTCCATCCTTTCGATGATGAAGATGTTATCGAAGGGCAGGGAACGATTGCCTTAGAAATTTTAGAAGAATTACCCAATGCAGATATTATTTTAGTACCAGTTGGTGGTGGCGGATTGATCTCCGGCGTGGCAGCAGCAGCTAAGCTAAAAAATCCACAAGTAAAGATCATAGGCGTAGAACCAGAGGGCGCAGCCAGTGCAAAAGCTGCTGTAGAAGAGGGAAAACCAGTAGCACTCCCATCGGTGAGTACCATTGCAGATGGGGCAGCCGTAAAATTAATCGGTTCCAAGAATTTGGAATACATCCAAAATTATGTAGATGAAATCGTAACCGTATCGGACTATGAATTGATGGAAGCTTTCCTATTATTGGCGGAAAAACATAAAATCATCGGTGAAAATGCTGGCTTACTTTCAGTGGCAGGTTTGAAAAAATTAAGAGTGCGAGGCAAAACAGTGGTTAGTATTTTGAGCGGTGGTAACATCGACGTATTGACCATTGCGTCCATGATTACTAAAGGTTTAGTCGTACGAGGTCGTATTTTTACATTTGCTGTGAATTTATCAGATAAACCAGGTCAATTAGTGGCAGTATCTGAAATCTTAGCAGAACAAAATGCGAATGTCATCAAACTAGAACATAATCAGTTTAAGAACCTAGATCGCTTCCATGAAGTGGAGTTAGTGGTGACTGTAGAAACGAATGGGGAAGATCATATTAAAAAAATTACGGCTGCCATGGCGGACCGTGGATATACGATTCACCGTATTAGTTCTAATGAATTTAATGAACATGACTAATGGATGAGATGGATATAGAAAGAGGACAAACTATGAGTGAACAGAAGATGATTCGAGGAGCTCGCATACTCCTAGAAACATTGAAGCGCTTGGGAGTGACAGACATATTTGGTTATCCCGGCGGCGCCGTAATTCCTATATACAATGAAATTTATGATTTTGAGGGCATCAACCATTACTTAGCACGCCATGAACAAGGGGCGGCTCATGAGGCAGACGGCTATGCTCGTGCTTCTGGCAAATGTGGTGTGTGCTTAGCTACCTCTGGTCCAGGGGCGACGAACCTTGTGACAGGCATTATGACGGCGCATATGGATTCTATTCCTCTCTTGGCCATAACAGGTCAGGTGGCTAGCCACTTGTTAGGAAAAGATGCGTTCCAAGAATCCGATATCATTGGGATTACCATGCCAGTGACGAAAAATAATTACTTGGTACAAGATATCCGAGATATTGCGAGAACAGTGAAAGAAGCCTACTATTTGGCCACAACCGGTCGTCCAGGCCCTGTGCTAGTAGATATCACACGAGATGCGCAATTAGCAGAAATCTCTTATGAAGAATTTGAAGCGATCTTTAATGAACCGATTTCCCTAGAAGGCTATGATCCAAACTATATTGGACATAAAAAGCAAATCAAAAAGGCTATCGAAATTGTAAAAGCAGCGAAACGACCGTTGATTATCGCTGGCCATGGGGTGTTATTATCAGGCGCTACAGAAGAGCTATATAAATTAGCCACTACCTGTCAAATTCCAGTCACAAATACTTTACTAGGATTGGGTTCTTTCCCAGGAGAACATCAATTATCCTTGGGGATGTTAGGAATGCATGGCACTGTGTATGCGAACTATGCCACCAATGAAGCGGATGTAATTTTGGCATTGGGTATACGATTTGATGATCGTATTGCAGGAGTGCCAAAAGAATTTTGCCCGCAGGCAACAATTGTACATGTAGACATTGACCCAGCAGAAATTGAAAAAAATAAATTAATCGACGTACCTATCGTAGGGGACTTGAAACATGTGTTGAATGAAATGAACCATGAATTGACACCGCAAACCCATGAAGATTGGTTGGAACGCATCCGTGAATGGCGCGAGGAATACCCAATTCGCGTTCGCCCTCATGAGGGAGAGTCTTTATTACCACAAAAAGTAATTCAAGAAATCGATAACATTGTGAAGGGCAACGCCATCGTGGTCACAGACGTAGGGCAACATCAAATGTGGGCATCTCAATTCATTACCTATTCGAAACCGAATACCATCATTACATCTGGTGGAGCGGGTACGATGGGCTTTGGTTTGCCTGCAGCCATCGGTGCGCAAGTGGCACAACCAGATACAAAAGTGGTGCTCATCACAGGTGATGGGGGCCTACAGATGAATAGCCAAGAATTGCTCCTATTAAAAGCTTACAATATCCCTGTGAAAGTGGTCATCATCAACAATGGTTTCTTGGGCATGGTTCGCCAATGGCAAGAACTCTTTAATAACCATCGCTATTCCTTCGTGGATTTATCCATTAGTCCAGACTTTGAAGTGTTGGCACAAGCTTATGGCGTGCGAGGAGTGACACTGTCCACTATCGAAGACTTGCGTAGTCAATTACGAGACCTTATCCTATCCGATGAGCCAGTGGTGATTAACTGCATTGTGGAAAAAGAAGAAAATGTGTTCCCAATGATTCCAGCAGGTTGCAGCGCCAAAGATATGATTGGATTGAAAGGAGGCCCTGACAATGAGTAAAGTACGACAACACCAAGTGCTAGTCATTACAAAAAATAAACCAGGTATCGGGGCTCGTATCCTGTCCCTCTTTAATCGTCGTGGGTACTCCGTTACACAAATGACATCTGGCATATCTATCCCTAATCATCATGCACGGATCACATTGACCGTAGAAACAGACGAAGTGCAATTAGACCAAATTCAAAAACAAATCTATAAATTGATTGACGTCATTAAGGTCAAAATTTTCTCTCCAGAACAAGTGGTGCGCCGTGAATTGATGCTTATTAAGGTGAAAGCAGATGTGTCTGTGCGACCGCAGATTATCCAATTAGCAGATGTGTATCGTGGTAATGTACTCGATGTAGGTCCTAACTCTATCATGATGGAAATTACAGGAGAAACGCAGAAACTAGATGCTTTCATAGAAATTATGAAAGAATATGGCATTCTGGAAATTGCAAAAACAGGTTGCACCGCTATGAGTCGTGGAGAAAAAATGTAATGGCTATACCAAAGCAAGGTGAGTTGTTACATTACGAAGGAGTTACCTTTGTCCGCAATGGGGAAGCGATTTTACAAGGTGTGGACTGGCATGTGAACACAGGGGAAAACTGGGCATTACTCGGCCTTAATGGAGCAGGCAAGTCCACCTTGCTAGGCATGATTATGGCCTACACCTGTGCCACCCGTGGTGAGGTGCGTGTCCTAGGGCATACCTTTGGACAATGCGTCTGGAAAGATGTGAAAGATCGTATTGGATTCGTCAGCTCTACCTTGGGGCAATTTGAACGTACTATGCGAGATGAAACGGTGCGACAAATTTTGCTATCGGGAGCGCATGGCACCATCGGTGTGTATCGAGAAGTGACAGAGGAAGAAGAACAACGCTGTGATATGGTCCTAGCAAGTATGGGATTACAACATTTACAATATCGCCACTTTGGGGTACTTTCCACAGGGGAGCAACGTCGTGTTTTAATCGGTCGTGCTTTGATGACGAGACCAGATTTGCTCATCTTAGACGAACCATGCAATGGGTTAGACGTACCGAGCCGAGAACAATTGCTCCGTCATCTCAATCAACGTGGGACTCAGGACAGTCCTTGTTCGTTTATCTATGTGACGCACCAAATCGAGGAAATCCTTCCCACAGTGACCCATGTGGCACTATTAAAAGAAGGCAAAATCTTTCAATCGGGGCCGAAATATGAGGTCATTACCGATGATATTTTATCGGCGCTCTATGGTTTGTCTGTGAAAGTGACTTGGGTCCAAGATCGACCTTGGCTGCAAGTACTTTCATAAAATGTTTTTATAGAGTGTACAAAGATATTTTTAATTATACCAATTTATCATACTAAGTATGGTAAATCAGTAAGCCGAAAGGCTGAAAATCAGTTGAATTTCACTAGAAAATCTAGTAAATTATAAACATTAACACATGTATTACAAAGTAGGAGGTTATCACAATGGCAGGTAACATTTTAGGCACACAAGTATTTTATGATGCAGATTGCAATCTACAAGCATTAGTAGGTAAAAAAATTACAGTTCTTGGCTACGGTTCCCAAGGTCATGCGCATGCATTGAACTTGAAAGAAAGCGGCATGGACGTACAAATCGGTCTTCGTGAAGGTTCCAAATCCTGGAAAGAAGCGGAAGAAGCTGGTTTCGTAGTAAAAGAAACAGGGGATGCTGTAAAAGGTGCAGACGTTGTGATGATCTTGATTCCAGATGAATTGCAAGCAGAAACTTACGAAAAATCCATCGCTCCTAATCTTAAACAAGGTGCGTACTTGGCATTTGCTCATGGTTTCAACATTCATTTCGGTAAAATTAAACCAGCTGCTGACGTAAACGTATTCATGGTAGCTCCTAAAGGACCTGGTCACTTAGTACGTCGTACATTCCAAGAAGGTTCTGGCGTTCCTTGCTTGTACGCTGTATATGCAGATCCAAGCGGAGACACTAAAGAAGTGGCCTTAGCATGGGCATCTGGTGTAGGCGGTGGCCGTTCCGGTATTTTGGAAACTGACTTCCGTCAAGAAACTGAAACTGACTTATTCGGTGAACAAGCAGTACTTTGCGGTGGTGTATGTGCATTGATGCAAACTGGTTTCGAAGTATTGGTAGAAGCTGGTTACAACCCAGTTAACGCATACTTTGAATGTGTTCATGAAATGAAATTAATCATCGACTTGATCTACGAAGGTGGTTTCGAAACAATGCGTAAATCCATCTCCAACACAGCTGAGTTCGGTGACTATATTACAGGACCAAAAGTAATCCCAGCATCTGCAAAAGAAGCTATGCGTGGTGTATTAAAAGATATCCAAGATGGCAAATTTGCTGATCAATTCCTTGGTGACTATGCAGCAGGCTACCCATACCTTAACGAACAACGTAAACAATCTGCAGCACATCAAGTAGAAGAAGTGGGCGGCGAATTACGTAAATTGATGCCTTGGATCAAAAAGTAAAAAGTAAATAGCCTTCATATAAATCATGAAGTAGTATAAGGAAAGCACGCAACACACTCCTTCACAAACGGTATTTCATAATGTTTGCTCAGGAGCATGTTGCGTGCTTTTTGCTTACAGGATACTTAGAGGAAAAGAAGGCTATTTACTTTTGGGGGCTTTTTGTGACGGAACTTATTCCGCTATGTAGCCTTGTGGCGTTCGTAACTAAATAGGGCAAAGGGAAGAGCACGGTATACCCCTCACAAACGGTATTTCATAATGTTTGTTCGGGGCACACCGTGCTCTTCTTGTGTTTGTATGAGTTAGGTAGTAAGAGAACGCCACAAAGGCCACTACTCGTAATGGCGTTCCTCAGTAAGAGTCATTGACGTGTTGTTAGGCTCATCTCTTCCTATTATGGGAGGAGGTGATTTCTATGAGAAATTTTAGAAAGTTATCTTTATTGATAAAGTTTTTTAAGTTGATTATAGATATTTATCGTTTCTTTCAATAGAAATGAAAAAGCCTAACGTAACAATAAGTATTCGCAGTACTTATACACGTTAGGCCATTTCTCTTTATTCTTCTGAGATGAGCCTAACGCCAGCAGACGTCGATGGCTCTTCTTTTGTTGGTTTAATTATAGCACAGTTAATAGGAATATTACAAATGCCACAAAGGCTACTACGCGTAACGGCGTTCCTTAAGATGATATTCATAATATTGTTAATTCGCATAATGTATATCTAGGTGTATAATGGTGGTATGAGAGTCACTAATGTGAGTTAGGCTTGTCTCTTCCTAATTTAGGAGGAGGTGATACTATGAGAAAGTATGAAAAGTATACTTTATTGCTTTATCTAATTTCTGTAATAGTAAGTATCATTGACCTGTTTAAAGATCTATTTAAATAGATAATGAAAATGCCTAACGTAAAGATAAGTATAACCAGTACTTATACACGTTAGGCATCATCACATTTTGTTGTTTTGAGATGAGCCTAACGCTAACCGCACGTTAATGGCTCTCTTTTTGATACCCCAAGTATAGCATAGTTCAGAGTTAAATACAATTGTCACTTATTTCGCTATGTAGCCTTGTGGCGTTTGTAACTAAATAGAAACAAAGGGAAGAGCACGACATATTCCGACCCGAACTGATACAGTGGTTAGGTTTGCTCCGGAACATGTCGTGCTCTTCTTGCGTTTGTGTAATTTAGGTAAAAAGGAACGCCACAAAGGCTGCTACTCATAACGGCGTTCCTCAGAGTATTTAGTTCATATAAACAGTACGAATAGATTGTGCTATAATTGAAATTGTAAGAGTCATTGATGTGTTGTTAGGCTCATCTCTTCCTAGTTTGGGAGGAGGTGGTTGCTATGACTAAGTATGAAGCAATCTCATTGATTATTTCTATTACTAGTTTAGTAATTCAGCTCATTGATCTAGTAATATAGACAATGAAAAAGCCTAACGTATAAGGTCTTATACACCTTAGCACGTTAGGCCATTTCTTATTTGTAATTCCCAGAGATGAGCCTAACGCTAGCAGACGTTGATGGCTCTTCTTTTATTGACTTAATTATAGCATAGGTTATAGGTACAATACAATCGTCATTTGTTTCGCTATGCAGCCTGTGGCGTTTGTAACTGAATAAGATAAAGGGAAGACCGTAACACACCCCTTCTCAAACTATACAGTGGTTAGGTTTGTTCAGGGGTATGTTACGGTCTTCTTGTATTTGTGTAATTCGAGTAGTAATGGAACGCCACAAAGGCTGCTACGCATAACTGCGTTCCTTAGGAAATTGAAAAATGTAACACACCCCTTCTCAAACTGATACAGTGGTTAGGTTTGTTCAGGAGCATGTTGCGGTCTTTTGCGTTTGTGTGATTTAGGTAGTAGGAACGCCACAAAGGCTACTACTCGTATTGGTGTTCCTTAGGGAAGATAATAATTGTTTTCTCTAGTTATACTATATAAATACACAGTTTTTTGAATGCAATATACAATATATTGTGCAAATTTTAATCGTGTAAATTGATGAAGAAATTTCAGCAAAATAGAAACATAATATCTAAATTCTTCTACAATAATATACACAATAATTCAATTATAAACATTTTGAATAAATAGTGTAAAATTGTTGGATTGGGATGTAACAATCCATATCTGTTGATGCCTAATTTCATTTGGGAATAAAAATGCGAACTATTGCTTAAAATTGATAGTTTATACATAAAATTAAAACTTAAATGAATTAATATGTAATAAATGAATGGTGTATGAAGATAGTGGTAGATAGTAAGAATACTGTTATTCTATAGATTACAGATAAATTGTGAAAGTTTTTTAAATTAGTTATTGATAATGTATACAAATTCATGTATAATTATATCGAAATAATTTGAACTAGATTTACACAACAGATTATTTGCTAGGTCGTGGCTAACAAGTATATGTAGAGTGTATGGTTCGTGTATAAATATTGCTTTCCACGAAAGAACCTTTAGGAAACTGAAGGTTTATTTTGATAGTAGAAGAATACTGGGTGAGAGGAATATAAGTTATTCTATAGTAGTCGATATATAGGACTTAGTTTATAAGTAATGTTGTAAAGGAGATTTATATGGGATTAAATCGGATTTATAAAGTAGTTTGGAACAAAACTAAGGGATGCTACGTAGTAGTGTCTGAATTAGCAAAGCGTGTAGGTCGTAATAAGGCGAAAGCGATTGTTATTAGCTCTGCTGCTATGGCTATGGCGGTAAGCCCTGTCTTAACAAGTACAGTTGGTGCAGCTCTGAATCAAGCTGGTACAGGTTCTAATGACGCTGTAGCCCTTGGTGAAGCGGCAAATGCGAATCAGGCACGTGCTGTCGCTATAGGTAAGAGCGCAACGATTACTAATGGTCAAGATACCATTGCGATTGGTACTGAGACTAAGGTACAAGGTAACACTAGTATTGTTATTGGTAAAAATGCTAAAACCACAAATAATGCAGAAGGTACTGTGGTTATCGGCCGTGATGCATTCAGTGAAGGATCTGGTAATGGGGGGCGCCCTAACACAGTGGTTGGTCGTGGTGCCTACACAGGATTTGGTGAAAATGGGACGTATCGTTTGAATGCGGCTACAGCATTTGGTTTCCAAGCAGGTGCGGGTCTTCGTACAGATCCTAGCAATGGTAATAAATTAGTTAATAATGAAACCAATGCGGATAATAATGCAAATGTACTTGTAAAAGCTGGTTATGGTCTAGATGAGAAGGCTCCTGCAGATACGAAAACAGCATTACAAGGGGGCAATGTCGATAATGGTTTAACATTTTATCGTAAAAATCATATCAATGAAGCGACTGCCCTAGGTGCAGAGGCTCGTGCCATCGGTGACCAATCTATTGCTATCGGTGGACAAGTGGTTGCTGGTGACGGTGTTGTTGCCTTAGGTGGTAATGATACAGATCAATTGCGTAATAATAAATACCAAGTGGTAACAAATGATGCGGTGAACAGAACGAATGTAAATACCATTGATGACTATAATTTAGCCTATACTGAAAGCACTGCAACAGTAGCGGGACAATATAAAAAACTAGTAGGCCGTGATATGCCAACTGGATATAGATCTACGTATGGTCAATCTGGTTCCGTAGTTATCGGTATGGAAGCCCATTCCACTACAGCTTTGGGTACAGCTATCGGTACTAACTCCGTAGTTCGTATGGGTGCTTTCGGTGCTACAGCTATCGGTGCTGGTTCTACAGTGCAACCAAATGCAGAAGCTGCGGTAGCCATTGGTATGGCTTCCGTAGCGAATGGTGCCTATGCGTTAGCAGGTGGTACAGCATCTTGGGCAGATTATGGTGATATTGCCTTAGGTTACCAAGCAAAAGCTACTGGTAAAGATGGCGCTATTGCTATGGGTCGTGCTACAAATGCACAAGGTGATTCCTCCATCATGATCGGTGGTGCAAATATCGCCTCTGCAGCGGCTCAAACGACAAACTTCCAGAAAGATAATGGACAGGTTGAGAAAAAAACTGTCACTGAAAAAATCAATGGTAAAGATGTAAAACGGGAATATACTTTTGCTGGTACGACTCCAAGTACAGGAACGGTAGCTGAGGCGTATAAAGTATTGACTGGTCTTACTATGGATACGAGTGCGCTTAACTTCGCGGATAATAAATATAAAAATGGTCACGCCTCCACATCCTTAGGTGTACATGCATTATCTAGAGGTGATTTAGGTACAGCTATTGGTGCTGGTTCTCGTTCTGATGCAATTGGCTCTGTAGCCTTAGGTGTAGGTGCTCATGCTACACGTCAAAATGCGGTGGCTATTGGTACTGGTTCTACTACTGATTTAGTAGGCACACGTCAATTAAGTGTAAGCTACGATAAAGAAGGCAATATTGTTGACGATAACTCACCAAATAAGGCGTATACGTTCAACTGGGCTGGTGGTACCAATACAGCTGAAGGTGACGTAGTATCCTTTGGTAGTTCTGGGGCAGAACGTCAATTGAAAAACGTAGCAGCTGGTCGTGTAGCAGATGATTCTACAGATGCTATCAATGGTTCTCAGTTAAACTCTATTTCTAAAAAATTAGCTACAGGTTGGAACATTGCTGGTGATTCTAAAACTAAAGTGGTTGGTATTGGTACAGAAGACCAAGTAAACTTTGTAAATGGTAATGGTACTACTGTGACTGTTACGAAACAAGAAGAAGTAAAAAATGGTACTACTGTAACCACAGCTAAAGGTGCGAATGTAAAATTCGATGTTAAAGCTGCAGATGGATCTATTACATCAGATGCAAATGGTATTTCTGTGAATACAGATGGTGATACAATTGGCAAAACAACAGATGGCAAACTAAAAGCTAATACTGGTACTATTAATACTGGTAATGATGGAAAAGCAGCTCCTAATACAGGAGATGGAAATAAATTAGCCACTGTAGATACAGTGGTAAATGCTGTGAATAATGCTGCTTGGAAAGCAACTGCTGGAAGCGTTGATTCTGGTACAGAAACAGGTAAATCAGAAGAAAAAATTAAAGCTGGCGATTTAGTTACTTTCAAAGCTGGTGACAACCTTGCTATTAAACAAGATGGTAAAAACTTTATCTATTCCTTACAACCTGAATTGAAAGGTTTAACGAGTGCTGGTTTCAAAAATGCGGCTGGTGATACCACTGTGATCAATGGCAATGGCATGACAATCACGCCAAAAGATGCGTCAGCAAAGCCAGTATCTTTAACAAAAGATGGCTTAGATAATGGTGGCAAAACAATTAAAAATGTTACATCTGGTTTGACAAATTATGATCCTGGAACACCAAAAGCAGGTCTTGTAGATTTAAGTAAACCAGCTACAGGTACTCCAGTTCCTGATACTACAGCAGCTACTGTAGGTGATTTACGTAATATGGGTTGGGTTGTATCTTCTGACAAAACAACAGGTGAATTAACAAAAGCCTACACAGACCAAGTAAAAAATGCTGACGAAGTAAAATTCGTAGGAGAGGGTGGCGTTACTGTATCTGGTAAAACAGAAAATGGTGTTCGTACTATTACTGTGAAAGCAGAGGCTCAAGAAATGCCTGAGCAACCTGTAAGTTATACAACTGCAGATGGTACGAAAGTATATCCAGTAAAAGATGCAAATGGCAATGTGACTTACCATACAACTCCAGATGGAAAAGGTGCTGAAATCCCTAAAGAGAATGTGATTGCTTCTATCAATGGTCCAGAAGGTACTAAGACACCAACTACATTATCTAATGTAGCAGGTAACTTAGATGGTGCTAAAAAAGATACACAAGCGCCAACTACTAACCATGCTCCTGTTAATACAACAGATAAAGCAGCTCCTAATTATGTAAATCCTAACAATGCAGCTACTGTAGGAGACGTATTAAATGCAGGTTGGAATTTACAAAATAATGGTACTGCAAAAGATTTTGTAAAACCATATGACACTGTAAACTTCGTAAATGGTGCTAATACAACAGCTGTAGTAACTACGTCTACAGATGGCACAACAAGCAATGTTACATACAATGTAACAGGATTACCTGTAACATATACAGATGCAGAAGGTAACCCAGTAGCAAAAGTAGGCGACAAGTATTACAAAGTAAATAATCAAGGTCAACCAGTAGATGCTGATGGTAATCCAAGTACTAAAGTGAATGACAAAGGTCAACCATTAGATGCACAAGGCAATGTAATTGACCCTGTTGATACAACAAAACCGTTAAAAACAGCTTTAGTAAATCCAACTCCAGCAGGAGATAAAACAAATACGACAGATCCAACAGCATTAAATAATGTAACATCTGGTTTGAATAAATATGGTGATACAGTTGATGGTACACAAGTACCAGGATCTACACCTGCGAATAATGGATTAGTAGATTTATCTAAACCAGCAGATGGTAGTGAGCCAAAAGTTAGCGATAACACAGCGGCTACTGTAGGTGATTTACGTAATATGGGTTGGATTGTATCTTCTGATAAAACAACTGGTAGTCTAGATACACCTTATACAGCTACAGTGAAAAATGCTAACGAAGTGAAATTCGTAGGTGAAGGTACAGCCACAGTATCTGGTAAAACAGATGATAAAGGTGTACGTACTATCACTGTAAAAGTGGACGATCAAGCAGCTGCAAATAATGCGGTATCTCCTGTAGTATACACAGATGAAAATGGCGATCGTGTATATCCTACTGGTGAAAAAGATCCACAAGGTAACCCAATCTTCAAGAAAAATCCAAATGGTACTGGCGATACTGTAACTGGTCCAGTGAAAACAAGCATTAACGGACCAAAAGGTACAAAAACTCCAGCTACGTTGGACAATGTGAAACATAACTTACCAACTGTAAATGATACTGATAAAAATGCATCTGATGTAGATGGTAATCCAATCGATGGTAAAAACAATACAGCAGCTCCTATTACAGCAGCAGATGCAGCTGATTTATTGAACCCAACAAAAGATGGACAACCAAACCCTAAATTTGCTGGTAACAATGCAGCTACAGTATCTGATGTATTGAATGCAGGTTGGAACTTACAAAACAATGGCGAAGCTCGTGATTTTGTAAAACCATATGATACTGTAAACTTCGTGAATGGTGCTAATACAACAGCAGTAGTAACAACTAATGAAGATGGTACAACAAGCAATGTAACGTACAATGTAACAGGATTACCTGTGACGTTCACAGATAAAGATGGTAAACCAGTATCTAAAATTGGTGATAAATACTATCCAGTGAATGAAAAAGGTCAACCGGTTACTCCAGATGGTAAACCAGCTGTAAAAACTAATGAAGAAGGTAAACCAGTTACAGCAGATGGTACTGTTATTGAACCAATCGATACAAAAGCAAATCCATTACAATCCAATTTGGTGAATCCTAATGTAGAAAATACAAAAGAAAAACCAAATAATCAAACTACAAGTCCAACACAATTGGGTAATGTAGCGAATGGTGCTAACACATTTGATCCAGTAGATGGCAAAAAATTAGGTAATGACGGTAAATGGTATAATGCAGCGGACGTACTTCCAAATGGTCAACCAAAAGAGAATGTACAACCAGTAGCGAAGCCAGAAAACGTTGGTAAAGCAGGTTTGATTGACTTCAGCAACTCTAACCCTAATAATGCAGCTACTGTAGGTGATTTACAAAACTTAGGTTGGATTGTATCTGCAGAAGGTAACAACTATTCTGATCAAGTACGTAATGCTAACGAAGTGAAATTCGTAGGTGAAGGTACAGCTACAGTTACTGGTAAAACAGATGAGAATGGTGTACGTACTATCACTGTAAAAGTAGATGACCAAGTGTCTACAAATAATGCACAAACACCTGTAGTCTACACAGATAAAGATGGTAAGAAAGTATATCCAATTAAAGGTGATGACGGTACTGTAACATATCACACAACTCCAAATGGAAAAGGCGATAATGATGAAGTTGTACCAAATAATAATGTTGTTACATCTATCAATGGTCCTGAAGGTACAACAAGTCCAACAGAATTGAAAAATGTGAAAAACAACATTCCAGCAGTGAATGATGCTGATAAAAAAGTAACAAACCCTGATGGTACAGAAAAAGGAACTGCAGGAGATGTAAACAATATCAACAAAGCTCCATTGACAGCAGAAGAAGCTGCGGACTTGTTGAAACCAACTACAAAAGATGGAAAACCAAACCCTAACTTTGCTGGTAACAATGCAGCTACAGTATCTGACGTATTAAATGCTGGCTGGAACTTACAAAATAATGGCGAAGCTCGTGATTTTGTGAAACCATTTGATACTGTAAACTTTGTAGATGGTGCGAATACAACAGCAGTTGTAACAACTAATACAGATGGTACAACAAGCAATGTTACATACAATGTAACAGGATTGCCTGTAACGTTCACAGATAAAGATGGTAAACCAGTATCCAAAATTGGTGATAAATACTATCCAGTAAATGAAAAAGGTCAACCTATTACTCCAGATGGTAAACCAGCTGTAAAAACTAATGCAGAAGGTAAACCAGTTACAGAAGATGGTACTGTTATTGAACCAATCGATACAGCAAAAGATCCATTGAAATCTAACATGGTTAACCCGAATGTTGCTAATACAGCAGATGCACCAAATAATCAAACTACGACTCCAACACAATTGGGTAATGTGAAAAGTAATTTACCAACTGTAAATGATGCTGATAAAAAAGCATACGATGTAAATGGTGCTCCAATTGACGGTAAAAACAATACAGCAGCTCCTATTACAGCAGCAGATGCAGCTGACTTATTGAACCCAACAAAAGATGGAAAGCCAAATCCTAAATTTGCTGGTAACAATGCAGCTACAGTATCTGATGTATTGAATGCAGGTTGGAACTTACAAAACAACGGTACTGCGAAAGACTTTGTAAAACCATATGACACTGTAAACTTTGTGGATGGTGCTAATACAACAGCAGTAGTAACTACTAATGAAGATGGCACAACAAGCAATGTTACCTACAATGTAACAGGATTGCCTGTGACGTTTACAGATAAAGATGGTAAACCAGTATCTAAAATTGGTGATAAATACTATCCAGTGAATGAAAAAGGTCAACCGGTTACTCCAGATGGCAAACCAGCTGTAAAAACTAATGCAGAAGGTAAACCAGTTACAGAAGATGGTACTGTTATTGAACCAATCGATACAAAAGCAAATCCATTACAAACTAATTTAGTGAATCCAAATGTTGCTAACTCTAAGGAAGCACCAAATAACCAAACGACAAGTCCAACACAATTGGGTAATGTAGCGAACGGTGCTAACACATTTGCTCCAGTAGATGGCAAAAAAATGGCTAATGATGGTAAATGGTATCCAGCGGATCAAGTAGAGCCTAATGGTCAACCTAAAACAGGGGCAGCACCAGTAGACGTACCAGCTAACATTGGTAAAGCAGGTTTGATTGACTTCAGTAACTCTAACCCTAATAATGCAGCTACGGTAGGTGATTTACAAAACTTAGGTTGGATTGTATCTGCAGAAGGTAATAACTACTCTGATCAAGTGCGTAATGCTAACGAAGTGAAATTCGTAGGTGAAGGTACAGCGAGTGTTACTGGTAAAACAGATGAGAACGGTGTACGTACTATCACTGTAAAAGTAGATGACCAAGTATCTACGAATAATGCACAAACACCTGTGAACTATACTAATAAAGATGGTAAAAAAGTATATCCAGTAAAAGATGAAAATGGCAATGTAACTTACCATACAACTCCGGATGGAAAAGGTGCAGGAGATGAAACAGTACCAGCAGGTGATGTGAATACATCTCTAAATGGTCCTGAAGGTACAACCACTCCAACAACATTGAATAATGTGAAAAACAATATCCCAGCAGTGAATGATGCTGATAAAAAAGTTACAAACCCTGATGGTACAGAAAAAGGAACTGCAGGAGATGTAAACAATATCAACAAAGCTCCATTGACAGCAACGGAAGCAGCTGACTTATTGAAACCAACAAAAGATGGAAAACCTAACCCTAACTTTGCTGGTAACAATGCAGCTACAGTATCTGATGTATTAAATGCTGGTTGGAATTTACAAAATAATGGGGAAGCTCGTGATTTTGTGAAACCATTTGATACTGTAAACTTTGTAAACGGTGGCAATACAACTGCAGTGGTAACTACAGCAGCAGATGGCACAACAAGCGATGTGACTTTCAATGTAACAGGGTTACCAATTACATATACAACAGCAGATGGTAAACCAGTATCTAAAGTGGGCGATAAATATTATCCAGTAAATGAAAAAGGTCAACCAATTGGTCCAGATGGTAAACCAGCTGTTAAAACAGCTCCAAATGGTGACTTATTAGATAAAGATGGAAATGTAATTAAACCAATTGATACAGCAAAAGATCCATTGAAATCTAATATGGTTAACCCGAATGTTGCTAATACAGCAGATGCACCAAATAATCAAACTACGACTCCAACTCAATTAGGTAATGTAGCGAATGGTGCGGAAACATTCAAACCTGCTGATGATGTAAAATTAGCGAATGATGGTAAATGGTATCCAGCAGATCAAGTAGAGCCTAATGGTAAACCGAAAAAGGATGCTACACCTGTTGCTAGCCCATTGGTAGCAAAAAATAAAGCTGGTGATGTTCTTGAAAAAGGTAATGATGGTAACTGGTATAAAGCTAGTGATTTAGAAAAAGGTGAACCTAAGCCTAATGCAGAGGAACAATTCCCAGAGGAAAAACCAGAAAATGCTGATAAAGCAGGATTGATTAACTTTGAAAACTCTAACCCTAACAACGCAGCTACTGTGGGAGATTTACAAAACATGGGCTTTGTTGTATCTGCCAAAGATAATGGCTATACAGAGCAAATGCGTAATGCCAATAAAGTAGAGTTCAAAGGTGATAATGGTGTACAAGTAACTGGTAAAACATTAGCTGATGGTACTCGTGAAATTACTGTAGCTTTAAAAGAAGGCCGTGTAACAAATAATGTGATCATTACTGATGCAGATGGTAAAGAAGTTAAGGCTGTACGTGGTGAAGATGGTAAAATCTATAAAAAAGACCCTAAAACTGGTAAAGCCATGAAAGAAGAGTTTCCAATAAAACCAACAGACACAGTAAGAAACGATGGTGATGGGTATGTAACAGGTAACTCTGTAGCTACAGCTATCCAAAAATCTGGTTGGAATATTGGTATTGGCTCCACAGATAAAGCTTTCAGTGAAGAGGCTAAAACATATGAAAGAGTTAACCCTAAGGATAACGTAAAATATGTGAATGGTGCGAATACAACAGTATCTATGGTAGTGGATGCAGCGGAAGATAAAGATGGTGCTACAGTAACAACTACGTATGTAAAAGTAGATGTAAACCGTGACCTTCATATCGACAGTGTAACAACTGGTGGTCCTGCAAAAGATAAAGCTGGTAACCCATTGAAACAAATCAATGGTGAATACTATCCAGAAAATGCATTGGTAAATGATGGAAAAGTATACCCAGCAGGTACAGTGATAATCGATGGTAAACCATATCCAGCAGGCTCTGCTAAAGATCGTCAAACAAATACTGTTGTAAAAGATGGTAAACCAGCTCCAGTAGCACAACCATTAACAGCGACTCCAAAAGATCAGTTAGCAGATGGTAAAGATGGTGCTATGACTGTGAAGGACGCTAAAGGTAACGATGGCGTATCTGCAACAGCTAAAGATGGTAAAGGTACTTTAACATTGAAAGATGCTAGCAAAGATGGTAAAGATGCTTCTCAAGTAGATATTTCTACAGCAAAAGCACCTGCTGATTTGGAAAATACACCAAAAGATGCAGTTCGTGCTAATGATGGTAACTGGTATGCACCGGCAGATGTTACAGTAGAAGTAAAAGATGGAAAAACTGTAGTAACTCCAAAAGCAGGTAAAACTCCGATTCCAAATGCACCAACTATGGATCGTATCCAATACACAGGTACAGATGGTAAACCTCGTAATGTAGCTACTATGGATGATGGCCTTCGTTTTGTAGGTGATGATGGGGAAACTATCAGTAAACCGTTGAATTCTACTATGGAATTTACAGGTGGTAACCGTGAAAATGGTAAGCCAGTGGCGAAAGCAGATACAACAACAGGCAATATTGGCGTATTTCATGACAATGGTAAATTATCTATTCAATTAGCAAAAGATTTAGAGAAAATGAGTTCTGCTAATTTTGAG
Source organism: Veillonella sp. 3913 (assembly GCF_003992235.1). Taxonomy (NCBI): domain Bacteria; kingdom Bacillati; phylum Bacillota; class Negativicutes; order Veillonellales; family Veillonellaceae; genus Veillonella; species Veillonella sp. 3913. The sequence continues at coordinate 18,260 of NZ_RQVF01000004.1, read as the reverse complement.
AACCCAGATGGAACTTCTACTAAGATTACTGGTAATGGCTTATCCATCACTCCTGAAACAGCTAAATTGAAAGATCCAAAAACTGGAAAACCAATCCTTGATAAAGATGGTAATCCAAAAGTAGATGCTACAAAAGTAGTATCCTTCGGAGCTCCAACTGCTGTGACTGATCCAAAAACTGGAAAACCTATGGTAGATCCAGCGACTGGAAAACCAGTGATGAAATCCGGTATTTCTGCTGGCGGCCAAGTGATGTCTAATGTAGCGCCAGGTGTGGCAGATACAGATGCAGTTAACGTATCTCAATTAAAAGGTGTAGCCAATAACATCAATATGCGTATGAACCGTATGGGTGCGCAAGCTGCAGCTATGGGTGCATTACGTCACTTACAATATGATCCATTAGAGCCAACAACAATTATGGCTGGCGTGGGTGCATATAAAGGTGAAGCTGCCTTAGCATTAGGTATTGCACATTACAAAAATGAGTCTACTTTATTCCATGCAGGAGCATCTATCGGTAGCCGTGGTGATGAATTAATGGCGAACGCAGGTGTAAGCTGGAAATTTGGATCCCGTGCAGATGAAACGGCAGTAAAAGACACATTCCGTCAAGGTCCTATCAGTTCTTCCTATACTTTACAAGATAAAGTATCAGCCTTAGAAGCACAAAACCAAGTGCAAAAAGATGAAATTAATAACTTAAAAGCACAATTAGCGGAAGTGCTTCAATATGTTAAGAAAGGCTAATCTTTCTTACAGAGGTATATTTCTTAGAAGAATGATATAGAAATCTGTGACTAAGATAAAAGGGCTGCAATGGATATGTAATGACATATTGTATTGCAGCTCTTTATCGATTTTGCATAATTAACGTAATTTATTGATAAAATATTAGTGTATATCGAAAATTATAGTATACAAAAGATATTGATATGGTGTATAATATGTATTATTGACTTACACTTATACTAGACTAGAATTATATTATGTAATGTTTGAAATGGGAGAATAACATTGAAAAAAGCAATTTTAACAGCAGCGTTATTAGTAACAGTAGGCTCTAGCTTTGCTATGAGCGATGAATTGTATAGCCAAAAGAATCCAGCAAACGTAACAGGCGTAGCTGTTGGCTATGAATTAGTAGCACCAATGCAAGAAACAGTAGTAGCTGTGGAAGATTTAGGTAAAGTATTGGAACGTGCTCATGAAGTTCGTCAAGATTTGGTAAAACGCCAAGTAGCTGGTGAACGTTTGACAGATCGTCAAGATCGTTTTGTTAAACATGATGTAAACCAAGACTTCCTTACTGTATTAGATCGCAACTTAACTAACCGTGTGGAATTCTTCAAACGTGCTCATAACTGGAATGGTGATAACAAATACGAACATTCTGGTAACTATGAAACATTCCTTAATAAAGATAATGAAAAGGCTACAGAAGCTGTAAATGGTTATAGCAATAGCTATGGTTGGAATGTGTTACGCAATGTGCGTCAAGATGCATTATCCAATGTAAAAGCAGTATTGGATCGACAAGGTGAGACTGTTCGTGGCGAAGATATTGCAAAAGCAATTCTTGCTGCAGCAAGCAATAATGCAATGACTGTAAATAACGAAGAACTTCGTTACTACATTAACGAACTTGTTTGGTACACTGCAAAACAAACAGTAAAAGAAACAAATAAAGAATTATCTCATGTTTTAAAATAATTGAGAGATTCATAGGATTGTAGTATCCTATTTGAAGTGATAGAGAATGATTTGTCAGAAGGCAATCATTCTCTATTTTTATATTGGATACATGTGTTATCCTATAGCATTCATTATAAAAACTAGCTGCTATAGTACTAAGGAAAGCTATATAAATCGTTAGAGGAATAGTGTATACTATATGTATGATATGGAATACTTGGAATATTGAAAGTACTTTCGTTGTAAGAAAGATGATGTGTTATAACACTATACTATATACTATTGTATACGCTATATAAGTATAAGAAAGGATACCTATGCAAGAGATTGTAGTAGGCGGTTTATATCGTCATTTTAAAGGCATGTTATATTATGTGATTGACATTGCTATTCATTCCGAAACAGATGAGCCTCATGTGGTGTACCAACAGCTGTATGGTGAGCGCAAAACGTTTGTACGTCCTCTAGTGATGTTTGCTAGTGAAGTGGACCGTGAAAAATATCCTGATGTGGAGCAGAAAGATCGCTTTCAGTTGGTCAATGGTTGGGATGTAGAACAGCAGTTGCGGTAAGGAGGTTCTGTGAATAGGAAATATTTTTTCTTTGATATTGATAATACACTAGCAGTGTGGCCTGATGGAACGATTCCTGAAAGTGCTCAATACTCCTTGCAGTATTTGCAGGATACAGGGCATCACGTGGCGCTTGCTACGGGCCGTTTACAGGCAGATGCTATGCGCTTTGCCAAGATGGCAAAGACTCCGAATTTTGTGGCTGATGGGGGCTATAGCATTACAGAAAATTATGAAGTGCAATGGATGCAGGGCATGGACAGGGACCGCTGCGTGCAGTACCTTAAGTATTTAACAAGCCACAATGTGCCTTGGGGGGTCACACATAAAAACGAATTTGTTCGCATTACTCCTTATGAAAGTGTCCTAGCATGGGATCCGAAGTGGGAGATGATAAAAAATGAAGTCGTACCAGACTTGGTACCTGAGGATATTGAACACTTTTACAAGGTCTATGCATTCATTACAGAAGAAGAGGAACAGCGCCGTGGCATTGTACATATGACGAAGGATTTAATTCGCTATGGGGAAGGATGCATTTTGTTTGAACCTATGGATAAGGCCTATGGAATCCAGAAAATGATGGATCGTTTTTGTGCATCCTACCAAGATGTGATCGTATTTGGGGATGGATATAATGACCTGTCCATGTTCCGACCAGATTGGCTGAACATTGCCATGGGAAATGGCCGTGATGCTCTGAAAGAAAAAGCTGACTATGTGACTGCATCTTGCTATGATGATGGAATTTATAAAGCATTACAACATTTTGGTTTTATACCGAAGCAGTTTTAGTATGAATGAAGTAGATAGTATACTTTCATCATAACTATATGAAGCGGTTTGAACATCAAAATTAGTTATAGTATAATAAAGCGTAGATATATCGAAATGGGTCTTAAAAGGAGGACATACCATGGATTTAATTCAAAGTTTAAAAGAGCAAGCAAAAGGCTTGGGTAAAAAAATTGTATTGCCAGAATTCGAAGATAGCCGTGTCATCGAAGCAGCGGCTGCGATTTTGAAAGAAGGTTTCTGCGTGCCTGTATTGGTTGGTGCAGAAGATAAAATTCAAGCGGCAGCTACAGCAGCTGGTGTATCTTTGGAAGGTGCTGAAATCATCAACCCAGCTACATTCGGCGAATTAAACAAAATGGTAGATACATTTGTAGAATTGCGCGCGAAAAAAGGCATGACACCTGAAAAAGCACACGCTACTATGACTGGCGATGCGTTATTCTTCGGTGCTATGCTAGTGCGTTTAGGTTTGGCTGACGGCATGGTAGCAGGTTCTGCTAGCCCTACAGCAAACGTACTTCGTGCAGCTATCCAAGTAGTAGGTACACAAGCTGGTTTGAAAACTGTATCCAGCTCTATGCTTGTGATCACTGATAAAAAAGAGTATGGCGATGATGGCCTATTAATCTTCTCCGATTGCGGCGTTATTCCTAATCCAACATCTGAACAATTGGCTGATATCGCTGAGTCCAGCGTTGGTAAAGCTCGTTCCGTGGCAGGTATGAAAGAGCCTCGCGTATCCTTCTTGTCCTTCTCCACAAAAGGATCTGCTTCTTCTCCAGAAGTTGATAAAGTGGTAGCAGCTGTAGAAGACTTGAAAGGCCGTAACGTTGACTTCGCATTCGATGGGGAATTGCAATTAGATGCGTCCATCGTTCCATCTGTAGCAGAACGTAAAGCTCCAGGATCCAATGTAGCTGGTAAAGCTAACATCTTGATTTTCCCTGACTTACAAGCTGCTAACATTGGTTATAAATTAGTACAACGCTTTGCTGGCGCTACTGCTATCGGACCAATCATCCAAGGTTTGGCAAAACCAATCCATGACCTTAGCCGTGGTTGCTCCGTAAGTGATATCGTTGACCTTTGTGCAATTGCTGCAGTGGAAGCAAACTAAGTCGTCTCTGGCTACTAGACCTAACGGTCTTCCTCAGAGAAAGAAGTCCTAAAATGCTTATGGCTCACATGGGTATTAAATAATAGGAGCAATTCTATTCCCCACAACGAAAGGTCATAGACTTTCATAAGAAAACCCTCCTGAGGTGCATACCTTGGGAGGGTTTTTCTAATTTGTGCTTTTAGTGTTACCTGACATGTGATATAATGGGAATATAAGAAGAGAGCCAATAACGTGGTGGTAGCGTTAGGCTCATCTGGGATATAGAATGGGCCTAACGTGCATAAGTAGTAGGAATACTTATTATAGCGTTAGGCTTTTCACATATTTAAAGATTATTTCTTCAAATAAGTGAGTAATGCTAATACGAACATAGCGAATAAAATCATGATAGAAATTGCTTCGAATACGGTTATATTACTCACCTCCCTTACTAAGTAAGAAAGATGAACCTAACTCACGTTAGAGACTCTCATGGCTATAGTATATCATAATAATATTCGTAATGTGAAAAATAAAGTAATTACTAATAAAAGGGCAATCCGTTTTCTAATCTTTTGTAGGTTGATTGGGCGTGACAGATTGCCTTTTTATATATGTGAAAAGGAAAATATGTTATAATGAAGGTAATCAATAAAATTATCAATTAGGAGTTAATATGAAAGTTACCTATTTAGAACATAGCGGTTTTGTCATTGAAGATGGCAGACGGGCCTATGTATTTGATTACTGGAAAGATCCAGCCGGAGTGATAGATACATTAGTAGCACAAGGTTACGAGTTACATGTTTTTGTATCCCATATCCATCATGACCATTACGTGAAATCAATTTTCAAATATTTACCATATATACACAGTGTTTGGTACCATGAAGATGTGCCAGCTTTGCGAGATATTTTCAAGGAATTGCAGGAGACAGCAGGGGATAAGCAAGATGCTGAGAAAGCTAGTTTGGTGTTAGAAAGAATCAAACAAGGGTGTTCTAATCAAGGCCAAAATATGACAGAGAAACATCTAACAGAAGAATTGGTACAACATGTGTTTTCTTTGCACTCCATGAAAGTAGGCGACACATTAGAATCAGATAATCTGACTGTCACCATGTTTGGTTCCACTGATGAAGGCGGTTCATTCTTGGTGGATACAGGTACGCATCGCATCTTTCACGCAGGAGATTTAAACTGGTGGCATTGGTCTGGAGATACGCCTGAGAATATTGCAGAGGCAAAAGCGTTAAAGGAGAAAGAATTTGCACCTCTAATAGGTTTGTCTGTGGATATTATGATGTTTCCTGTAGATGCTCGATTAGAAGTAGCTCGTGAGTGGGGAGCCTTAGAAGTGTTAGGTATAATGAACACGAAACTATTTATTCCTATGCATGCCAATGGATCTATTTGGGTGCCCTCGGAAACATTCCGCCACACATACCCAAACCAACGTTGCTGGATTCCGGAACAACCGGGTGATGTGCTAGAGGATGTGAACTAAATGATAGTGTGGTTACAACGTCATGGAGCAACGGCGTTACTAGTACTGATGAGTGTCATATTCTTAGTCTCCTATCCCTTGCATAGAGATCCTTTATGGGGTCTCATCACGCATATTTCAGGGGCTGCCATGATTGGTGGCTTAGCTGACTGGTATGCGGTGACAGCACTGTTTACGAAACCCTTGGGGATTCCTTTCAAAACGGCGCTCATCCCTAGGAATAAGGAACGGTTCGTGGAAATGGCACGGCATATGATGGTGGACGAACTCCTTCGGGTATCTCATATGTACGAGGTACTGAAACAGGAACGTGTACCAGGGCGGATTGTGTCATTTATGAATAGTGCCACTGGTCGGGGGTATGTTCATGTGTGTTTTGAGGAACTGAAAGACCATGTGTTGCCTCATGTGAAAGAAAATTTACTACAAGAGCAATTGCTAGGGCATATCAAGAATGGTGTGGAATCTTGGCGAGTGACACCTTTTGTGGTTAGTTTGTGTCGTCAACTGTTAGAACGAGAACGAGCAGAGGTGCTATGGATGCACATCAACCGTATGCTTCAACGATTGCTAGCGGCGGAAGGGATTCGCCCCTACTTATTAGGGCTAGTATCCTCTGTGATGAATCGCTATGCAGACAATTCATTTTTGCGAGAATTGGCATTAGCATTAGGTGGGGAGTCACTTTCACCGGAATACATTACACACATGATACAGGTGAAAGGCTGTGCTTATTTAATGAGCCAAGAATCCTTGCAGTCGCCCTTGGGGTCTGCGGTATACACGAAGGCTCGGTGGGCTGTGGATGAACTAGCACAGAATGGACAGTGGCAACGGAAATTAGAAGATAAAAAAAATGCTTGGTTCCGGGAGTTCATCGAAGATGGCTATGTGTTGGAAGATACGTTAGATCTTACGCGCTATGTAGAGCAAGGGGAAACGGAATTGTATCATTTCTTTGAGCGCTTGGAAACGAATGCTGTGAAAGGTCGTAAGGCAGAGCGATTTATTCTATTCCAATTGTTGCATGTCTTAAATTACGTACGCCCTTGGATTGAACAGATCGTCGTGCGCGAGATGAATCGATTCACGGCAGAGGAAATTACCCGCATATTACAATCTAAATTGGGCTATGATTTACAGATGATACGCATTAATGGGTCCTTGGTAGGTGCTATTTTAGGTGGTCTCTTCTACGGATTGACCTTGCTGAAAGGAGGGATTGTATGAGCCCTCGTGTTATAGAAATACCAAGAACGCCCTATACAACCTATGCGAATCGCTTGCTGCTCACCATGGCGGTTTTGTTTGGCTTGGTGTGGTGGGGACAGTGGTATATCACAGCTCCTTGGTATGATGGTTTGTATTGGTTTGTCCAATCGGCCCTCATCGGTAGCGTAGCGGACTGGTTTGCGGTGACTGCTTTATTTCGAAAACCTTTGGGTGTGTCCTTTCATACTGAACTGATTCCACGGAATAAGAATCGCCTTATTGAGGGGATTATCCGCATGGTGAATACGAAACTTCTCACCTATGATCAATGTAAAAGGGCTATTGAACGGGTACAGTTTGTACCGTTTATAGACCAATATATTCGTAGTGATGTAGGACGGAATACGGTGCGCCAAGGGATTGCCACCGTGCTGTCGGAGTTGTGGGAGCGACGTAGTGATCGGGAGTGGGCCCAATGGGGTGCACAACGGTTGCGGAAATTTTTGCATAATCAGTCTTTTATCGGTCCTATGCAACAGACTTTACTGCATGTGTGTGAGCACAATCGTTATGAAAGTGTGGTCATTCGCGGCATCGACTATTTGCAGAGGGCTCTGTATACACCGAAGGCACAGCAATGGCTAGAAGCGGTTATTGAGGAAGAAATCGAAAAGCGCAAGAAAGATGTAGTGTCTGCCATGCTCATTGGACTTTCAGAAGGATTGAACATCGTGAACGTCGAAGAAATGGCACGGGCCATCATCGAAGAAGTGCATCAAATGTTGGAGCGCTGGAAACAGCCGAACAGTACGGAACGCCTCGTGTGGTTGCATCAATGGGTAGGACCTTTGCAACATATGGCGTCGAACCGAAGCATCACAAAGACCTTGGACGATGCTATTCAACAGTGGATCGATGTGCAAGATTGGGAGCTCATGTTAGAAGAGTATGTATGCCCACGGATTCGTGAAGGCATGGTATCTGCGGATGGGACATCGCCAATGGCCATTGCGTTGGAATCGAGTTTTCAAGAGTTGTGGAATCATTACTGTGAAGAGCCGGGCATGGTGGAACGGTTAGAAGAAGCCTTAACTCATATTATGCTGCATATTGCTTCGAAGAGCCATGGGTTTATCGGCATCATCATCCGTGAAGTGCTACAAAGCTTAAGTACAGAACGGTTCATTTATTTTATTGAAAGTAAGGTGGAAGAAGACCTTGCTTGGATCCGCATTAACGGTGCCCTCGTAGGCGGCGTAGCAGGATTGGGGACCTGGTTGTTCTTGTATTATGTGTATGAGCCAGTGTTGCATGGACTAGGAATACTATAATATCTAGAAAATATTTTATAGTGTAAGCGGAGTGCAGTTCTATAGTGTGGATGTATTTCGATTGGAATAGAATGTATATGGCTGTTTTCTGATTGGATTAATAGTATATAGGGTACACGTTCTGTGATGCGCATTGTTTAGCAAATCGAATATATATTAAAAAACAGGGGACCCAGATTCGATGGAATCGGGTCCCCTGTTCTCATTTGAAAGTTCTATATGGTTGCAGCTCTCTAATTGAGACATATAGGTAATGAAAAGTTTCGTTGTTACAGTGATAGGATTATGCTTCTTGCACGGTGTTAAGGTTGAGCTCCAAGTCTTTGATCATTTGTAGATCATCTAATGGAGAGCGACCAGCTGTTGTTAGGTAACCACCCACCATAATACCGTTCAAACCACCTTTTAATGCGTAAGATTGTAAGTCACGAAGGTTCACTTCACGACCGCCAGCCGTACGAATCAAAGCCTTTGGCAATACGAAGCGGAACACAGCAAAGGTTCGAAGAATTTCCAATGGAGGAATTGGTTTATTGTTTTCGAATGGTGTGTTCTTGATAGGGTTAAGAATGTTCAAAGGAACGGAGTCTACCCCTAATCGTTTTAACTCGAATGCCATTTCAACACGTTGCTCTTTGGTTTCATTCAATCCCAAGATACCGCCGGAGCAAACACGAATGCCTGCCTTTTGTGCATTGGAGATAGTGAACATTTTATCTTCATAAGAGTGTGTTGTACAAATGTCTGGGAAATGGCTTGGTGCTGTTTCGATGTTGGAGTGATAACGTGTCACACCAATTTCTTTTAATTGAACGGCTTGCTCGTAGGTCAATAAACCAAGGGAGCAACAAATCTCTAACCCAGTTTCTTTACGAATACGAGTGAGAGCGCTCAAGATTTGCTCGAACTCTTTTGGGTTGTTTGTATTACGGCCACTTGTAACGATGGAGAAGCGGATAGCGCCAGCTTCTTTCGCTTTTTTAGCAGCGTTAACGATTTCATCCTCTTCCATGAAAGGATACACAGTAACACCAGTGTCATGATGGGCGGATTGAGCACAGAATTTACAGTTTTCTGGGCATTTACCGGAACGGGCGTTCACGATGGCACATAGGTCTACTGTATCGTCATTGAACTTTTGACGGATTTTATCAGCCATAGCTAAAAGAATCATAGTGTCTTCGTCAGATGTGTGAATCAGCTGCTCTGCCTCTTCACGAGTGATCTCGCCACCATCTAATACTTTTTGCGCGTAGGCTATGATTGTTTCATAGGAAATAGATTTGGATACAGTTTCCATAATTACACCTCGTAATAGTTGTTTGATTTTAATGACTACATCATAATGACTACATTATATATCTATTGTTAACTTGCGTCAATAGTATAAGCGTTAACAGAGAGCGGAGATTATTTTGCTATGCAGGTATTCTGCGCTTATAGAAGTTTATTCCATATGTAGAATTTGTGGTATAATGGGTTCGTAGAAGAGTTAATGACGTGATGTTAGGCTCATCTCTTCCTAATATGGGAGGAGGTGGTTGCTATGACTAAGTATGAAAAAATCTCCTTGATGATTTCTATTGCTAGTTTAGCAATTCAATTCATTGATCTAGTAAAATAGACAATGAAAAAGCCTAACGGATAAGGTCTCACACACCTTAGCACGTTAGGCAAATTCAGTTTCAGTATCTTTAAGATGAGCCTAACGCCAGCACACGTTATTAGCTCTTCTTTTTTATAAGATAAGTATAGCATTGTTTATTGCTAAATGCAAATATCACTAGACTTTACGTGAATATATGGAGAAAAATCGTTGTAATTTTGGGTGTAGTCATTTTTCGTGTTTACTTTTATAATAGAGAGTAAGAATATATTTTAGAAATAATAGCTTAATTTTTGGGGATAATGGAGTAATAAAAGGAACCGCCCAAGAACTGAGAGTTAAAGATAGATATATACATGTAAGGGCGTAAGGTTGTTGTTCTGGAGGGCCTAGATGATTGTCCTAGATGCAAATGCAGGGATTCCCATGTACGAGCAGGTATATGAGGCTGTAAAAGTACATATTGAGCAGGGCTTATTCCGTCCAGGGGAACGGCTTCCTTCTATACGATCTATGGCGGCACAGTTAGGGGTCAGTAAGATTACGGTGGAACAAGCCTATCTACAACTGGCCACGGAAGGATATATTCAAGCTCATAAAAAGGCCCCTTATGAGGTATTGGAGATTGTCCAGCCTCTAGGTGGCGACTGTGATACTATGATGCAGAATCATCCTACATGGAATATGTCCTGTGAAGGAAGTCTTTCACCAGTGAAATCTCCGATTCTTTACAATTTTGCTACCGGTGCCATGGACCCAGAAGGATTTGACTTTAAGCGATGGAAGCGTTTTATTGGATATGCCTTACGAGATACGAAACGTCTTATGACCTATGGTCAATTAGAAGGGGAACCAGAACTGCGGAGTGCGTTGAATCAATATTTGCAGCAGGCACGAGGTGTAAGAGCTACAGTAGATCGTATTCTTGTGACTAGTGGTACTCTTAATTCTTTGCAAATGATCGTCTCTTTATTGCAACGTCAAGGAAAATCTAAGGTGGCTTTGGATCGTCAAAGTCCTAGTTTTGCGAAAGCAGTTTGGAAGGACTATGGATTTTCTGTGCTAGAACTAGATATGCGTTCTCCGGGGCGAATCCATACTCTTCAAAAAGCGCAGATAGATGTGGTCTATTGTATGCCATCTCATGGAGATAGTATGGGACGCATCATGACGATACAAGAACGAATGGAATTGTTACGATGGGCTCAGCATAAAGAGGCATATATTATCGAGGATGACTATGATAGTGAACTTCGTTATTATGGGAAGCCTGTATTATCCTTACAAGGAATGGATAGAAATGATTGTGTGATTTACATGGGCACACCATCGAAGGTATTACCACCTTCTATTCGATTAAGCTATCTTGTATTGCCAATCACTTTGTATAAAGACTTTCATAGTCATCGTAAAGATTACGGGCAAAGTGCTAGTGTCCTAGAACAGTTGGCATGGGCTATGTATATGAATGCAGGGGAATGGAATAAACAAATTCGTCGGCTTCGAAAACACTATTTAGAAAAAAGTAAGTATTTTACTAGTTTATTGCGACGCTATTTGGGTGATACTTATGAAGTGGTTGCTCCTGAAGGAGGAGTCTATGCAGGGGTGCGACTCAGGTATGTGGATGGAGAACAGTTGGCATTACGAGCCTTAGCATCGGCTTGTGATGTTAAGGTGTTAGATACGGTGGACACCGATATGGTGGAGGTTTTATTGTCTTTTAGCGGTATTCCTACCTGTGAATTAGAACGGGCAGTACAGGTATTAGCAAAGGCATGGAAAGGGTTATAATATGGGTATACCATTTAGATTTATACAATGTGGGGATCTCCATTTAGGGGCGCCTTTTCGCTATTTAAAATCATTTGGCAGATCCTTAGATACAGCCATGGTACGTGCTACCTATACATCCTTTCAGAATATTGTAAATCTAGCTATTCGTCAGCGTGTAGCAGCAGTTCTGATTACAGGTGATGTATATGATGGAGTAGACCATCCTTTAGAAGCAGAGATGCATTTTGTACGTGGATGTGAAAGTTTGGATAAGGAACAGATTGCTGTTTATGTAGTACAAGGTAATCATGACCCTGCTGATAGTTGGAAGCGACATATGCCGTTGCCAAAGAATGTGCATGTCTTTTCATCTGAACGGGTGGAACGGTTTTCGCTTCTAGTGCGAGGACAAGAGGTAGCGGGTCTGTATGGCCGGAGTATTGACCATAGTACTCAATATGAAGATATGGCCTCTACTATTCATCCGTTACGGAGCGATCCTTTTTCCATTGCCCTTGTGCATGGTACGGTAGGCATCCATGAAGGGCATGATCAGACAGGACCTTGTACACTGGAATCCTTGCGTAGTATTCCTATTCAATATTGGGCCTTTGGACATGTTCATAAGCGTCAAATTATTAGCGATCATCCATATATTGTGTATGCAGGAAACACACAAGGATTGCATCGTGGTGAAAGCGGACCAAAAGGTTGCTATGTAGTGGACGTATCTAGTCGTGGTACTGTAGAAACGCAATTTTATGAGACGAATACCATCCGTTTTGCTGAAGAGACTATTGATTTAGGACAAGTAAAATCTGTATTGGAGATGTTAGAAATGTTGCGTCACAAAAAAGAGATGTTACGGAAATCTAATATATCTATTTTGTTATCGATTCGCTTGATAGGAGCAGGACCTTTATCAGAGATGGCACGAGATAGCAAGGTTCGAGCTACTTGGATAGAGGAATCTCATGCTGAAGAGACAGGTAAATATGGAGTGTATATTATCGGTATCGATTGTGAATTAGGCAGTATTAGTCATCCAAGTATAGCACCTGGGATGATTAGGGATTATGTGAAAGCTATCGACTCCATGCATACGGGGATAGAAGCACTAGAAATGATTGTAAAAGTTCGCCCAGAATGGAAGCGATTAGGAACGCATAGTCGACTAGTGACAGAGGCTATGTTGCAATCCGCCTATGAAAAAGCGAGACGTGATGGAGTCCGTTTATTACAGGGGAATGATCATGAAGATTAAAGAAATATATATAGAACAATATGGCCCCTATACTAAGTGGAGATTTGAACCCTATGATACAGGATTACATGTGTTGTACGGACCGAACGGGAGTGGAAAAACTACATTGCTCCAAGCCTTTCGTGGTATTTTACTGGGAACAAAGAGGAAAGAAGAGCCTGTAGATGGATATATTCTAGTGGAGCGAGAAGGTCACACATACCATATTGGGCGTAAAGGAAAAGAACTAGACTTTTACGAGGTAGGAGGAGAGCGCTATACCGTAGAGCCAGCAGAATTATGGTGGCAAGGACTAGATAAAAAGACGTACGATCGCATTTTTGCTATTACCTTAGATGATCTACAAGGGGTAGACATCATACAGGAAGTAGACGTGAGAACTCGGTTTTTTGGTGCTGAGGGCGGAGAATCTCTGGGTACACTTGTGAAAGATGTAGATGAATTAGCCAGTCAGTTATTAGTAGCATCACCTACTGGTAAGCGAACCATTAATGCTTTGTTGGACCGTTTGCAAGAGTCAGAACAGGAAATCCGTAAACTTCAGCAAGGAGAACAGGAGTATTATACATGGCAAGCTTCTCTAGTAGAGCTAGAACAGAAAGAAACTACATTGCAAGAGCAACGGCAAGAGCGCAAGGAGTATCTACAAGAAGTGGAACGTGTTTTGCGTGCTTGGGATACGTATAAACGGGCAGAAGAAGCAAAACAACATATGCATCAATTCCATGTGAATGAGCCTTTAGAACGAGAAACGTTTTTAGCGTTAGATGAAGAAATTCGTCGCTGCCAAGAGTATATGCGTGTGTGGCGTGGTAAAGAGGAAGGGCTAGTACCAGATAACTTTGATCCCGAAGATAGGCTTGGAATGTATGAGCAAGAAATTGAAAGTTTGTACCAAGAGATATCTAAGTGGACACAGTTAGAAAAAGAATGCCGTGAAGGAGATCTCTATCTAGAAAAAGTACAGGCGCAACTGGCAATCATAGGAAAATCTCATAAGTATTGGCGTGATGTAGAAGAGTTTCCTAGAGATGTGAATTGGCATGATGGGGAACAAGCAGCACGGCAATTACGAAGTGCTCGTGAAGCCTATGAGGCATGGCAACGTCGAGAGCCGTTTCCGCAGGATGATAGAGCCCTTCAGGTAGCTGATGCAGTGAGAGGGCTAGAAGAAAAACAAACTGCCCTAGAAGCTCTCAAGAATGCATACCTATTAGGACAACAGGCTGAACCTGAGGTAATAGTGAAATCGGGACGAGCTTACTATATAGGTGGAATAGTATTAGTAGTGTTAGGTATAATCCTATTAGCTTGGCATATGACTTATGCAGATGTGTTTGGTATACAGGCTATAGCGGGCATCCTAGGGGTATTGCTAGGCGTGGCTCTAATAGTTCAAAAATATAAGGCGAGAAAAACAGATTCAGTAGGTGCGAACACATCTGTTAAAGACTTCTCAAGTTTGGAAAAGATAGCCAAACGAACTATGCCAACTATGGAAGAGGAGTATGAAAGTTTACTTTCAGATATACAGGAAGTAGCGGAACAAATCAAAGGCTATGAAGAGGATGTAAGCCATTTTAAAGCTTACGAAGTAATGAAAGCGCAGTGGGTGACGGAAGGTAAAACCTTGGAAGCGGCAGGCACTGAGGCCATGGATGTCTGGGAAGCCTGGTTGCCAAAGGCGGCCAAACAGACGAACCGAGATGATGCATTCTATGGCATGAAAGAAGAATATCAAGCGTATCATGAGCGATTACGTGAGTTTGAGGGCTACCAAAAGCAAGTGGGCTTGCATCATGAACAATTGGATGCGATTGTGAATCGGTGTCGAAAATTGTGGAGCTCCTTGCAGTTGCAGACATTGCCATCTATCGTAGAGCTGCGTGTAGTCTATCATCAATTGCAATTACATAAGCAGAATCGTGCGCGGTGGGAGCAAAAGGAAAGCCAGCGTAAAAACTATCGTGAAGAATATGCTACGTGGAGCAAGAAAGAAAAAGAATTATTCTTAGCCCAAGAAGAGTTGATTCAAAAAGGTGGTGCTAAGAGTGCGGCAGAATATCGTCAGCGTTTATTGGAACAGGATCAATATAAGCAGTGGGAGACGATTTATCGGCAAAGTCAGCGACAATTGGATTTGTTGGCACCGAAAGAATTTCATAAGGATGTGTGGTATCGTCGTTTACAAGGCAATGATAAAGGGAAGTGGGAATTAGAGTACTCCCGCAGTGAAACGGAATTAGCGAATATTGAATCATCCTTACAGGCATTGTATGAAGAGCGGGGGACCTTGCAGGAATCTATGCGCCACTTGAGCACATCTCATGCAGTGTCCGAAGCATTGTTGAAAAAAGAACAGTTAGAAGCGGAGCTTCGAGAAGCTTTAGAAGAGTGGATGACTTATGTATTCATCAACCATGGCATGGAACTAGCACAACAAGAATACGAAACAGATCGGCAACCGGCGATGCTAGCAAGAGCGTCTGCCTATGTGAAAGCCATGACAGGTGGTATCTATACTCTGCATATGGATGATGCGCATAAAGGGGCATATGTAAAAGATACAACGGGACGAGAGATTCCTTTAGGCAAATGGAGTAGTGGACTGGGAGATCAAGTGTATTTGGCATTGCGACTTAGCTTGGCGGAGTCATTTGCTGAAAAAGTAGAATCTTTACCGTTACTGTTAGATGATGTGTTAGTTAGATTCGATCTAGAACGGCAAAAGTTGACGTTACAGGTAATAGAAAGAATTAGTGAACATACACAAGTATTTTTATTTACTTGCCATGAGACGACGAGCCAGTTAGCTAGTGAAAAAGTGCATACATATAATCTTGAGGCTATAGGTATGGGCATCACTTCTAACGCTATGTAGCCTGTGGCGGGGTTAACTAAATATGATAAAGAGAAGACCGTAACACACCCTTCTCAAACTATACAGTGGTTATGTTTGTTCAGGGGTATGTTACGGTCTTCTTGTGTTTGTGTGATTTAGGTAGAAAGGTCCGCCACAAGGCTACTACGCGTGACGGCGTTCCTCTGGGGGGCTCTTTTTTGTTAGATTCATTATAGCACAGGTTGGCTTATAGATTTATTTAGTAAAAAGTTCACGATACGAGAAATTTTTGTAGTATAATATAAATCAGAAGAGTCATTGACGTAATGTTGGGTTCATCTTCTTTACTTAGTAAAGGAGGTGGGTAATATGACGGTATTTGAAGCATTATCATTAATGATTGGTTTCGGTATTTTATTATTAGCATTACTCACATACTTAAAAAAGTAATTTTTAGCATGTGAAAGGCCTAACGATTTAATAAGTATTCGCACTACTTATGCACGTTAGGCCATCATTTTTAATGTTCTAGATGAGCCTAACGCCTTCACACGTTGATGGCTCTTCTTTTGTTATTTTCATTATAGCACGATTTATAAATGTATTACAAGACTAACATATGTGATGGGGGTTCGTGTGCTAGATATTCCGATGTAAGAGTAGTATAATACTCTCTATATGAGAGGAGTGCATGATGAACTATTCTTGGATACGGAAATATTGGATATATATAACAGTGGTGGCGGCACTACTCATTGCAGGTGGTGTATTCACATGGATGCAGCCCAAAACGGTGCAAGTGATGAATCCTGTGGAACGTCAAATGCCAGTACGCATCAGTCATGAGGCAAATATTACGGCATTGCATAAGGCTAGTGTAGAACCGACGGTATCGGGGCCGGTGTCTACTTTCACTGTGAAAGTAGGTGACATGGTAAAAGCTGGTCAAGTGCTAGCTATGATTGATACCACATCACTACAGCAACAACTGCAATCTTTATTAGGACAGTTGCAGGAGGCGCGGAGTCGAGCGCCACAACAGAGTGCATCGACTACAGTGGTGGGTGGTAGCGTATCATCAGCGGATGTGGAGAGGGCACGATATATGCGTGATGCTGGCATTATTACGAATCGCGAGTTTGAAACGATTGCGGCGAGGGCGCAATCACAAGTGGTAACGGTTCCTTCCTATTCAGGCGGATCTGGGGCGGATACCTCGGGTATTGAAGCAGCCATCGCTAAAATACAAGCACAAATGGCGGCAGCGCAAGTGCTTTCACCGATGGAAGGGAGAGTAGCAGCTATTTATAATGAAGATAGAAAGATTGCCATCGAAGGGAAGCCACTTATTCTTATACAACAAGATTCTCCAGTGGTGGCCACATTGAGTGTCCCACAAAGCTTTGGATCTATTTTGAAGCAGCCCAGCATCACTGGTGGCGTGGAAGTCTATTTAGATGTAAATGGAACACAGGTGCCGGGACAAATTACATTTGTGGGAACCGAATCAGGACCGAGTATCACGGTAAAAGCCACTTTCAACGTACAACCTGGACAAGTGACGATTGGTGAGTTCTATACTTTGGTGATTGAAACGAAAGCGAAAGCGCCGGCGCTTACTTTGCCTAAAGAAGTTATTCGTGATGGTGAGAATGGTAAGTTTGTATATGTGTTAACAGATGAAAATACAATTGATATTAAGACAATTGAGATTGGATTAGAAGTGGATGGTGCTGTGACAATACTTGATGGGTTAAATCCGACAGATCGAGTAGTCACAAGTAAAGGGAACTTTGAACTGGGCGAAAGCGTTCACTTGTGATGTTATGTAGCCTGTGGTGGTTTAACTATATGTGATAAAGGGAAGAGCACGGTATACCCCTGTATAGCGTTGTCACGTTTAGTTAATATTCTATGAAGTAAAAAGAAGAGCAGGGCACATTCCTTCAGAAACGGTATTTCATAATGTTTCTTCAGGAACATGCCCTGCTCTTCTAGGGAATATGCGATTATGATACATATGAACGTGACCTAGACTTATTATGTTCGGAGTAGGCCGTGCTCTTTTTGTGTTTGCTTGATTTAGTCAATAATAACACCACAAGGCTACTACTCAAAACAGCGTTCCTCAGAAGGAAAGTTTATGAGTGGTTGGTAGGGGGAATGTTCATATATTTGTATGATGTAGTTAATAATATAGATATAAAGGTTCAACACATGAGAGGGTTGGTTAATGAAGAGATAAAATATTGGTAGAGTACGACATCCTATTTGCGTAGAGATAAGGATATTATTTGATGAAAGTTTTAAGATGCTATAGGTATAACTTCGTTGTCTACTAGGAGTGTTGAATTATTATATACATATAGAGGATGGGCATAAAAATTTAAAATTGGGGGTTGCTTTTTGCTTGGAAATGGAATATACTATTAAACATGTTCGAGAGAACTGAGCGTTCATACTCGTAAGAGTATTGAATGAAAAAAAGATTAAAAATAACTGTTGACACGATATTGTGAATCTGTTATTATAATCTAGTCGCCACAACACAGTGTTGT